>NZ_JALAGT010000179.1 GCF_022712295.1 Galactobacter sp.
CCCTAGATCCCGGGTATCTGGGAATCACCTGGCAGTTAAGAAAAGCACTGGCTCTGGTTGTTCTGTGCTAGTAGAGTTAGTGCATGGAAGCGAATCGGGGGATCCGCTCAGGGGGACACACCACCTCAGGGGACCAGAAACCACAGCAGCAGGGGCAGGCCGCCCAAGCCGGGACACCTGCCGGCTGGGTGGCTGCCGCGCCCGGCACAACGGCCGAGGCCACGACATCGTCAGTCCCTGCCGGTATTACTTCCGCTTGTCGTGGTGATGCCAACCTGGCCATTGCACCTGCCGCAGGGGTGAGCGCGCCAAATGCCAAGGCGGCTAGTACTTCTGCTGCCAAGGGGCGCTCACTTGAAGATGAAATGCCTCGCCCGCCGGCAGCGTTGGCGGAGCTCAAAAGCCACGTCGCCTTGTTGAACGCCGAGGCTTTCGCCAGCTGGGGTGACGGCGAGGCGTTGGCCGGGCTGGCTGCGCTGGAAACGGTTAAGCGCATGATTGAGGCTCGTCAAGCCCTGCTCACCACCCACATAGTCCAGGCCCGCTGCTTGGCCGCGGAAGCGGCCGAACGCTCGGTCAGGAACGTCCCCGCCGAGGTCGGTAAGGACCTCGGGTTGGCGCGGAAACTGAACGGGTCCCGGGCCCGCCACCTCGTGGACCTCGCCTCCGAATGCCCGGACCAGGCCCCACAGACCTTCCGACTCTGGGTGGACGGGAAAGTATCCGAGGAGCAAGCCCTGACCCTCTTCAAGCACACCTCCTTATTGACCCCGGCCGGCCGTTCCGAAGCCGACGACACCCTGGCCGAAGACCTCCCCAACCTCGGGTTACGGGAACTGCGCAAACGCCTCGACGGTGTGGTCGCCCAACTCGAACCAGAATTGGTCGCCGAACGCCGCAAGAAAGCCGCCGAACAACGCCGGGCAGGATTCACCTACCGGCCCGACGGGATGATGAACCTCAACGCCCTCCTCCCCGGAATCGCGGGTCAGGCGATGGAAACCATCCTGTCCACGTACGCCCGCTCCAAGCGACACGGCAAGGACGGACATGATGAGGATGAACGCACCCAGGACCAACTCAAGGCCGACCTCCTCACCGCGTTGGTGATCGGCTGGGCCAAAGCGACCAAGGGAGTCCCCGACGAGTTCCTGAAAACCCACCACATCGGCTGCGGCGGACAACCAGGCCACCCCTGCACCCAAACACCCGAAGTCAGCGCCGATGGGAACGCAGCAGGGGAGTCCTGCGCACCGACCATTGGATTCGGCGACGTCGAAACCGTCGGGGACCTCTTCAGCCAGCTCGTCCCTGAAGATGACGGGACCAGTGCGCCTGGACAAGCGGTGCCGGTGGCGATGGAGTACGACCCCACACTCGGACTGCTGCTCCCGGCCGGTGTGGGTGTCCACGTCAACCTGGTGATGACCGACCTAGCGGCCTTCGGGATCACGGACCAACCGGCGCAGATCTTCGGTCTGGGCCCCTACCCGGCCGAGATGGCGAGGGAACTCATCCACACCGCCCACACCAGACACGCGGCCACGTTGCGGCGGTTGTACACGGAACCGACCAGTGGGGCGTTGATGCGAATGGAATCCACCGCCCGCACCTTCCCCGACGGGCTGGGCAAGATGCTCGCCCTCCGCGATGGGCACTGCCGATACCCGTTCTGCGACGCCCCCATCAGACACCTCGACCACATCCAACGCCACGCAGACGGTGGCCCCACCAGCTACTCCAACGGCCAAGGACTCTGCGCCAGACACAACCTCCTCAAAGAAGCAGACGGAACCACCACCGAACCCGAACCCAGCACTCATTCCGAACCCAGCACGCCGGACGACATCAGTCTCTGTGGACAGGGCAGCAGCGCTGTCGCAGGTCGGGACACCGGTCGTGGCGGAGGCGTCATCGATACCGAAATCGGTACGCAAGCCGCACGAGACGACGATGCCAACAACCCCAGCGGTCAACGCGGCCGCGAGATCCTGGGCGGCGGCGCCATCCTCACCGTCCTGTCCAACGGCATGAAGTTCACCTCACCGACCCGGGCCTTCCCCACCGAATCCCCGATGTCCGTGGCGGAGGATCACTACTGGCGCGGCTACCGCGAAGGACGAGGCGACCAACGCCAACAACAAGCCGAGCGCGAACACGACCTCCAACGCCAAGAAGACGTCATCTTCGCCGCAGAAGACCACCTCAAGCAGATGGCCGACGCACTTCTGGGACACGGCACCGCATAGTTGCTTCGGAACCCCATACGCCTCGGCCCAGCCACACAGAGAACGACGCCGCTCAGCAGGAGGTCAGGACAAGTGTGCGATGGGTAGCGCTGGGTATGGCGGGTAGGTGGGCCAGTTGGTCAGTGGGTAGGTGGATAGGTATCCGGGCCAGCTCAGCCGCACTGGCGAGAGTTGGACTCAACCCCGCCAGCGCAGGCCGGAGGGCAACGTTCCGAACCCTGCGCCGACCAGAGCCCGAGCCAACGGCGTATCGAGGATCGGCAGGCCGTTGACCTTGTTCATCGACAACTTCTGCACCCGCGCAGTCCGCAGGCACCGCACCAACTCAGGCGCAGCCGCAGCGAGCACCGACTCCGACGCGTCGAAGCACAGCACCGTCTTCCCGCCTCGTTCGACATAGAGCACGAGTTCACCATCGACCAGCACCACGATGGCACCGGCCTTACGCCCGGGACGATGACCTGTAGCCGCGGTAGTAGCTCCGTCAGCAACAGGCAGGGCGGGCCACGGAAGTGCCGCCCCGTATGGATTCGCTGGGTCGCATGCGGACAACGCCAGGGCAATCGGTGCCGATGCCCGCGCCTCATCCTCACGCGAATGACTTCGCAGACGATCCACAGTGGCAGGCATCGAGAACTGGGCGGCACCGAGCCGTTCCACGAAGTATCCGCGCCGTGCCAAACCGGAGTCCTCCATGCGGGCGAGCACCTTGTAAAGCATCCCGAATCCACCAGGAATCTCCTCGGCCTCGACGCTGCCCTTGGTCAGCACGCCGTACCGGTCCAGCAGGACCTCCGCTGTCGCATGGGCACGAACGGTTGGATCCGCCTCCGGAGACGGTAGCAGCGACCAACGCCCCTGCGCCGCGGGTGAAGCGATCACCGCACGGCCGCTTCCACGCCGGTCTATGCCTAGCGACGCCTGTCCGGCTGCCGCACCGGTCTCGCCGTGATCTTCGGTCCCGCCGGGCCGCAGCCCGGTACCGGCCCCGCGTGAGCGGAGCCCGCGCACATGGCCGAAGCGTGCACTGCGTGCGCGGGGTTCGGGCTGACGGTGATGTGCTCCGCCCCGCGATGATGACTTCGATCTGGACGATGCGCCTGACCCTGCCAGCAGCCCACGAACCGGGGCGAAGGTGTCGTTGGTGACGTATCCGGCCCACACCAGGTCCCAGAGTGCGGCGGCAAGATCCGTCTCGGTCACGAAGGCCGCGGACCCTGGATCCACGGAAGGATCGGCGCCGGACGCGTTCAATAGCGTGGCGAGCTGTCCCAGGAACCAGCCGCCACCACCCGCGAGCGCATCCATCACACGCTGATGCAACTCGCCGGGTTGGAAGGTCTCGGAGCGGCGCAGCGTCAACGGCGCCGAATCGGTGAGGTGCAACGCAATCCAACCGTCGTTCCCCGCCAACGATCCCGCACCCGAGAAGAGCACCTCTCCGGAGGCCAGCAACTCATCCAACCATCCGGGTTGGTAGCCCCGAACGCGGGCGGGCAGAATGAAGCCCTCCCATGCCGAGGCGGGAATGGGCACCCCGGAGAGCTGTTCGATGACGAGCGCTACGCCATCGACGCCCTGGAGCTGCTGAGGTATGTATTGCCAATCGGGCATAAAACGGGCCAGGGCCCCGGACTCGACCGGCTCCACCTCGGCCCGAAGCGCAGCGAGGGAGCGCGCGCGGATCCGACGGAGGATGGTGGTCTCGCACCACTCGGTCTCGCCCGCCGGAATGGGGCGGTACTCGCCGGCGGTGACGCGTTTCTCGTCGGCCAAGCGCAGCAACGTCTGGGTGACGACGGCAGAGGCCAGTCCCAGCCGAGACGCAGCCTCCGAGGCGGTAAAGGGCCCATGCGTGCGGGCGTACCTGCCCACCAGGTCACCCAGTGGATCGGGGACGGGCTCCACGAAGGCTATGGGGACGCCCATCGGTAGGGCGACTCCCAACGCATCGCGGAGTCGCGCGGCGTCCTCTATGGCCGCGAAAACGGGGCGCCCGTTGATCTGGACGGCCAAGGCACGACGGGCGGTGACCAGTTCGGAGGCCCAAGCCGCCGCCTGTGCGCTGGTGGCGTGCGTGTCGTCCGTGTCGTACATGTCGTCCGTGTTGTGCAGGGCGGAGACCACATCCGTGTCGTTGGGCATCTGCGAACCCTCGGACATCCCCCCTTGCAGCCGTTCGGCGAGTTCATCGGCGGACAACGGGCCCAACAGCCGGAGCAGGTCCGCCACGCCTTCCAACCCCTTGAGCCGCCGGTCCGGCGTCAGACGCTGCGCCTGCGCCTCGACCTGGGCCACCGAATCGGCATCCAGCAGCTCCCGCAGTTCGTCCTGCCCCAACAAGGCGGACAGCAGTGTGGGATCCAAGGACAACGCGGCCGCCCGTCGCTCGGCCAACGGCGAATCGCCCTCGTACAAGAACTGGGCAACGTAGCCGAACAACAGCGACTGAGCGAAGGGACTCGGGGTGGCGGTATCCACCTCGACGGCACGGATCTTGCGTGAACTCAGGGCGGAGGCGACCTGGTGCAGGGCCGGCAGATCGTACACGTCCTGCAGACACTCGCGGACGGTCTCCAGGATGATGGGGAACTGCGGGTATTTGGCGGCGACGGCCAGCAGTTGCGAGGAGCGTTGTCGCTGTTGCCACAGCGGTGTGCGTTTGCCAGGATCGCGGCGGGGAAGCAGTAGCGCGCGGGCTGCGCACTCGCGGAATCGTGCAGCGAACAGCGCGGACGCTCCGACCTCCTCCGTGACGATGGAACGCAATTCGTCCGCGTCGAAGAGGAAGAGATCCATGCCCGGGGGCTCGGCATCGGCCATGGGAACGCGCAGGACGATTCCGTCGTCTGCGGCCATGGCGGAGCCGTCCATGCCATATCGCTCATGTAAGCGCGCGCCGACGGCCAACGCCCACGGAGCATGCACAGGCATCCCGAATGGGGAATGCAGGATGACGCGCCAGTCACCCAGCTCGTCCTGGAAACGCTCCAACACCAGCGTGGTATCCGACGGGACCGTGGTGGTGGACTCCGTCATGTCCCGCAGGTAGGCCAGCAGGTTGTCCTGGGCCCACTCGTCCAGGCCGATGTCGGCCAGCCGCGTCCGCGACTCGGCCTCGGGCGCCTGCGCCAGCTCACGCTGGAAACGACCCTGCGCCACACCGAGTTCGTACGGGCGCCCCAGCCCGTCGCCATGCCAGAACGGCAGCTTCCCGGGCTGACCGAATGCGGGGGACACCAAGACTCGGTCGTGGGTGATGTCCTCGATCCGCCAGCTCGTGGCCCCGAGCGCGAAGACGTCGCCCACGCGGGACTCGTAGACCATCTCCTCGTCCAGCTCACCCACGCGTTTGCCGCCCTTGGCGGCAGCCCCGGGCGCATCGGTGGACTCGTCCGATCCGGCCAGGAAGACCCCGAAAAGGCCCCGATCCGGGATGGTCCCCCCGGACGTCACCGCGAGGCGTTGTGCCCCTGGCCGTCCCTCGATGGTTCCGCCGTCGCGGTCCCAGAGGATGCGCGGGCGTAGTTCGGCGAACTCGTCCGACGGATACTTGCCGGAGAGCAGGTCAAGCGTGGCCTCGAAGGCCGAGCGTGGCAGGGACGCGAACGGCGCGGAGCCGCGTACGAGGTCGAAGAATTCCTCCACATCCACAGGTCCAAGCGCGCACGCGGCCACGGTCTGCTGTGCCAAAACGTCCAAGGGGTTGGTGGGGATGTGTAGGGCCTCGATCCGACCTGCCAGCATCCGTTCCACGGTGACGGCGGAGGAGATCAGGTCGCCACGGTGTTTGGGGAAGAACACGCCGCGGCTCGGTGCGCCCACCTGGTGCCCGGCGCGGCCCACGCGTTGTAGCCCGGACGACACGGATCCCGGAGCTTCCACCTGGACCACCAGGTCCACGAGCCCCATGTCGATGCCGAGCTCCAACGAACTCGTGGCCACCACGCACCGCAGGCGCCCTGCCTTGAGGTCGTCCTCGATCTCGGCCCTGCGTTCCTTGGACACGGAGCCATGGTGGGAGCGCGCCAGGACGTCGGGTGCGCCGGACGTCTGGCCCGCCTGGGCCATCATGTCGGCGGGCGTGCGTTTGGGGGCTATGCCCGACGACGTGAACTCGACTTCGCTGAGCACGTCGCCCAGGCTGGGCGGCACGGCGCCTTCGGCGCCGTTTCCGGCGGGAGCCAGCCACACGTCGTCGGGCATTTCTGCGTTCGGCTCGGGGGTTTGTCTGCCCTCATGGATCTCATTCAGGCGACCCGTGAGCCGCTCGGCCAGACGACGCGAGTTCGCGAAGACGATGGTGGAGTTGTTGGCCTCGATCAGGTCGACGATCTGTTCCTCGATGTGTGGCCAGATGCTCGCACCGGCCTCGGGGGAGGATGCGGGACCCAGGTCGTGGGCGGAGGAGGCCGAGGGGAGATCGGCGAGGTCGGAGACGGGCACCGTGATGCTCAGGCCCCACTTCTTCACGGACTCGGGGGCCACGACGGCCACCGGACGCGAACCGCCCAAGAACCGAGCGACCTCGTGGCGTGGCTCCACCGTGGCGGAGAGGCCGATGCGCTGGGCAGGCTTCTTCAGCAACGCGTCGAGGCGTTCCAGACTCAGGGCCAGGTGAGCGCCGCGCTTGGTGCCGGCCACGGCATGGACCTCGTCCACGATCACCGTGTCCACGTTGCTCAGGGTCTCCCGTGCCTTGGACGTGAGCATCAGGTAGAGGGATTCTGGCGTTGTGATGAGTACGTCCGGCGGATGGGTCGCCAGCCGGCGACGAGTGGCCGGGTCGGTATCCCCGCTGCGGATGCCCACACTGACGTCGGGCGTGGAGACGCCGAGCCGGCGGGCGGTCTGCGTGATGCCGATCAGGGGAGAACGCAGGTTGCGTTCCACGTCCACGCCCAGGGCCTTCAGGGGCGAGATGTAGAGGACGCGGGTGCCCTGGTTCTCGTGCTTGGCCGCTGCGCGGGCGGCCTTGGAGGACAGGCTGTCGTGGTGAGGGATCGGTAAGGCGTCCTGGGTACCGTCCGAGTTCTCCGGTGGCTGAGCCTTGCGGATGAAGGAGTCCAGCGCCCAGAGGAATGCGGAGAGGGTCTTACCTGAACCGGTCGGGGCGATGACCAGTGCATGGTGGCCCTGCGAGATCGCATCCCAAGCGCCCACCTGAGCGGACGTTGGCGCGGGGAAGGCGCCCTGGAACCACTCCCGGGTGGCGGGCGTGAACTTGTCCAGGACGCTGCTGGAAACGGGATGTTGGGGCATGACGTCTCCAGGGTACGCAGGGACCCTGACCGGATGCCTGCTGCGGCGCGGACGTCAGGCGGTCAGGCCCTTCGGCGGATAAGGGTAGGCGGAGTCCGACCATGGCCTGTACCCCGGCAAGGTGAAGAGTTCCTTGATGATGGAGTCGATCTCGAACACGCAGCGTTGCCGCGAGAGCAATGGCGAGCGGTTGTGCACCCACACCCATATGCAGGAGGACAAGGACCTCAGCAGGTTGGGAGCAAGGTCGCCTCGCGGTTCTCCCGGCGCAGACCTGTCCACCTCCTCCTTCCGCTCATCCAAGGGGAGGTACTGCTCCCAGTGCACCATGTCGACCGGGTCGTTGACGGGGCGGAACAGCCCGGAAGCCGCCAACGGGTCGAACTCCTCCACCAGATCGGTGCGTCCGGCCAGTTCCGCGAAGAAGACCAGCGATGCGCCCGCATCGGCGTAGGTCCTGTTGGCAGAGATCCAGTAGGTCTCGGTGGGCAGTTCCAACAGGGGTCGCAGCCCGGCCGCGGCGCGATCGAGTTCTCCGTAGATGCAGAGGATCTCCACCACCGGGGAGATTCGGGCCAGGGTGTCATCCTTGTGGATCGGGAAATCCCTCAACGGCCGCAGGAAGGTCTTTCCCAACTGCTTGCTGATGTGGCGGCTCAGCCCTTCCAGATCGAATCCGGCCACCACCTGAGGTGAGAGTTGCGCGCTCAGCGTGCGCAGCATGCCCGGCTTGATCTTGGGCAGTGGTTCCTCTTGGTCGAAGAGATGGATGCTGTAACCCAGCCTGTCCACCGGGGAGTCAGGGGCGGGCCACTGCTCTGGTACGAACCGCGGCGCCAAAGGTGGTTCCGGGAACTGCAGGTCCTCTGCGACGGCTGCTGCCCGGGGGTGGTGGTAGGGAGCGAACGGGATGACCTCCAGGAGTCGGTCGCATGGACCAGGGCGCGGTGTTCCCTCAGGTCGCGGTTCTCGCGTTCCCAGGGACGATCGTCCGGGTTGGTCTCGAAGACGGTGTTGGCGTAGATGAAGGCCCCGCTCTCCCTGGCGGAAGGGGTAGGCGATGCGCCTTCTTCGATGAAGCGTCGCACCAGATTGCTGTAGCGGGTGTTCTCGATCCCGTCCGTGGCCACCAGGTCGGCGACCCTGGCCAAGGACAGGTCCATCAGGGTGGAGCCGTCCTCGCTGCGGGCAGCTGGCGAATAGTCCTCCAAAAATGCCGTTGCGGCGAAGGGGTTCTCGGCGACGCGGGCAATCACGTCTGAGGGGATCCGATCTTGATGCGCTGAACTCATGCAGTGAGTCTGCCAAAGTCCCCCGGAGCACGTCAGGAACAGAGCATGTGAAGAAACGAAACGGCCCGCCGCAACCGGCCCACACCAGTGGGGCCGACCACGACGGGCCGCAACGAAATGGCGCGGGTCAGTGCCAGGACGGCGTCTGATCAACCTCTTCACGCTTGCCGGACCACGTGGTGTGGAACGTGCCCTCACGATCCACACGCTTGTACGTGTGGGCGCCGAAGAAGTCGCGCTGGCCCTGCACCAGTGCTGCGGGAAGCCGCTCGGAGCGCAGGCCGTCGTAGTAGGCCAGCGAGGAGGAGAACGCGGGAGCAGGGATGCCGTTCTGCGTCGCGGCCACGACCACACGGCGCCATGCGTCCTGTGCGGACTCGAGGTGCGCGCGGAAGTAAGGGGCCAGCAGCAGGGCGGGCAGATCCGGGTCGGCCTCGTACTCGTCGGTGATGGTGTTCAGGAACTGGGCACGGATGATGCAGCCGGCGCGCCAGATCTTCGCGATCTCACCCTTGTCGATGTCCCAGTCGTACTTGTCCGCACCGGCAACGATCTCGTCGAAGCCCTGCGAGTACGCAATGATCTTGGAGGCGAAGAGGGCCTTACGGACGTCCTCGATGAACCCGTCCACGTCGGAGACACGCTTGGGCGTGGGGCCGTCCAGACCGAGTGAGGCGGCACGCTGCTCGGAGGCCGAGGACAATGAACGGGCGAAGGTGGCCTCGGCGATGCCGGTGACAGGCACCCCCAGGTCCAGGGCGTTCTGCACGGTCCAGGCGCCGGTGCCCTTGGCGCCGGCGGCGTCCAGGATCACGTCCACGAGCGGCTTGCCGGTCTTGGCGTCCACCTGCTTGAGGACCTCTGCGGTGATCTCGATCAGGTAGGAGGAGAGCTCACCCTGGTTCCAGGTGGTGAAGATGTCCGCGATCTGTGCGGGCGTCTTGCCTGTGCCGCGGCGGATCAGATCGTAGGCCTCGGCGATGAGCTGCATGTCTGCGTACTCGATGCCGTTGTGCACCATCTTCACGAAGTGTCCGGCACCGTCGGTGCCGACGTGGGTCACGCAGGGGGAACCGTCGTCGGCGCGGGCCGCAATGGACTCGAGGATGGGGCCGAGGGTGGTGTAGGACTCCGCTGACCCGCCGGGCATGATGGACGGGCCGTTGAGCGCGCCCTCCTCGCCGCCCGAGATGCCGGTCCCGACGAAGTGCACGCCGGTCTCACGGATGCGGGACTCTCGGGCAATGGTGTCCTGGAAGTTGGCATTGCCACCGTCCATGATGATGTCGCCGGGCTCGAAGACACGCAGCAGTTCATCGATGACGGCATCGGTTCCCTTGCCGGCCTGCACCATGATGATCGCGGTGCGCGGGGTGGCCAGGGAGGCGGCGAACTCTTCGTAGGAGAAGCTCGGGATGAAGCCGGCCTCGGGGTGGGAGGACACGAGCTCGTCGGTGCGGGAACGGGAGCGGTTGAACACCGCCACCGTGTTGCCCTTGCGGGAGGCCAGGTTCCGGGCCAGGTTGGAGCCCATCACCGCCAGTCCCACGACGCCGATGTTCGCCTGTGCGTCAGCCATCAGTACTTCTTCCTTAGGTGGTCGTGGATTCTCGAGCGGCACTCGAGCGATATGTGGTGGTCCCGGTGGGGTCACCATGGTCCAGCGTAATGCCGAATGCTGATTCAACCAGGTCTGTGCGTCGTCGTCAGGTACATGACCTCGAACGGCGTACGTCGGCACGAATTCGCAACAGTGACGTTCGCACCGGCACGTATTCGCGTCGGTCCCTTGGGCGCCGGTCCCATGGCTCGGGGACCTAGACGTGGTGGTAGGAACCGCCGGAGGAAATCTCCTGCGCTCGGTAGATCTGCTCCGTCAGCATCAGTCTCACCAATTGGTGGGGGAAGACCAGCTCGGAGAGGGACCACACCAGGTCGGCTCGGGCGTGGACGGACTGGTCAACGCCGTATGCGCCGCCGATGATGATGGTGATGTGGGCGCCGCGGTCCAGCCGTGCGCGTAGGTTCTTGGCGAGTCCGGGGGAGGAGAGCATCTTGCCGCGTTCGTCCAGTAACACGACGTGCTCGGAGTCCTTGATCTTGGCCAGCAGCCGCCCCGATTCCTCGGTGCGGGCGGCGTCCTCCTGACGGGAGGAATGCGGGATCAACTGGAAGCTGAGGTCCCACGGCTTCTTGAGGCGCTTCGAGTAGCGCTCGATCCCTTCGGTGACCCAGGATTCGTGTTTCTTGCCGACGGCCAGGACGCGGATGCTCACGATGCCCATTCTTTCATCCGGCGTGGTGGTCGGGGTGGATGCGCGTCAGGCCGCGCCCTGGAGGGGCGCGGCCTGACGTTCATGATGCCCGACGTCGTGTGGTCGGGTCAGCGGGTCACTTTCCCCAGCGCTCGGCGGTGGAGATGAGGGAATTCAGGGTGTTCTCGATCTCGCCCGCGCGCCGCTCCAGCGGTGCAACGCCCTCTGGGCCGAAGTCCGTGAACAGGCCGAGTGAAACGGTGGCGCGGATGTCGATCATGTCGAAGTTGGCCACGATCTGGCGCCACTGCTCCACTGCACGCACGCCGCCGTCCGCACCGTAGGACACGAAGGCGATGACCTTGGACCGCCACTCGTTGCTCAGGAAGTCCGTGGCGTTCTTCAGTGCGCCGGGGACGCCATGGTTGTACTCGGGGGTGACGAGGACGTAGGCGTCGAACTCGGAGATCTTGGCGCTCCAGGCGCGGGCGGCCTCGGTGGTGTGCTCCTCCAGCATTCCCGGGGGGACGTCCTCGTAGGCCGGAAGGTCGAAGTCGGCCAGGGGGACAACCTCGAACGTGACATCGTCGCGGCCCAGCTTCGCGGCGGCCTCTTCGATCCAGCGGGTGACATGTGCGGAATTGCGGCCCTTACGAACGGAGCCGGAGATGATGGCGACCTTCATGGACGTCCTTTCTCGAGAACCAAAGTAGTTGATACGTCATCAACGTACACCCGAAAGGCTTTGGTTGTCACGTCAACTTTGCGGAGGTCTGGGTCACGCCCGGCCGCGCGCAGCAGGTCAGGCCACCGGCCGCTCCGGATCCCGGGCCTTGACCAGGACGATTCCCGCCAGGATCACCAGACCCCCCACCAGCTGCCACCCGGTCAGCGCCTCTCCGAGGATGACCCAGGCCGTGATCGTGGAGAACGGCACCTCCGTGAGGTTGGCGAAGGACCCCAACGTGGGCCCCAGGTGGCGCAGGCCGATGAGACCCAGCCAGTACGCGCCCGCCGTGGTGAACAACAGCAGCAGCGCAGGCACCCACCAGGACACCGCGAACCCCGCGAAGTCCACGTCGGCCACGACGAATTCAGCAGGGGTGAGCTTGGTCAGCGTCGTGATCACTGCAACCACGGCGCCCACGGCCATGCCGAGCCCGGTGAAGGCGATGGGAGGCAGGTTGATGGACTGATTGGAGGAGACCATGAAGTATCCGGCCATGCAGCCGGCGGCCGCCACGGCGAGCGCCAGACCCAGCCAGCTCATCCGAGCGCCACGGAAATCCAGGACCAGCATCATGCCCACCAGGCACACCACCAGCCCTGCGCAGATCACCGCACCGGGGAAGCGTCTGGTCCGCAGCCATACCCAGACAACGATCAGAACGGGCGCGCCCATCATCTCCACGAGCACCGCCACGGCGACGCTCAAGTGCTCAAGGGCTAGGAAGAAGAAGATCTGCACGCCGGCCATGGCCACGATCCCGTAGCCCATGATGGCTTTCCACCGGCGTCTGACCTCGTCCCAGCGCCCACGCAGGGCGAGCAGGGTCGGGGCGGAGAGCAAGGCCGTGGCCCCTGCCAGCCGTAGCAGGGCCACTGACCCCGGGGGCCAACCGATCCCGTAGAGCACTTTGGCCAGCGGCCCGGACGCGGCGAAGAGATAGGCGGAGAGCAGTAGGGCCGTCAGACCCAGGAGCACGTTTCGTTGCACTCCGTCCCCCCATTCATTCCCAGATGATCTGCATGTGCTCCTGGACGCCTTCGACGTCACCGTCTGCGCGGACGGCGTCCGGACCCGCGGCGGCCAACGATACGGCTTGAACTCTAGCGCCCTGCGGCGTCCCGACCATCCGCACCTGGGCCACCAAGGTCCCGTGCCCACAAGGGATGACCCACCGCAGGGTTCCCGGAGTCGGGGCCGCGGTGACGCGGGTGTGCAGCTGACCCGCCTCGGAGACGTCCCCCAGCCGTTGCACCATGGTCCGCAGTCGTTGTGCCCTGACGTCGGCAGGGACGTTGCGCAGCACATTGCGGGTGAACAGATCGGTCAGCGCTTCCCAACCGTCGGGCTCGAGGAGAGCACCCGCGCGCAGCTCGGTATCCAGCCGCTGCGCGGCGTCCACCGTGGCGGCCCATGGCCGGATCCTGCCCGACGGCGCGTCCACGGCTTCCAGCACGTGTGTCAGTATCTGCCCCGCCACGGCGGAGCCGGAGAACTCGTCCGAGTTCCCGAAGACCACCACCCCGATCCCGGTGGTGGGGTGCCAGCGCATGTGGGAGGAGAAACCTGGGAGCCCTCCGGCATGTTGAACCACGCGGCCGAAACGGTGGTCCAGTTCCACGACGAGGCCGTAGCCGTAGCCTGCAGCATCCAGGGTCCGGCCACCGAGCTGGTAGCCGTCCGTCGGCATGAGGGTGTGCCCGGTCTGCATGCGGCGGCGCGCTGCAGCAGGCAGCACGGATTCGAAGGCGGGATCGCGGTCGGCCGCCTCGTCGAACGCCGAACCGAGGAAGTGCATCCACGTGGCGATGTCGTCCACCGTGGAGAACAGGGACCCGATGCAGCCCAAGGCGCCGGTACCGACATAGGGCTCGGACATGAAACTCTCGCCGCCATCGAAGGTGCGCCAGCCCGTGGCCAGGTCGGCCGCGTCCGGGTAGTCCTCGGCGTAGGCGTGAGTCCCGGTCAACCCCAGCGGCGTCAGGATGCGTTCCGCGACGACCTCCTCCACCGGGTGCCCCGTCACGGCTTCCACGGCACGGCCAAGGACGGAGATGCCCAGATTGGAGTACTCGTATTCCGTTCCCGAGTGCGAGGACAGGTTCAGCCCGGAATCCACCAGGGTCGTGGCCCATGCGCGGGACTCGCCCAGGTGGTCGTCCCCGAACGGGTTGTCCTCACCCAGGCCGCCGCGGTTGGCGAGAAGTTCGCCCAGTGTGGCGTCGAAACCTTCGGCCGTGGGGCCGGGCAGGGCGGCACCGGCCAGGCCAGGCACGTACGCGGAGGCCGGAGAACCCAGGTCAAGGGCTCCCTCGTCGACCAGCGACATCACCGTGGCGGCCAGGAAGGACTTGGACATGGAGGCGATGCGGAAGACGGTGTCCCGCGTCGTGGCCTGCCCGTCCCGGCGTGGTTCGCCGAGCGCACGGACGGCGACGACGCGCCCCCGGTGCGTCACGGCGGCCAGGCACGCGGGTGCAGACCTTGCGACCTCAGGGGTGAGGGCGATGTCGAACGCCGCCCCGGCCGCCCCGCTCAGTTGCGGGTCATGCTCGCTGGGCGAACCGGTCATGCGCCGGCTCCAGGTGTCGTCGCGGGGACGGAGGCCGCCTGGAACCGACGCACCGATGCGGCAAACGCGGCGACCATGTCCCGCGCCGCGGCGGTGTTGGCCGGGTCGGCCTGCTGGGCGAGGTGGATCAGCTCGGTCAGATCCAACCCGTCCTCACGCATCGCGGCGTCGTCCCACGCGGCCAGGTTCTCTGCGCTGGCCTCCGGGTGGAACTGCACGCCCCGGACGTTGTTCCCCAGGCGGAAAGCCTGATTCGCGATCGCGTCGGAGGATGCCAGGAGGACGGCGTCCGGCGGTAGTTCCGTGATCATGTCCTCGTGGTTCTCGATCATGGGAGAGCCCTCTCCCAAGGCCGCGATCACGGGATCGATGGCGCCGTCGAAGGTGGGGGTGATCTGGGTGGCGCCGCGTTCGACGGGGCCGGTCTTCGCCGCGACTCGGCCTCCGGCGACATGGGCCAGCAGCTGCCCGCCCAAGCAGATGCCCAGGGTGGGTAGATCCAGGTCGATGGCCTGAGTGGCCAGGGCCCGTTCGGCGGGCAGCCACGGTGCCGCAGCGTCGTCGTTCGGCATGAGGCCGCCCCCGAGCATGATCAGGCCGGCCGAGTCACCCAAGTCCTCCGGCAGGCCGTCCTTGCCCCGGACCACGCGCGTCTCGATGCCTTCGTCCTCCAGCCATTCGGCCAGGCGACGGGGCCCGGACTGATCGGAATTGATCACGATCATCACCGTCGGGGAGCTCATGCCTGCTGTTCCTCCTCCTGCGCTGACTTATCCTCTGCTGGTGCCGGTTGTTCTTCTGCCGGCGCCGGCTGGTCCTGAGCAGTGCGTGCACTCACGTCCACGGCCGGTGCGATCGCGGTGCCGGCCGGCGGCGGGGCCGTGCCTTCCATGAAGGCCATATGGGCTGGATCGTTGGCCTCGAGCACGCGGAGCGCGTTCCCGTGGGCGACGGCCTCGAGATCCGACGTGGACCAACCGCGGGTGCGCAGTTCACCCAGGAGGCTCTGATAGCCGGAAACATCGTCAAGGCCGGTAGGCATCGCATCCGTACCGTCGTAGTCCGCGCCGAGCCCCACCACCTCGATGCCACCCACCTCACGCAGGTGGTCCAGGTGATCGGCAACGTCCGTGATGCCCACCAACGGTGCCTCGCCCTGCTCCCCGTCCAGCACCCAGTCCCGGCGAGCCTGAGACACGAAGGAAGGAACGAAGGCACACATGACGACGCCGCCGTCGGCGGCGATCCTGGACACCACGTCGTCGGGCAC
Organism: Galactobacter sp.; assembly: GCF_022712295.1. Classification (GTDB taxonomy): domain Bacteria; phylum Actinomycetota; class Actinomycetes; order Actinomycetales; family Micrococcaceae; genus Galactobacter. The sequence goes on from NZ_JALAGT010000179.1 coordinate 15,628, forward strand.
ATTCCTGGGATGGTCGCAGAGCGCCAGCGCCGCGGAGTGGGACACCATGACGGGCAACGTGGAGACGTCCAGGGCGTCCCGCATGGTGGCGGGGGAGACGTGGGCCAGGTCCACGACCATGCCGATCCGGTTCATCTCCGCGACGACGTCTCGGCCGAAGTCCGTGAGTCCGTCATGACGGGCGTCATCGGTCGCCGAATCAGCCCAGTCGGTGGTCAGCGACCACGTCAGCGTCATGTAGCGGGCGCCGGCCCGTGCATAGGAGCGGAGTACGCCGAGCGACCCGCCGATCTGGTCCCCGCCCTCGATCCCGATCAGGCTCGCGGTGCGCAGCGTGGCGGCGATCCGGCGCACGTCGGCGGCGGTCCGTGCACGCCCGAGGTGTCCCGGGTACGCCTCGATGAAGCGGTTGACCCAGTCGATCTGCTCCAGCGTGGCGGTGACCTGCTCCGCGCCGCGCAGTTCGGGATCCACCCACACCGACCAGAACTGGCCGCGCACGCCGCCCTCCGCCAGCCGTGGGAGGTCGGTGTGCAGGGACGGCTGATGGGTGTCCAGGCCGTCCACCCGGTAGCCGCGGGACTCGCGGCTGTGCCAGGCCAGGTCGTTGTGTCCGTCGAGGACGGGAATCATGTGTCTCCTGCCGTGCCGGTGTCGGTGAGGGTGCGGTTGAGGGTCTTACTTGGTGCGGGCGTCCAGACCGGCATTGATCTCGTCGGAGAGGGCGTGATCCACCGGGTAGTCCTTCTCATCCAGGGTACGGACCGGGGCGGCCCCGCGGGTGGAGGAGCACAGCCACAGGGCGTCAGCGGATTCCAGGTCGGCAGGGCGCAGCTCGCGCACCTCGGTCCTCTCGCCGCGGGCCTCGAGGATCGAGAAGACATCCCACATGGTGGTGCCGGGCAGGATGCCCAACGTGGTGGGAGGCGTGACGTAGACGCCGTCGATGCGGGCGATCACGGTGGAGCTCGGCCCCTCCAAGACGTAGTCGTCGGAGGAGACGTAGAGGACGTCGTCCGCGCCCCGGCGTGCGGCCTCACGCAGGGAGGCCTTGTTGATGGCGTAAGCCAAGGACTTGGCGCCCTGCAGCAGCCAGGGGGAGGTCTCGGCGACGTCGTGCTTGTAGCCACGATCCAGGCTGACCACCGAGATACCCTCGGCGCGGGGAGTCGCCGGGTCGTCGGCCTTGAAGGCCAGCGCCCACGCGGTGGGAACACCGGAACCCTCCACACCGCGGGTCAGAACGGTCTTGATCGCCGCAGCACCCTCCACGTCCGCCAGAGCCGCTGCCGCCACCTCCACCGCATGCAGCCACTGGTTACGGTCGGGAATCTCAAGATCCAACATGGCGGCGGAGCGGTCGAAGCGGTCAAGGTGCGCCACCACGGCCTGCGGCACCCCCTTGATGACGGCGATGGTCTCGAAGATGCCGTCCCCGCGGGTGACTCCCAGATCGTCGGCCCGCACCACCGCGGTGGTGGGGTCCAGGCGCACCGGCTCGGAAGCGGGGTCGGTGGTGTCCAGCATGAACAGGTGCAACGGCTGCATGGTTGTTTAGGCGCTTTCTTTGAGCTGTGGTCAGCGATCGGGGTGTGAGGGAGGGTACTGAATACGGGGTGGAGCCGGCGACTCAGGCGGTGACGTCCAGGGTGCGGCCCACGTTGGCCTGGATCAGGTCCAGATCCACCTCGTGCCCCAGACCTGCCAGGGTGGGGACGGTGACGACGCCGTGGTTGGCGATCACGGGCGGGACGATCACATCGTGAGCGTAGTACTTGTCCGAGCCGGAGACGTCCGAGGGCAGGGTGAAGCCCGGCAGGGAGGACAGCGCCACGTTGGCCGCGCGCCCCACCCCGAACTCGTGCATGCCACCGCACCACACAGGGATTCCGTGCTCTCGGGCCAGGTCGTGGGCGGCCTTGGCGTTGGTGAGCCCACCCATGCGGGAGACCTTGATGTTGAGCACGCGACCGGCATCCAGGCCGATCATGGTGCGCAAGTCGGCGAGGTCCACCACGGATTCGTCCAGGCAGACCGGCGTCTCGATCTTGGCCTGCAACCGGGCGTGAGCCAGGAAGTCACGCGGCGCGTAGGGCTGCTCGATCATGGTCAGGCCGTAGCCGTCCAGTGCGGTGAACACGTCCAGGGATTCCTGCGTGTCGGGGTAGGCGCCGTTGGCGTCAACGTGCACGTCCAAGTCGGGGTGGGCCGCACGGACGGCACGCACGGGCTCCACGTCCCATCCCGGTGCGATCTTCAGCTTCACCCGCGGGTATCCATGGTCCAGCTGCAGCTGGATCTGGGCCATGAGCTCGTCGATGCTCGGTTCGATCCCCAGGGAGACGCCGGCCACGACCGTGTCCCGTGTGCCACCGAGGGCCTTGGCCAACGACTGGCCGGTCGCCCTGGCATGCAGATCCCACCCGGCCCCGGCGAAACCGGCCTTGGCGAACTCGTGCCCGCGGACCTTGGCCCAGGAGGCCTCCAGTTCCTCGGGGGTGTCCCACGTGGCACCCAGCGCGCGCGGTACCAGGTACTTCTGCGCCACCAACCAGGCGGTGTCGTTGGTCTCCGAGCAGTAGAACGGGTCGGACGGGGAGGCGATCTCGCCCCATCCGTTGCGGCCGTCGGCGTCCGTGGCCTCCACCAGCAGGTGGGTCAGTCCGGACTTGCGGTGTGAGCTGGTCTGGAAGCTGTGGACCAGCGGCAGGGACACCTCGAAGAGCCTCAGGCGGGCGATCTGCATGTTGTCTTCTCTCCTAGAGCTGAAGTGGTGAGTTCTGTGTCCGACGGCGGTGCCCGCCTCAGGCGGGTTCGCTCGCTTGGGTCGGGTCGTCTGGGTTGGTTGGGGCGTAGGGGTAGGTCGGGTCGTAGAGATCGAGTGCCCGCGCCAGATCGTCGCGATCGGCCAGGCGGCGCCTGGCGCCCTTGGCCGATGACGACGTGAGGGCAGAAAGTAGGTGGCACACCGCGGCCACCGCGGTGGGGGAATCGGCGTAGGAGGCCGATCCGGTGTGAACCGTGATCAGGGCGTCGGCCAGCGAGGCCAACGGGGCGTCCACGCTGTCGGTGACCACCACCAGCTGTCCTCCGGCCTGCTTGAAGAGTTGGCCAAGCCTGAGCGACTCGCGACGATAGCGGCGCATCGAGAAGACCACCAGCACGTCGGTGGTCCTGACGTCCGTCAGGATGGTCACGCCGGAGAGCGCCCGACCGTCGACCAGGAAGACGTTGGACAGCGTGGCCGAGAGGTCGGAGTTGAGCAGCCCTGCGTAAACGGCGGATTTGCCCTCCCCGGCAATGAACTTCCGGCGGGCTCCGACGATGAGCGCCGCGGCCTTGGCAGCAGCGCCGGTGTTTTCCAACTCCGAGAAGGTGGTGGCCAGCGACCGCGACTCCGCCGCGATGATCTGTGCCTGCACGCTGGAGGCGGACACGGACGCCTTGAAGCGCTCGCCGAAGCGGTCGTTGGGAGAGGCGAGGGTGCGGTCGTGGTCGGCTGTGCTGTTCATGCGGACTCCTGTTGGGGAGAAGGTACGGCCAGGTAGGCGGAGGTTCCAGGGAGGCTGCGCTGGCAGGCCACGAGCCGGTGGCGGGATTCCAGGAGGTCGGTGAGCGTGGTGCGCAAGCGTTGCCTGATCTCCGGATAGGAGGCCGCGTCACGGCCGGCCACGGCGGAATCCGGCAGGGGGACCCAGATGGCGTCTCCCCCGTTCGGCAGGGAACCCGAGGATGTGACGGGATGTCCCCAGGAGGCCTCGTCGAGATCGGGTGCGGGCAGGGCGCGCAACTGCTCGTAGGGGTCCGCCGCGCCGGTGAGGTCCCACTCCACCAGGATCCGGTCGGTGCCGGGCCGGCCGTAGTAGTCGTGGATGTAGTGCAGGCCGTCCGCGCGGAGCGAGGAGAAGTTGAAGTGGGCGTTCCGGGCCAGCAGTGGATCGAAGGTCCAGCGCATGCTGTGGTGCCCCCACCCCTTGGCGACCTCGGCCTGCGCCAACTTGATGCGGCGCCCCAGCCCTTTGCCCTGGTAGGCAGGATCAACCACGGCTGCCTGCGAGTAGTGGAAAATACGGCCGGTGGCGGAGGTGCCGGTGAAACCGTAGGCGAAGGCCACCAGCTGGGCGCCGTCGTAGACACCCACGGCGGAGCCGCCGTTGCGGACCATGGCTCCGAGGAGATTGGCGTTGAGTCCCAAATGTCTGGCGTTGTAGCCGAAGACGCGAGAATAGAGCTCGTCAGCCGCGACGAATTGGTCGAAACTGGTGACGGGCTCCACCCGCAAACCGTCGGGTTGGGCCTGGTGCGGGGTTCCCTGGGACGCGCAAGCGTGAGACTCTGCGTCAGAGGATCCGGTGAGGGCGGCGGAAGCCATCAAGATACGTTTCCTAAAACGATGGGATGGGAGACGCAGAACCTGCATCTGACGCAATGATAGGCGGATCTTGAGTATGCCTCAAGCATCAGATATGTTTCGTAAGAACATCGCGAAGGCGTCATCAACGTAAAGGAAGCTGGCGATAACCATGACCAACGGGCAGCAATACGAGGTCTGCGAGCGGCTCGATGAGGCCATGTCCAAGGGCCTCGGGTGGAGCGTGCTCCAACGTCTGCGGGCCCTGGTGGAACTGGAGACACCCTCTCGTGACGTCGAGGCATCCGTGGCCATCACGCGCCTGCTCGGTTCCTGGTGGGACGAGATCGGCGCGAAGGTCGAGGTGGTCCCGACACAGTTCGGTCACAATCTCTTGGTGGAGGTTTCGGGGGAGGGGGACCCCGTCCTCCTGGTCGGTCACTCCGACACCGTGTGGCCGGTCGGAACCCTGACCGGAGACGTGCCGTGGAGCATCGAGGGGGACGTCCTGCGTGGGCCAGGTGCCTATGACATGAAGTCGGGTCTGGTCATCATGCTGGCTGCAGCGACCCGTCTGAAACGGCTCCGGGAAGCCGGGGGGAGCCACCGGGGGATCCGGGTGGTGGTGGTCTGTGACGAGGAGATCGGCTCTCCGAGCACCCGTGAACTCATGCTGCGTGCCGCTGAAGGGGTCAGTGCGGTCCTCGGCTTCGAATCACCCCACCCCGACGCCGCTCTCAAGGTGGGGCGCCGCGGGTCCACTCGTGTGCGTCTTGCCGTGACCGGCCGTGCCGCCCACGCGGCCTTGGACCCCGAATCCGGGATCTCCGCGATCGACGAGCTCGTGGACCAACTCCAGAAGGTACGAGGCATCGTCGCCGATCCCGCGTTGGGCACCGAGGTGCTGTGCAATGTGGGCACCATCTCGGGCGGTGGTCGCGCCAACGTGGTGCCCGCCTACGCCGAGGCCGAGATCGGGCTGCGTTTCCTCGACACTGCCACGGAGACCGCGGTGCTGGATGGTCTGAAGCAGCTCACCCCCATTCGTGACGGCGCAGCCTTGGACGTGGAGATCCTCTCCTCACGCCCGGCCTGGGCTCCGCACGAGGCCGACAACGCGCTGTTGACGGACCTGAGGGAGGCGGCCACCGCCGTCGGGCAGGAACTCGATGGGCGCCCCGCGGCCGGCGCGGGAGACACGAACCTGCTCGGCTCACTCGGCCTCCCCACGGCCGACGGCCTCGGGCCGTCCGGTGGCGGAGCGCATGCCGTCTCCGAGCATCTCAGCGTCGAGTCCTTGGGGCAGCGGATCGATCTGCTGGAGAGCTACCTGACCGTGCGCTGACGCTGTCGGGATTCATATCCGATACGGATCAATGGACTAATTGCTGCGCGGCCGGATGATTGTTCGGAGGTCGGATGGTCGTGATGAGCTTGGGGAAGGGCTCCGGGTTCCGCGTGATCATGCGGAATCTGGAGCCTTTTTCTGTGACATCATGACGACTATCACCCTGGAAAGGGGTGGGCGCGGCAGGTTTCGAGATCGTAAAATGCGTGTCGTATACGGTGCGTAAACATTGACCTTGGTCCCGGGATGGGGTGAAATCGACCTCAGCGATTCGGCGCCCTCCGTTTCGGCCCTGCCTGCCTCCAACGTTGGCGGGGTGATGTCATCAACCCGTAAGGAACTCGCATGCGTCACCGTTCACGCCCTCCGCGCTTGGCGGCCAAGGCTGTCGCGGCCCTGGCCGTACTCGCCGTCGGCACCTTTGCAGCCGCTCCAGCGCAGGCTGCCCCAGCAGCCACATCCGTCAGTGCCGGCGTGTTGCCCGCGGCAGACGGTGACGACACCACGATGCGCATCGCGACGTCAGGCTTCGTGGACTCCTTCAACCCGTTCGTCTCGATCTACCTCACCCCCACCAACACCCTGCGCTACATGTACGAGAACCTGGTGCAGAACGACCAGCAGGACGGTTCACCCACCAAGGGCCTGGCTGATGATTGGGAGGCGCAGGACGGCGGCAAGAAATGGGTCTTCACGCTGCAGGACGGCCTCAAGTGGTCGGATGACGAACCCATCACCTCTGCGGACGTGAAGTGGACCTACGACCAGATCCTCGAGAACCCGGACATGGGCGAGTCCAACGGCAACCTGGTCAGCAACCTCGACTCCGTCGAGACGCCGGACGAGAAGACCGTGGTCATGAACATGAAGTCGGCTCAGGCCCCCAACCCCGGCCAGACCATCCCTGTGGTCCCCAAGCACGTCTGGGAGAAGTACGACGACCCGTCCAAGGTCCCCAACGAAGAGAAGGTGGTCGGCTCCGGTCCCTTCACGCTGGAGTCCTACAAGGCCAATCAGTTCATCAAGCTGGAGTCCAACCCGAACTTCTGGCGCGGTGAGCCCAAGATCAAGAACTTGGACTACGTCTACTACACCAACGCTGACGCCCAGGTGCAGGCGCTGAAGTCCGGCGAGGTGGACCTGGTGATGGGCCTGAGCCCCACGCAGTACGACGCCATCGAGGGTACGGAAGGCATCGGTCTCAACGCTGGTAAGGGCCGCCGTTACATGTCCCTGAGCCTCAACGTGGGGATGGAGACCCGTGACGGAAAGGCCTTCGGCAACGGGAACCCTGTGCTGAAGGACGTCAAGGTTCGCCAGGCTCTGCGCCAGGCCGTTGACACGGAGACCCTGGTGGAGAAGGTGTTGGACGGTAAGGGCAGCACCGCAGCCTCCTTCATCCCGAACTCCTACCCCAAGTGGGCATTGAAGGAAGACAACAAGGCCGTCAAGGATCTCTCCTACGATCCCAAGGCCGCCGAGAAGAAGCTTGATGAGGCCGGTTGGAAGGAGGGTTCCAACGGGATTCGCGAGAAGAACGGAAAGAAGCTCTCGCTCGATCTGCTGCTGGACGCCGATGACCCGTTCCATCAGTCGGCCTCCGACTACCTTGTGCCCTGGTTCAAGAAGATCGGCGTGCAACTGAATCCGAAATCCACCGATGCGGACACCATGTCCGAGAAGGCAATCAAGGGCGACTACGACATCTACTTCACCGGGTGGAGCATGGACTCCGACCCGGAGTACCAGCTCTCCATCAATACGTGTGCCAACCGCGCCACCAAGACCGATGGCACCGGCGGAACCAGCCAGGACGGCTACTGCTCCGAGGAGTTCGACAAGCTCTACGCCCAGCAGCGAGCCGCGCTGGATGAGGGCGAACGCCAGGAGATCGTGCAGAAGATGCTGGCCCTGAACTACACCGATACCCCGCAGATCGTGCTGTGGAACGCGGATTCCCTCGAGGGCTACCGTTCCGATCGCTTCCAGAACTTCGCCCTGCAACCGGTCGATGGCGGTGCCATCACCAACCAGTCCGGTTACTGGGGTTACCTGACAGCGCAGCCGGCTGACGGCAGCAAGGACCTCACCGGCTCCATCGAGCTGTCAGAGAAGCTCTCCGAACTCGATTCGGACGAGGGGTCCGGTTCCTCCGACAATGCGTCCTCCTCGAACTCCGGTGATGGGATGAGTTCCGGGCGTTCCACACTGATCCTGGTCGGTGAGGGCATCATCATCGTGCTGTTGATCGTGAACATCGTGATGACCTCGCGTCGCCGGAACAGCGACAACATCGAGTGATCTCATGACCAACGCCTTGCCCCCGCTCTCGGGGGTCGCCAATGAAGAGGCGGGGGATGAAGCGCCACGTCGCGGTTCCTCCGGTCTCAAGTACGCACTGTCCAAGATCGGTGGGGCCCTGATCTCGCTGGTCATGGTCATCATCCTTGGTTTCTTCGCCTTCAAGATCCTGCCCGGTGACCCTGTCGCCAAGATGGCAAGGGAGGGCAACCTGAGCGCCGAACAGGTGGAGCACCTGCGGCATTCGCTCGGGCTGGACAAGTCCTTGTGGGGGCAGTTCTGGGATTACCTCGGCAACGTGTTCACGCTGCAATTCGGTGAGAGCTACGTGTACAAGCAGTCGGTGTCCAGCCTGATCGGCGAGTACTTCTGGAACACCATCCTGCTCACCGGCACCGCAGCGGTCATCGCGATCGCTCTGGGCCTGTGGCTGGGCCAGCGCTCCGCGTGGAAGCGCGGGTCGTTCTTCGACAAGATCACCTCCGGCACCTCGCTGGTGTTGTGGTCCGTGCCGACCTTCTGGCTGGCTCTTCTGCTGCTGATGGTCTTCGGCGGCGTGCTGCAGTGGTTCCCGACCGGCGGCATGATGAGCCCCAATCCACCCACCGACTGGCTGGACCGGGTCGTGGACGTGGCCTCACACATGGTGTTGCCGGTCATCACCATGGTGGCCGTGGTCTACGCCCAGTACGTGATGGTCATGAGGGCCTCCCTCATCGAGGAGATGCGTGAGGACTACCTGACCACGGCCCGCGGTAAGGGCCTGCGCGAGGATCTGGTGCGCACCCGCCACGCCGTGCCGAATGCGCTGCTGCCCACCGTGACGCTGGTGTTCATGCACATCGGTGGCCTGATTGCCGGCGCCGTGACCGTGGAGGCCGTGTTCTCCTGGCCGGGGCTCGGCAAGCTGACCTTCGCCGCGGTGACCGGGCCGGATCTTCCGCTGCTGCAGGGGACCTTCGTGGTCTTCTCCGCGATCATCATCGTGATGAATCTGCTCGCGGACTTCATCTATCGACTGCTGGACCCCCGGGTGAGGACCTCATGAGTACCACCACTGCAGCACGTTCCCCCAAGGCCCTGGCGTGGGCCCGGCGGGGGGCGTCCATGAAACAGTTCTGGAACGACTTCCGTCATTCGCCCTCCGGCATGGTCGGACTGATCTTTCTTGCCGTCGTGGTGGTCCTGGCACTCCTGGCGCCGGTGATCGCCCCGGCAAAGCTGCTGGACGTGTCTCAACTGACGGACCAGCCCAAGTTCGCCCCACCGTCCGGTGACCACCTCCTCGGCACGGATCACCAGGGCCGCGAGATCTGGGTGCGCATGATCTGGGGCGCTCAGGTGTCCTTGATCGTCGGTTTCTGCGCCACGTTGATGTCCATGGTGATCGGTACCGTCATGGGGATCGCCGCCGGACACTTCACCGGTGTCACCGGCGGGATCATCATGCGTGTCATCGACTTCTTCCTGGTGCTGCCGTCCCTGATCCTGGCGATCGTGCTCTCCTCGGTCCTCTCCCGAGGCGTGTTCACCATCGTCATCGCGATCGGCCTGACCTCCTGGGCGGGCACGGCGCGTGTGGTGCGTTCGCAGACCCTGACCGTGGAGTCCCGCGATTACGTGGAACGCTCCAGGGTCCTGGGCGCAGGTCACTGGCACATCATCGGTAAGCACCTGCTGCCTGCCGTGATGCCGCTGGTTCTGGCCAATACGACCCTGACCGTGGGTTCGGCCATCATCTCCGAGTCCACGTTGTCCTTCCTGGGTCTGGGTGACACCACCAAGCAGTCCTGGGGCGGAATCCTGAAGAACGCCATGGACTACTCGGCCGCCACCGCCGGCTACTGGTGGTACGTGTTGGTCCCCGGCGTCGCCATCGTCCTCGTGGTGTTGGCCTTCACCATGGTGGGCCGCGCGGTCGAGGGAATCGTCAATCCGACCCTGAGGAGTCGCTGAGTCATGCCTGATCTGGTTTTCGAGGACGTCTCCATCACCTACAAGACCTCCGGTCGCAACGACCGCGGCGAGGTCCCCGCCGTGCAGGGTGTCTCCCTGACGCTGCCTGCCGGGGCAACGTTGGGTATCGCGGGGGAATCCGGAAGCGGTAAGTCCACCCTGGCCATGTCCGCCCTGCGTCTGCTGCCCAAGTCCGCACGCTTGGACGGGCGGGTGCTGATCGGCGACACTGACGTCAAGAAGCTCTCGTTCGGCAAGCTGCGTGCGCTGCGTTGGCGCGATGCCTCCATCGTGTTCCAGGGGGCCATGCATTCCCTGAACCCGGTGCGCACCGTGGGCTGGCAGATCAACGAGGCACTGGAGCTGCACCGTACCAAGGCCTGGCGTACCGAGGCGCAGCGGAAGAAGCGTGTGGACGATCTGCTGCGTAGCGTTGACCTCCCCCTGAGCAAGGCGCGGGCGTACCCGCACGAACTCTCCGGCGGCCAGAAGCAGCGCATCATGATCGCCATGGCGCTGGCCTGCGAGCCGGACATCATCATCGCTGACGAGCCCACCACGGCGTTGGACGTGATTGTTCAGAAACAGATTCTGGACATGATCGCCGGCTTGGTGACCGAGCGCGGGATCTCATTGCTGATGATCAGTCATGACCTCTCCGTGTTGGCCACAGCGTGTGAGCGGATCGCTGTGATGAAGGACGGCAAGCTCGTCGAGGTGGGTCCGGCACTCGAGGTCTGCAACAACGGCCAGGAGGAGTACACGCGGCAGTTGGCGGAAGCCTTCCCGACCATCGGCGATCCGGAGTCCCGGATGAACCCGGTGACGCGGCGCGAGCGTCCGGCTCGTCCGCCGGAGGAGGAACGTCATGCGATGACGGACGACGTGCTGCTGACCGCGAAGGGTGTGAACGTCACCTACCACTCGGGCAGCCGCTCGCTGCATGCGTTGAAGGACGTGGATCTGACCCTGCACAAGGGGGAGATCATGGCGCTGGTGGGCCAGTCCGGAAGCGGTAAGTCCACCCTGGCTCGGACCCTCTTGGGCCTGCAGGCTGCGGATCCGGGATCGGAACTGACCTTCCGTGGCAAGCCGTTGCCCACCAAGGGCAAGGAGCTGAAGGCCTTCCGGCGTGAGGTGCAGATGGTCCTCCAGGATCCCTCCGCTGCCCTGAATCCCAAGCTGTCTGTATACGAGTCGGTGGCCGAGGGACTGCGCGTGCAGCGCTACCCGGGCAATGAGGCGGACCGCGTGCGGCAGGCCATGGAGGAGGCCGAGCTCATCCCGGCCGAGCAGTATCAGGCCGCGATCCCGCAGGAGCTCTCCGGCGGGCAACGGCAGCGTGTGGTGATCGCGGGTGCGCTCGCGGTGGAGCCGCAACTGATCGTGGCCGATGAGCCGGTGGCCTCGCTCGATGCGTCGGTCCGTGGTGAGATCCTGGCCTTGCTCATGTCCCTGCGCGAGCGCCTGGGACTGACGGCCCTGGTCATCACCCACGACCTGGGCCTGGCGTGGAACATTGCAGACACCGTTGCCGTGATGTACCACGGTGAGATCGTGGAGTACGGGCCCACGGAACAGGTGCTGCAGGATCCCCAGCACGAATACACCAAGACGCTCCTGGCGGCTGCCCCGAGTATCGCCGGAAGCGCCGCGTGAGCGGCGAGGTCTTCGACGCAAGGGTGCCGGCTCCTACGGGGGCCGGCACCCTCGCGTCGGGCGTGGGACCGGAATGTCTGACGGTGCGTGACGCCTACCTGGACGCGGCGCCCTTGGCGCCGGGTGACACGGTCGCACTTGTGGCGGCGTCCGGCCTCGGCACGCGTGAACGCGTGGACTACGCGGTAGAGCTGCTGGAGTCGTGGGGTCTCACGGTGAAGGTGGGGGAGCACCTTCTCGACGGGCACCCGCGGGCCTCCTACCTGGCCGCGACGGATGCGGCGCGCCGTGAGGACCTGGTGAAGGCCTGGTGCGATCCGGACGTGGACGCCGTGATCACCGCGCGCGGCGGGTACGGGGCCATGCGACTGCTGGACGGAATCGACTGGGACGAGATGCGGGCAGCGGCGTTTCGGAAGGACGGGCGGCCCAAGCTGCTCACCGGCTCCAGCGACGTGACCGCGTTGCACGAGTCCTTCCGTGTGCACCTGGATGTGCCCACGCTGTTCTGCCCCATGGTGGCCAACGACGTCTTCGCGACATCGGCGTTCATTCGCGAGGACGTGCATCGTTGGCTCTTCGAGCCGTGGCGTGGGAGGTTGATCGTGGGCCCTGCCGCGGAGATCCTGCAGCCGGGTATGGCCCGTGGGCGTTTCACCGGTGGGACCTTGTCCTTGGTGTCCGCCTCGATCGGTGCGCCCGAGTTCGCCGTGCCGGACGGCTCGCTGTTGTTCCTCGAGGACGTGGACGAGGACGCTTACAGCATCGACAACCTGCTGGTGCAATTGGCCCGCTCGGGGCGGCTCTCCGCCGCGTCAGGGCTGGTGCTCGGCTCGTGGCAGAACTGTGCGCCGCTGGACGAGGTCAAGGCCCTGTTCGCGGAATACCTCGACGAATACTTGGGTGGGCTGGACATCCCGGTGCTGTGGCAGCAGGGATTCGGGCACGACCCCAATGCGGTCAGCCTGCCGATGAACGTGGATGGTGTGCTGGACCTGACGGACGGGAGCATCAGCCTCACGGTGGGGGTCTGAACGGACCTCAGGCCAGCGCAGGTCGTCAAGAAGGCAACCGTGGCTCTGACGCCCCACACGCATTTCAGTTGTGCACAATATAATTGTGTGCAATCATGGAGGGTATGAGTTCGGTCGATCAGTTGTTGTGCTTCTCGCTCTACTCCGCCAGTAGGGCCACGACGCGGCGCTATCACCAACTACTGGCCCCGTGGGGGCTGACCTATCCGCAGTACCTCGTGCTCGTGGTTCTCTGGGACCAGGACGTGATCTCCGTGCGGGAGCTGGGTCGCGAGCTGTCCCTGGATTCCGGGACGCTCTCTCCGCTGCTGAAGCGGTTGGAGGCCAACGGGCTGATCATCCGCACCCGTTCCGAGGAAGACGAGCGTCGCGTGGACGTCTCGTTGACCGAAGAGGGCCGAGCCCTTCAGGTGGAGCTGGCCGGAATCCCCCAACAGGTCGGCAGCTGCATGGGGTTGGACCAGGACACTTACGAGAGCCTGCTGCGGGCCATGAGTGCCGTCAACGATGCGCTGCAGCGCGGACAAGCCCCCAACACCGGACTCCAGAACCGGGAAGCCGCCGCTTCGTAGCCGCGCCTGGATCTCAGTGGCCGCGCATGGATCACCGGCTCAAGAATCTTCCTCTGCAGTCAATCAAGATCAAGGAGAACACATCATGGACGCCATCTACACCACCGAGGCGCTCTCCACCGGCGCCGGACGCGACGGGCACGTCAGCGGCCTGAACGGCAAGCTGGAACTCGAGATGCGCCCGCCCAAGGAGTTGGGCGGATCCGGCGACGGCTTCAACCCGGAGGCACTCTTCGCGGCCGGGTACGCCGCCTGCTTCCACTCGGCACTGCAGGGAGTCGCCCGGCAGCAGAAGGTGAAGCTGGTTGACTCCTCCGTGGGTGCCCGCGTCAGTATCGGCAACAACGGCGAGGGAGGCTTCGGCCTGGCGGTGGCTCTTGAGGTCGTCATCCCGGAACTGGAGCATGACAAGGCCCAGGAACTGGCCGACGCCGCTCACCAGGTCTGCCCGTACTCCAACGCGACCCGGGGCAACATCGAGGTGACCGTCACCGTCCGCGACGACTGCTCGCCCGGGCGCCTTCCGAGCCCATCTCATGACGGCGGTGGGGTTGGTTGGGGCGCCAGCGCAACCCCCCCCCCGGCCCCCGTGCCAAACCGCGCGGCCCCTTCCCGGCCCTTTCCTCCTTCCCGGCCGGGGTCCCCCCCCCCCCCCCCTCTGGGCGGGGGGGCGGTTCTTGCCCCCCTAAACTACCCCCACCGCCGTCGGCCGTGTGTGAAAACATTCCATC
>NZ_JALAGT010000180.1 GCF_022712295.1 Galactobacter sp.
ACCCTGCACACCGCCAAGGGCCTCGAGTTCCCGGTGGTCTTCCTGACCGGCATGGAACACGGGATCTTCCCGCACCAGCGGTCCCTCACCGACGAGTCCGAGATGTCGGAGGAACGGCGCCTGGCGTATGTGGGGATCACTCGCGCCAGGCAGCGGCTCTACCTCACCCGTTCCGAGTACCGCTCCATGTGGGGGCAGTCCCAGTACAACCCGGCCTCGGCCTTCCTGGAAGAGATCCCGTCGGACTTGATGCGATGGGAGCGCGAGGGTTCCGCCCGTACCCCCGTGGGCTTCAACGGGTCCGGCAACGGCGGTTGGTCCTCCTCCCGCTACGGCGGCTCCGGGTGGGGCGGACGCGGCGGTCAGGCCTGGGAGGTCCCGGGTGCAGGTAACCATCGCGGACGCCGCACCGGGGACCCCGAGGAGCACCGCCTCATCACGCAGGCCAACCGTTCCTCAGGTCCTCGCGCGGCCAAAGGGGCCGCGCCTGCGGGGGACGGACCGATCCTCGACATCAAGCCCGGTGACACCGTGATCCACGCAACATTCGGTCCCGGTGAGGTGCTCACCATGGAAGGTGAAGGTCCCAAGACCGTAGCCAAGGTGAAGTTTGCCTCCGCGGGCGAGAAGCGCCTGTTGCTGCGGTATGCGCCCCTGTCCAAGGGGTGAGTAAGACGTGGGAGCCGCGCCGCGCCGTCGGGCAGTGCAGTGGCCGCAGGCCGATCTGTCGCGACCGCTGGGCGCTTCTACACGCTGTCGAACTGGGTGGATGGACGTAACCGCGATACCCTGATAGATGGCGCTTGTTCGGCGTCACGGGGCCCTCTCGGACCCCGGACCGCACCGCGTGTCGCAAGGCACAGCGTGAGGCGGTGAACCGCGACTTACCAGGAAGAGGACACAAACGTGGACCTGTATGAGTACCAGGCGCGCGACCTGTTCGAGAAGCACGGCGTTCCCGTGCTGCAGGGCATCGTGGCGACGACCCCCGAGGAGGCCAAGGCAGCTGCCGAGAAGATCGGCGGCGTCGTGGTCGTGAAGGCTCAGGTCAAGGTCGGAGGCCGCGGCAAGGCCGGCGGCGTGAAGGTCGCCAAGACCGCCGACGAAGCTTACGAGCACGCCAGCGCCATCCTCGGCATGGACATCAAGGGTCACACCGTGCACAAGGTGATGATCGCTCAGGGTGCGGACATCGCCCGTGAGTTCTACTTCTCCGTGCTGCTGGACCGCGCCAACCGCAACTACCTCGCCATGTGCTCCGTCGATGGCGGCATGGAGATCGAGCAGCTGGCCGTGGAGCGTCCCGACGCACTGGCCCGCGTCGCAGTGGACCCCACCGTGGGCATCGACGCAGCCAAGGCCGCCGAGATCGTTTCCACCGCCGGATTCGACGCAGAGACCGCACCGCAGGTCGAGGCCGCCATCATCAAGCTGTGGGACGTCTTCACCAAGGAGGACGCCACCCTCGTCGAGGTGAACCCGCTCGTCGCCACCGGTGACGGCACCATCCTGGCCCTGGATGGCAAGGTCTCCCTGGATGACAACGCTTCCGAGTTCCGCCACCCCGATCATGAGGCGCTGGAGGACAAGGCTGCGGAGAACCCGCTCGAGGCCAAGGCCAAGGCCAACGGCCTCAACTACGTGAAGCTGGACGGCCAGGTCGGCATCATCGGTAACGGTGCAGGCCTCGTCATGTCCACCCTGGATGTCGTTGCCTATGCAGGCGAGAACCACGGAAACGTGAAGCCCGCCAACTTCCTGGACATCGGCGGCGGCGCCTCGGCTGAGGTCATGGCCAACGGCCTCGACGTCATCCTCGGCGACGACCAGGTCAAGTCCGTGTTCGTCAACGTCTTCGGCGGCATCACCGCCTGTGACGCCGTCGCCAACGGCATCGTGAAGGCCCTGGAGATCCTGGGCGACAAGGCCACCAAGCCGATCGTGGTCCGCCTGGACGGCAACAACGTCGTGGAGGGTCGCGAGATCCTCGCCAGCGCCAACAACCCGCTCGTGACCATGGTCGAGACCATGGACGGTGGCGCCGACAAGGCCGCCGAGCTGGCCAACGCCTGATCCCGGGTCCGAATACAAGTTTTCGAGGAAACAAATATGTCTATCTTCATCAACAAGGACTCCAAGGTCATCGTCCAGGGCATCACCGGCTCTGAGGGCGCCAAGCACACCCAGCGCATGCTGGCTGCAGGCACCAACATCGTCGGTGGCGTGAACGCCCGCAAGGCCGGTCAGACCGTGACCCACGAGGGTCGCGAGATCAAGGTCTACGGCACCGTGGCTGAGGCCATGGCCGAGACTGGCGCTGACGTCTCCATCGCATTCGTGCCCCCGAAGTTCACTCGCGACGCCGCTGTCGAGGCCATCGAGGCCGAGATCGGCCTCCTCGTGGTCATCACCGAGGGCGTGCCGGTGCAGGACTCCGCAGAGTTCTACAACCTCTCCCTGAAGAACGTCGGCGCGGACGGCAAGCCGAAGACCCGCATCATCGGCCCCAACTGCCCCGGCATCATCACCCCCGGCGAGTCCCTGGTGGGCATCACCCCCGCCAACATCACCGGCAAGGGCGGCGTGGGCCTCGTGTCCAAGTCCGGCACCCTGACCTACCAGATGATGTTCGAGCTGCGTGACCTCGGCTTCTCCTCCGCCATCGGCATCGGCGGCGACCCGGTCATCGGCACCACCCACATCGATGCGCTCGAGGCCTTCGAGAACGATCCGGAGACCAAGGCCATCGTGATGATCGGTGAGATCGGTGGCGACGCCGAGGAGCGCGCCGCAGCCTACATCAAGGACAACGTCACAAAGCCCGTGGTGGGCTACGTGGCAGGCTTCACCGCTCCCGAGGGCAAGACCATGGGCCACGCAGGCGCCATCGTCTCCGGCTCCTCCGGAACGGCCCAGGCCAAGAAGGAGGCCCTCGAGGCCGCAGGCGTGAAGGTCGGGAAGACCCCGTCCGAGACCGCCCGCCTGCTGCGCGAGGTCTACCCCGCCTGAACTTCTCAGGTGTAGGCCGTGGCGTAACTACGGTCGTGAACCACAACTACGGTGTCCACTTCCCAGTGGGCACCGTAGTTGTGTTTTCTCACCGTTGACGTGAAACCTCATGCCCGACGTCGTGGGGCCCCCAAACCCCGGGGGGGGGGGGCCCCCCCCGAGGGGGGTGGGGTGGGGGGGGCGAACCCCGAGTTGTATAGAGCCCCCCGCGGGGGAGACAGGGGCCGCGGGGGCAGGTGGTTAGAGGGCCCCCCCGTGGGGGG
>NZ_JALAGT010000181.1 GCF_022712295.1 Galactobacter sp.
AAGAGGCGGTATCCGGTGTTCGGATACCGCCTCTCGCGTTTCGCCTCCGTGAGGCCGGCCTAGTGCTTCAGTACTTCAGGGCTGCTGGGTTGTAGGGCTACAGAGCGCTAGTGACGACTTTCGAGGCGTCGTTCATCGATGCAGCCGGCGGGATGATCACCACCGTCTCACTTGAGCGGCGGTGGGAGTTGTCCAGGGTGCGCCCTACCTATCGGACGCATGGAACGGGCTTCAAGCCGCAATGCGAGGGTCACCCCGGGGTCGTGTTCAGATGCGTCCTGACCCGTTCCGCCCCCTCGATGAGGGCCTGGGTCAGGGTTCGCCGTCGTTCGGCATCGATGCGGTGGGCCAAGCCAACCCAGGTGAGGATGGCCATGAGCGTCCCGGCGCTGTCACGGATGGGAACCGCAACAGAGACGATGTCGTCTTCGAGTTCGCGGTCGGTGATGGCCCAGCCCTGGCGGCGGATCTGTTCCAACTCAGCGGTCAGGTCCGATTGGGTGGTGATGGTTTTGTCCGTCAGGGCCGGCAACTCCGGACCGGTCGCGGTCAACACCTGGGGCTCGGTGAGTTCCGCCAGGAGCAGCTTCCCGGTGGAGGAAGCATGCAGCGGCCAGGTCTGCCCGTTCATCTGCGACATCTCGAGACCGATGACGTGCGGATTCGCCTGGGCAACCAGATCCAGACCGTAGCGGCCTCGACGCAGAGACAGGGTGACCGTCTCCCCCAGTTCGTCGGCGAGTTCTTCGATGATCCCGGAGATCCGTGGGACCAGAGTCGAAACGGGGTCCACCGAGTCAGCTATGCGTGCCAGGTCCCAGCCAAGCGAGTACAGCGTGTCCGTCCTCGACACGAAGCCCTCCTCCTCGAGCGTCATCAGGAGACGGAACACTGTGGCACGTGGCAACCCGACGGACTGAGCCACGTCCGTGGCGGTCATCGGCAGGTCGGATGCGGACAGCGCACGCAGGATCTGGATGGCACGGACCACGGATCTGTTGGCTGTGGGGCCGGAGGACTCGCTGGAGCTGCGGGGCATGGGCTGCCTTTCTAGTAGCCGTCTCCTCCACTGTATCCAGCGGGTAGCCGCGGCAATTCACAAAGGCATCGAATACGACAGGATGCTGCCGTATCGGACCGCGACGCGTGTAACGCGTCCTCCGCCCGAGGGTTCGGACAGTTTCTGGAAATGCGGGCACGGATCGTGCCCCCATTTCCGGAAACTGCCTCCTGATGGAGTGCGCTGGCGGAGCCGTTGCTCAGGCGTGGTTGTGTTGGATGTGCTTGGTGCGGGAGTAGTCCTGCAGGGCGTAGATGGACAGGTCGCGGCCGTAGCCGGAGCCCTTGAACCCGCCCCATGGGACCTCGTTGGCCAGCACCAGGTGGGTGTTGACCCACACGGTGCCGAAGTCCAGCTGCAACGGCAGTTCCATGGCGGCCTTCGCGTTGGAGGTCCACACGGAGGCGGCCAGCCCGTACTTGACGTCGTTGGCCCGCTCGATGGCCTCTTCCGTGGTCTCGAACGTCTCGATGGTGACCACGGGACCGAAGATCTCCTCATGCGCGGCCTCGGAATCCGGCGCCACGTTGGTGAGGATGGTGGGCTCGTAGAAGAACCCCTCGCCCGCGGCCGCCTGGCCACCGATCACGGGAATCGCGCCGTCGTCGATGGCGCGCCGCACGAAGGCCTTGACGCGTTCGAACTGGGCCTCGGTGATGAAGGGGCCCAACTCGACGGACTCGGAAGCACGGTGGTCTCCGATCACGAAGGTCTCCACCTGCGCCTTGAGCAACTTGGTGAATTCGTCCGCGACCGACTCGTGGATCAGCACGCGGGTGCCCGCACCACATTCCTGCCCGTTGTTGTAGTACCCGGCGGTGCGGATCAGTTCGGCTGCCTCGGGCAGGTCCGCGTCGGCCAGAATCACCATGGGTGCCTTGCCACCCAACTCCAGATGCACCCGCTTGAGGCTGGCTGAGGCCGATTCTGCAACGGCGGAACCGGCCCGCACGGATCCGGTGAGGGCGACCATGTCGATGCTGGGGTGAGAGGAGAGGGCGTCTCCCACCGCGGTCCCCTTACCCAACACCACGTTCAGGACACCGGCCGGAAGCAGGTCGGCCTCGTCGATGAGCTGCGCCAGCTTCAGCAGCGACAACGGAGTCTGCTCCGAGGGTTTGATGATGAGCGTGTTGCCCGCGGCCAGGATCGGCGCGATCTTCCACACGCCCATGAGCAGCGGGTAGTTCCACGGGACCACTGCACCGATCACGCCGATGGGTTCGCGCACCACCACGGAGGTGTGCCCGGGGTAGTACTCGCCTGAGCCCAACTCGGTGTATGCACGGGCCGCACCGGCGGAGAAACGGAAGCAATCGGCGGCACCGGCCACGTCGTCATCCGAGGTGGAGAGCGGCTTGCCGGTGTCCAAGGACTCCAGTGCCTTCAGCACCTCCGCGTTGGCCTCCACCAGATCGGCGATCTTCAGCAGCGCGGCCGCCCTGTCGCCGGGGGTGGTCCGCCCCCAGGCACGCCGGGCAAGCACGGCTGCCTGCACCGCCTTGTCCACGTCCGAGACGGTGCCGGACGGAACCTGGGCCACCGCGGCACCCGTCGAAGGATCGACCAGGGTCTCGGTGTCACTTCCGTCGGAGTCGACGAAGGCCCCGCCGATGTAGTGCTGCAGCGGAGGGAACTCGGGGAGCACCGACTCCGGTGATCCCGCGGCGGTCTCGGGGCGGAGCACGGTCACGGTCGGATTCTGGGTCATGAGGGTCCTTCGGATCATGAGGCGGTGCGATCGGCTCCTTCTCGTGGGCCGGATCACAATCTTTGGATGAGATCACATCTCACCACTGGTCGGCTGCTCCTGTCCATATCCGGCATGTAAAACGTGGTCTGTGTCTAGGATGTTCACCATGGCTTTGACACCTTTGGAACCCGGACCTTTGGCGGGCGAGCGCGCGTTCGAAGCCCTGCATCACGCCATTGTGACCGGTGAGCTGCCGGTCGGTTACCGGCTCAGGATTCGTGATTTGGCGCGGGAACTGGACATTTCCACCATGCCGGTGCGGCAAGCCATCAGGCGATTGGAGGAGCAGGGGCTCGCAACCTCGGAACCGTATCGGGGTGCAGTGGTCCGGGGGTTCAGCGACCGTGAGTTGTTGGATCTCTATGCGGTCCGGACCTTGCTGGAGACGGATGCCACCGTCATCGGGATCGCGTCTCTCACCGAGACCGATCTGGAGCAACTGCAACGTGAACTCGAGGCCATGACCACGGCGCTGGATGCTGCGGATGCCGCCGACTACATGCACCATGACGAAGCGTTCCTCGGAATCGTCTATCAGGCAGCGGGCAATGAGGTCATGATGGAGATGATCCACAGTCTCTGGCATCGCTGCCGCCCCTACAAGCTCCTTGGTGTGCAACACGAGTTGGAGGTGCAGGAGAGCCTGGCAGCCGTTGAGATCCCGGGGATTCCCG
Organism: Galactobacter sp.; assembly: GCF_022712295.1. Lineage (GTDB taxonomy): Bacteria > Actinomycetota > Actinomycetes > Actinomycetales > Micrococcaceae > Galactobacter. The sequence continues at coordinate 3,488 of NZ_JALAGT010000181.1, forward strand.
TGGGGTACGTGCCACTCTTGGAGTACCAGCGCCAACTGTTGGAGGCCGCCCGGAGGGGAGACGCCGCGGCGGCACGGCAGGCCACCCAGGACTCACTTGCGGCGGCTACGAGGCGCGTCCGTATGGGCCTCGTTTCCCCGCGTTCGGAAGTGGACTCTGAGGATCGGAACTCAGCCTGAATTGTTTCCGTCGTGGGACACGGAAAATAAATCCCCAGCCACCTCTTGTCGCATCTGTGATCACATTTTAGAGTCATCTCACCGCGTGTGATCACGGACTCGAACGAACCCACTTCACGCCGGTCAAAAAACGACGTGACGTGAGGAGGAGACCATGCGAGACATGATCGTGGTGGGGGCCGGGTTGGCGGGGCTCTCTGCCGGCTGGAGGCTGCGACACTGGGACACCCTGGTACTGGAAGCATCGACCAGGGTGGGCGGACGACTCTCGTCCGAACGACGGGGGGACTACTGGCTGAACTGGGGCGGACACGTCTTCTCCGGACCTGGATCCTCCACCGACCGGTTGTTGGGTGAGATCGGCGTTGAGGCGGTGGACATCCCCGGTTCGCTGCAGGGCATGGCGATGAACGGGGCGTTCATCAAGAAGGGGCACATTGCGACCTACCCCTTCCGCATCCCCATGTCGGCCAAGGCCAAGGTTGCTGCGGTGCGCACCGGCGCCAAGTTGATCACCCAGGTGGCGCGCTACGTGGATGTGGTCCGGGTCCGCCCGGGCGAGTCCGGCGCCAAGCGTCAACAGCGCATCTATGACTTCGCCAACGATCGGACCTTCCAGGACTTCATCGGTGATCTGCCGGAGGACGCCGCCGCACTGTTCCGCACCACCGTGACTCGTTCCGCCGGCAACATGGACCAGATCTCCGCCGGCGCCGGCATCGGCTACTTCTCGCTGGTACTCGGCATGGGACAGGGTCTCAACCGCGGGATCGTGGGCGGACCCTCCACCCTGACCGAGTCCCTCTCCGTCGCCTTGGGTGACAGAGTGCGGCTGGGCGCCGTGGTGGACGAAGTCGTGGAACACGATGACCACGTGACCGTCCGCTGGACGGAATCCGGCGTCCAGCGTGAAGAGGCTGCCCGCACCGTGGTGATGGCGACGACAGCCGACGTCACCCACCGGGTAGGTGTGAACCTTCCGGAATCGCTGCGAGAGGCACTGAGCCTCGTGAAGTACGGCCCCCACGTCTCCACCGCTTTTCTGACCAATGAGACCGGACCCCGACCGTGGGATGACCTCTACGCCATCGCGGCGCCCAAGGCGTCATTCGCGATCGCTCTGAACCAAGCCTCCATCGTGCGTGGTGCCGAGACCACGCGGAAGCCGGGCGGATCGATGATGACGTTCTCTCCGGCCGGGCTGGGGGCGGCTCTGTTGGACAAACATGACGACGAGGTCAAGGACATCCACCTGCATGACCTCGACGCGATCCTGGGACACGGCTTCGCGGACTCGGTGGTGGAGGCCCACACCAAGCGCTGGGCCGTGGCGTCGCCCTACTGCTTCCCCGGTCGAGCCAAGCTGCAGACCACCCTGACCCGTGGATCTGACCGCGTGTTCTTGGCCGGCGACTTCCTCGGAACCCTCTACACAGAATCCGCCGTGACCTCAGGCTTCGAGGCCGCGCAACGGGCCGCGAGCATCGTGGCAACCCATCGTCAGCGCAGGCCTCTTCGTGCTCCGAGCGCCGACACCTCTCATCTGGCCGTGGTCGGCTGACCGCAGCCCGCCCCCCTTTTTTCAAGCTTCACCCCTTAACAGATAAGGAATATCCGACGATGTCGCAGCAGCTTTCTGGTGTTCTCACCGCCTTGGTCACCCCGTTCTCCGCTGATGGATCGGTGGATCATGCAACGTTGTCCAAGGTGGTGGAACGCTCCATCAGTGCCGGCGTTGACGGTGTGGTGGCCTGTGGTTCCACGGGCGAGGTCGGGGCCCTGACTGCGGCCGAGCGTGAGGCCGTGGTCTCCACGGTCGTCACCGCGGCAGCGGGCCGGGTCCCAGTGATCGCGCAGACCGGTGCCACCTCCACCGCGGAAGCCATCCGCCTCTCCAAGGCCGCGGAAGCAGCCGGCGCTGACGTGCTCATGCTCGTGACCCCGTACTACGAGCCCATGACCCTGGCCGAGACCGTGGCCTACCTGGATGCCGTCGCCGACGCCGTGACCAGTGAGGTGATGCTCTACAACATTCCCGGCGCCACCGGCGTCAACCTGGACCCCGACACCGTCCGGGGTCTGGCTGAACGTCACGAGAACGTCCGTTACATCAAGGACTCCTCGGCCAATTGGGAGCAGGCGTTGCAGTTGATCCACCACCATTCGGATGTGATCGGCACGTTCATCGGTTGGGACCCCTACCTCTATTCCGCCCTCGTGGAGGGCGCGGCGGGCGTCATGGCCGGAACCGGCAACGTGGTGCCTGATCAGATCGTGAACGTGGTGGCCGAGGTCAAGGCCGGTGACTTGGTTGGAGCGCGGGAGTCCTGGAACGCGCTCTACCCGGTGATCGATGCCCTCATCAGCCTGCCGTTCATCCCCGCGGTGAAGGCTGGCCTGGGGCTGCAGGGCTTGGAGGTCGGTGTCCCGCGGGCCCCCATGGCCACCCTCGACGCCGCCGAGACCGAACGCCTCAAGCACGTCCTCGCAGCACTCTGAGGCCCAGGTCCTCGCAGCGCTCTGAGCCGCAACCGGACAGCGTAGGTGCACACTGGGTAGCCGCGACCTCACTTGCTTTTCCCCCAGGCTTTCCGTCATGACCTCATACAGAACGCATGCGGTCATGACGGAAAGCCTCAGGACAAGCTGGTCGGTGGCTGTCTACCCGTTGATCCGCGGCGCCGTGGGACGTCAGACAGGGGGGCATGGCGCCGTAGGAGGTCAGGCCGGGAGCATTGCGCCGTGGGACGTCGGGCCGGGGTGTGATGCCGAGGGAGATCAGGCCTTGGGTGTGATCCCGAGTTCCGCCCGGATACCGTCCATGTCGCCCGTGACCTGCAGCGACCAGGGCGGGCGGCGGTGGGTCTCAGGCGTCAGGCGGACGTGTTGTTCCACCTGCGCCTTGCCGTCGATTACCACACGCTTGGTCCCGTTGTCCACGTAACCCACGGACCGGGAAGTACCCAGGGACTTCGCGTTCCAGTCGTAGGCACCCGAGGTCAGCTCCGTTGCACCCAGATGGTCCAGCGCCCAGAGCACCACGGCCTGCCGCATCTCGGATCCCAGGCCTTGGCCCTGGTGGGACGAGGTCAACCATGAACCGGAATCCAGCGATCGCAGCAGCTGGAATTCCCGACCGCGCACATCCTGGCGGCCGATGATCGGTGCCTCCCGCCAGTCCTCGACGTCGGCGTCGACACGTCGCACAGCGAAGCTGACCACCCAGGATTCGGGTTTCCGCTCGGCCCCTTCCGACCAGATGGAAGCTGCAGTTCCCGCTAAGATCTCCTCTCGCGATCCGCGGGACCATGGCGAAGCGAACGGCATCTCATCGTCCGGATGGATCCCGGCCACCGAGGCGTCGGCGAAGCCGACGATGTCCTCGTCCCAGGCGGGCCGCAGCGCGAGCCGCGGCGTGCGCAGGACGAGGCCGAACAGCGGCAGGTCGGATGCGAGCGGATGGACAGGGGCGCCGTCGGGCATGGAACTACCTCTGGACAAGTCAGGAACGGGCGGTCAGGATCAGGGGGCCGTCCTCGGTGATGGCCACGGTGTGCTCGGAGTGGGCGGTCACGGAGCCGTCCACGGACAGCAGCGTCCAGCCGTCCTCACCGGTGCGCAGCTTGTCGGTACCCGCCATGAACCAGGGCTCGATCGCGAAGACCATGCCGGGCACCAGCTTGTAGCCGCGGTGGGCCTTGCCGTCGTTGGCGATGTGCGGTTCCTCGTGCATGGTGTGGCCCACGCCGTGGCCGCCGAATTGCGTGTTGATCTTGAATCCGAGGGAGCGGCCCACCTCGCCGATGGCGTGGGAGATGTCGCCGATCTTGTTGCCGACGCGGGCCTCGGAGATGCCGGCCTCGAGCGCCTGTTCGGTGGCGTCGATGACGCGTTGGCCCTCCGGATTCGCGGCGCCGTCAGGAGAACCGACCACTACGGACAGGGCGGAGTCGGCGACCCAGCCGTGCAGGGAGGCGGCGAAGTCCACGCTGAGCACGTCCCCGGCCTTCAACACGTAGGAGTGCGGCTTGCCGTGCAGCACTGCGTCGTTGACGGAGGTGCACAGGGAGTATCCGAAGGGTCCGGAGCCGAAGGAGGGGGCGTAGTCCACGTAGCAGGACTCCGCCCCAGCATCGCGAATCATGGTGGCCGCCAGCTTGTCGAGTTCCAGCAGGTTCACACCGACGTCCGCCGTGGCCTTCAGTGCCGTCAACACGGATGCCACAAAACGTCCGGCCGGACGCATGGCCTCGACCTCTGCAGCTGACTTCAACTCGATCACGGTGTGCTCTTCCTCCAAATGGTGCGCTCCGGCTCGCGCGTCACAGCACGGCCCCACCCATTGTTTCACCTGCCCGGATATGGATCTGCCCCCGCTCTCGGATCCAGGGCACTGAAGCGGTGCCACGAATCCGAGGACGAGGACAGATTCCCAGAACTGGGGTAGATCCCGAGAACTGGGGCAGGACCGCCGGGACTCAGTACGCCTTGGCGCGCTGCTGCACCACGAGGTGGATCAGCGCGAAGCGGCCTTCCTCACGGATGACGCGCAGGGACTCTGCCAGGGCGTCGGCGATCTGGTCATTCGTCTCGACGCGGGCTCCGTAGCCGCCGAAGGCCTGGGCCATGAGCGCGAAGTCCGGGTTCGTCAGCTGCGTGCCGGAGATGCGGTGCGGGTAGGAACGCTCCTGATGGGTGCGGATGGTGCCGTACTCCTGGTTGTCCATCACGATGACAAGTGGGGTGGCTCCGTACTGGGTTGCGGTGGCCAACTCCTGCCCGTTCATGAGGAACTCGCCATCGCCTGCCACCGTCACGACGAGCCGATCGGGGAAGTTCAGCGAGGCAGCCACACCGGAGGGCACGGAGTAGCCCATGGACCCGTTGCGAGTGGAGATCATGGAGCCGTAGAACTCGGTGGGGAAGTAGCGGTGGGCCCAGTTGGTGTGCTCGCCGGCGCCGAACGTCACCATCGAATCCAAGGGGAGAGACGCCACCAGGTGGGCCATCATGGCGTCCATGGTGGCAGGCTGGTTGTCGGTGCTGGCCTCCTTGGGGGCCGCGAAGGCCTCCTGCTCGGCCCGCATGCGCTCGGTGAACGCGGTCCACTCGGGCTTCACGGGCAGATCCATCAGCACCAGGTCACGGACAAACGTGTCCGGCTTGGAGACGATCTGGTGCGTCACCGGGCCGGAGCGCCCGCGCAGGGACGGGTCCATGGTGATGATGAAGTTCTTCTGGTCCCAGTTCTGGCGGATGTCGAAGCCGTTGGTGATCACGTCACCGGGGACGGTGCCGACGAAGACCAGCAGGTCGGTCTCCTCCAGCAGATCGAAGGTGGGCTTGGGACGGCCATATCCGATGGGGCCCACATAGGAGGGGGAGGAGAAGGGAACCAGGCCCTCGCAACGCCACTCGGCTGCGGCGGCGAGGTGGTGCTCCTCGAGCCATGTGCTGAAGGTCTCCGCACCTTCCGTGGACCAGTCGTTGCCGCCGAAGACGAACAGCGGGCGCTCCGCTTCGAGCAGGGCGTCCTTGAGGGCCTTCCAGTCGGTGACGGTCATGCCGCCGGTTGCGACGGGGATGATCGGGTGGACGGGAGCATGGACCTGCTCGCGCAGGACGTCCTCGGGGAGGCCGACCACCACGGGTCCGGGACGACCGGACATGGCGGCGAACATGGCCTCCGCGACGATCTCGGATGCGCGCTCGGGGTGGTCAAGGACCATCACACGCTTGGCGCCGGACTCGAACCAGGCCTTGGGCTCGAACTCCTGGAAGGCCTCACGGTCACGGTGTTCGAACGGGATGAGCCCGACGAACAGCACCATGGGGGTGGAGTCCTGCCAGGCGGTGTGCAGACCGACGTGGGCGTTAGCGGCACCAGGACCGCGCGTGACCATCGCAATGCCGGGGAGCTGGTTGAGCTTGCCTTCGGCCTCAGCCATGTAGGCGGCGCCGCCCTCGTGGCGGCAGACCACGGTCTCCACGGAGGAGTTGTGCAGCCCGTCGAGGACGTCCAGGTAGCTCTCGCCCGGGACCACGTAGGCACGCTCGACGCCGTGGGCCACCAGGGAGTCGACGATCAGGTGTCCGGCTGAGCGGGACTCGGCTGCCGGCTGATTCGGCGTAGCGGTGGGGTCAAGGGACGTCATTGTGCCTCCGGAGGAATGCGGTTTGCAGTGGTTCCGCTCCGCGCGCCGTGGAAACGGCTGCAGGCATGAGCGGTTGCACCACGGTAACCGTTGGAGGCCCTGGGAACTTAGTTCTTTCCGCTGGGTGGGCCTTCTGTGACGCCTTCGGCGTCGTCGATCTCAGTGCCCGACGGCGTTGGCTCGGCTTCGTCTTCTCCCTGGTCCGCCGCGCTTTCGGCGGCATCCGGCACGGGGGAACCCCAGGCGAAGAACCCGTACACCGAGGTGATCAGTACCACGACGTAGGCGAAGAGGTAGACGAACAGGCCGAGGTCGGGCCGGGATGCCGGATGCGTGGCCGTGTAGAGCGCCAGCCCCAGGGAGCCCACCAACGGGAAGAACCATGCCCAGCGGCCGCCGAATCCGATCCCCACGAATCCGGCGGCGATGAGGGCCGTGAATCCGTAACTGAGCCACGGGACCAGCATGCCTTCGCCGAAGAGCACCTTGGGCTCGGTCAGTGCCTGACCGAACTGCAGCAGGGCGAGCACGAACGCGAGGGCCAAGAGCGCGATGACGGCGACCACGGAGAAGCGTTGGTTGTGGACACGACGAGTGAATCGCCCGGCCAGTTCGGAGCGGCTGAAGCCGTACATACCTACTGCGGCACAGGCGAAGAGCGGGAAGGCTCCGAGCAGCGTCCAGAGGTTGGACTGGCCGGGGTAGAGGGAGATCGCGATGGGCCCCGCGAAGTAGCCCAGCATCACGACCCACCAACCCAGGTCATTGCGACGGGCCAGGAAGACCAGGCCAACGGCGATCAGGACGAAACTCACCACGGTGAGCAACGACATGGTGGAGGCGGCTGTGCCTGCCGGGTAGCCGGTGATGTTCTGGATGAGCTCGTTCAAGCTGGTGGTGCACCCTCTTCGTCGGCCGTCCGTGGGTGTGGGGTCTCGCGGACGGGCATACGTGGCAGATCGATGGAGGCACGGGAATCCCCGAGCCGACAGGTCAGTCTACCGGCCCGTGCTGAGTCCACTACGTGCCCGTCAGGCCTCGGTGTCCAAGGCCGACAGCAGCCACGCGTAGTCCCAGGCTCGGTCCTTCCAGCCCTCGTAGCGTCCGGAGGCGCCGCCATGGCCGCCATCCATCTCGATGGTCATGACGGTCTCCTTCCCCGATGTGGACTTGTCGCGCAGAGCCTGCACCCACTTGGCCGGCTCGACATAGAGCACCCGGGTGTCGTTCAGTGACGTGCGGGCAGCGATCAGCGGGTAGTCCTGGTCCGTGACGTTGTCGTAGGGGGAGTAGGAGCGCATGTACTCGAAGACCTCGGCGTCCTCGATCGGGTTGCCCCATTCCTCCCATTCCAACGCCGACAAGGGCAGGTCCGGGTCCAGGATGGAGGTCAGTGCATCCACGAACGGCACCTGGGCCAGGATCGCCTTGTACAGTTCCGGCGCCAGATTGGCCACGGCGCCCATCAACAGCCCGCCGGCGGATCCGCCCATCGCGGCCACCCGAGTCGGATCCCCCCAGCCGGCCTGCACCAGCCAGCGGGTGGCGTCGACGAAGTCCGTGAAGGTGTTCTTCTTCTTCAGCTTCTTGCCGTCCAAGTACCAGTGGCGTCCGCGCTCGCCGCCACCCCGGACGTGGGCCACGGCGAAGACCACGCCGCGGTCCAGCAGCGACAGGCGTGCGACCCCGAAACCGGGGTCCATGCTTGCCTCGTAGGACCCGTAGCCGTAGACCACCAGAGGCGCGGTGCCATCCGCCACCACGTCGGCCCGACGCATGACGGTCAGCGGGATCTGCGTCCCGTCCTCCGCGTCGGCCCACTCCCGAGTCACCTGATAACGAGACAGGTCCACGTCCTTGACCGGGGTCCGCTTCAGCAGTCGGTCCTCACCGGTGGCCAGAACGACCTCGTGGATCTCGGCAGGCAGCAGGTCCCCGGCGCGGGACAGCCGCACGGTCGGAGCCTCGAACGCTGTCGAGACCAACCCCACGCTCAGCGGCACGGAACCTGCGGAGGAGCCCGGAGCCAGGTCGTCGAGCAGGGGATCTCCCACCAGTGGTGCCGAAACGGGTGCCTGCGCTGGTGTCCCCAAACCCGCCAGTGGCAGGGTCCACACGCGCGGCACGGTGTCCTCACGCACGCCCACGAACGCATACGAGGCGTTCGCAGTGATGCCGTCCAACTTCGTCTCCTCGGACGTTCCGATCACAGGGACCCAGTCCGCGGGATCCCCACCCAGCGCAGGCGCCAGCGAAAGCAGACCATTCGGTGCATCGAGATCGTGCAGGATCAGCAGCCTGCGCTCGCCGTCCACGGCAACCGGAACCACCTGGTGCAGCGTCCGCAGTTCCCGGGGCACCACCTTCACGGGGACGGTACCGGCCGTCATGCCCGGCCAGACCCAGGTCTCGCCCCATTCGGCGTTGCCGGCGTTGATGATCAGATCCTGATCGTCGGGGGAGGTACCCGCCCCCAACCACAGACCGGCATCGGACTCGGAGAAGAGCACTTGGTCCTCGGCCACCGGGGTCCCGAGGGTATGAACGTGCAGGCGGTCGGGCCGCCAGGTCTCGTCCACGGTCGTGTAGATCACCCGCATGCCGTCCGGGGTGAAGACCGGGTCGTCGAACGTGTCCTCGATGACGTCGTCCAGATCGGTACCGGTGGAGAGGTCCCGGATGTGCAAGGTGAAACGTTCATCGCCTGCGTTGTCCACCGTGTAGGCCAACAGATTGCCATCGCCCGAGACGCACATCCCACCCAAGGAGAAGAACGGCTTTCCCTCGGCTTCGACGTTTCCGTCGATCAGGATCTGTTCCCCGGGGACGGGCACACCCGGAGTCAGGGTCGGGGGCGTCCAATCCGCCTCAGGCTCTCCGGTGTCCTGCGCCTTCACCCGGGCGTGGATCGGGTACTGCTTACCCTGCTCAGTGCGGGCGTAGTACCACCAGCCGCGTTCACGTGCAGGCACGGAGAGGTCTGTCTCCACGGTGCGGGACTTGATCTCGTTGAAGATGGCGTCCCGCAACGGCTGCTGGTCGGCCGTGACGGCGGCGGCATAGGCGTCCTCGGCTCGCAGATGCGCCAGCACCTCCTCCGACTCCTTGTCCCGGAGCCACTCCCAGTTGTCGTTGCGCGTGACACCGTGGTGGACGGTGGAGACTGGGCGTTTGGGTGCAACCGGGGGTTTGGGTGAGGAAGCGGTCATGCTCTCCATTGTGGTGCACGCCCGCCCGGATTCCAGTCGTGAAGCCAACCGGGCAGCACGTCACGGGTTCGGGGCGGGCCGCCAGCCATTCGTTAGAGTGGTCCCACTCACGGCCCCACGTGATAACGGTCCGGTGACCGAGATGCAGCGTCGGCGTTTCGTCCGGTCGGGGACACACGGTCAGGGGCTACGCACCCGATATTCGAGGAACGGGACAGAAAAGTGAAACAACCAATTCGTAGACGGGGACTGCGGGCCGTGCTCGGCTCGCTCCTCGCGGCGTTCGTGGTCGGAGCCGTCGCGGTTCCGGCGACGGCCGCGACAGCGGCCCCAGCAGCGGCGAGCACAGAGTCGTCGAGCAATGTGAAGTCCACAGCCGTCCACGTCTCCAGTGTCAAGGCGCAGCAGGCCAAGGCAGCGGTGAAGGGTAAGACCTTCACCATCGCCACGGACACCACGTTCGCTCCGTTCGAGTTCCGCCAGGGCGGCAAGCTCGTCGGCATCGACATGGACATCATCAACGCGATCGCCAAGAAGCAGGGCTTCAAGGTGAACATCCAGTCGCTGGGCTTCCAGGCCGCGGTCTCTGCCGTGACCTCGGGCCAGGCGGACGGCGTCATCGCGGGTATGTCCATCACGGATGAGCGCAAGCAGACCTTCGATTTCTCGGATCCGTACTTCGACTCCGGCGTCCAGATGGCCGTGTCCTCTGACAACAACGACATCAAGGGTTACGAGGACCTCAAGGGCAAGACCGTGGTGGCGAAGGCCGGTACGGAGGGCGAATCCGCTGCCAAGGATCTCGCCAAGAAGTACGACTTCAAGGTCAAGAACCTTGATCAGTCCACCAACCTCGTGGAGTCCGTCAAGAACAAGTCCGCCGTGGCGGTGTTCGATGATTACCCGGTGCTGGCCTACGGCATCGAGCAGGGCTCCGGCCTGAAGGCGGTCACCGAGAAGATCGAGGGCGGTCAGTACGGCTTCGCCGTGAAGAAGAATCAGAATGCTGAACTTCTGACCGCGTTCAACGACGGCCTGGCAGAGCTCAAGGAGTCCGGCGAGTACGACGACATCCTCACCAAGTACCTGGGCGAGGACGCTGCGACGGACAACGCCCCGACGGAGGAAGTCCCGATCCCGGACGACGTGGCCGCCGCCGTGAAGGGCAAGACCTTCACCATCGCGACGGACACCACCTTCGCGCCGTTCGAGTTCCGCAAGAACGGCAAACTCGTGGGTATCGACATGGACCTCCTGAACGCGATCGCGGACAAGGTCGGGTTCAAGGTGAAGGTCCAGTCGCTGGGCTTCCAGGCCGCGGTTTCTGCGACCACCTCCGGTCAGGCCGACGGCGTGATCGCGGGTATGTCCATCACGGATGAGCGCAAGCAGACATTCGATTTCTCGGATCCGTACTTCGACTCCGGTGTCCAGATGGCCGTGTCGAAGTCCAACACGGACGTCAAGGGTTACGAGGATCTCAAAGGCGAGACAGTGGCCGTGAAGACCGGCACCGAGTCAGAGGCGGAGGCCAAGAAGCTGGCCAAGAAGTACGACTTCAAGGTCAAGGGATTGGACCAGTCCACCAACCTCGTGGAGTCGGTGAAGAACGGCACGGCCGTGGCGATCTTCGATGACTACCCGGTGCTGGCCTACGGCATCGAGCAGGGTTCCGGGTTGAAGGCCGTCACCGAGAAGATCGAGGGCGGCCAGTACGGTTTCGCCGTGGCCAAGGACAAGAACGCGGACCTGTTGGCCGCCTTCGACGCCGGGCTGGAGAACCTCAAGTCCACCGGTGATTACGACAAGATCCTTGCGACCTACCTCGGCGACGACGACTCCGGTTCCTCCGGAAGCGGCAGTGGCAGCTCCGAGAAGTCCAACTTCTTCGAGCTCCTGGCGGACTCCTGGCCCACGTTGGCCAAGGGCCTCGGCAACACTGTTCTGATCACCCTGGTGGCCTTCGTGATCGCGTTGGCCCTCGGCCTGATCTTCGGGTTCATGAAGATCGCCCCGTCCATCTGGTTGCGCGGTATCGCCACCACCTACGTGTCCATCTTCCGTGGCACACCGATCCTGGTCTGGGCGTTCCTGTTCTACTTCGGTCTTCCGCAGATCACGGGTGCATCGGGCAACATCTTCTGGGCAGGTGTCGCCACCTTGGCCCTGAACTCCGGCGCCTACCTGACCGAGATCATCCGCGGTGCGTTGCAGTCCGTGGATCCCGGGCAGATGGAGGCCTCGCGGTCCCTGGGCCTCGGTTGGGGCCGTTCCATGCAGCGCGTGGTGGTTCCGCAGGCCGTGAAGATCGCGACCCCGTCCATCATCAACCAGTTGGTGATCACGCTGAAGGACTCGTCCCTGTTGCTGACCATCGGCTTCGCTGAACTGCTGTACCAGGCGCAGCAGATCTACGCGTCCAACTACCGCACCACTGAGATGCTGATCATCGTCGGCATCATCTACTTCGTGGTGATCACCCTGCTGACCTGGCTGGCCAACTACGTGGACAAGAAGGTGAACAAGTGATGAGCGACGCGGTGATCGAGGTCAAGGACCTCACCAAGTCCTTCGGAGACAATCACGTGCTGAAGGGGATCGACCTCTCGGTCAACGAGGGGGAGGTCATCTCGCTGATCGGCCCCTCCGGTTCCGGTAAGTCCACTATCCTGCGCTGCCTGAACCGGTTGGAAGAACCGACTTCCGGTTCCGTGATCGTGGACGGCTTCGACCTCATGGACAAGCAGGTGAACATCAACGAGGTTCGCCGCCACGTGGGGATGGTGTTCCAGCACTTCAACCTCTTCCCGAACATGTCGGTGATCGAGAATGTGATGCTGGCGCCCGTGGACACCGGAAAGAGGTCCAAGGCAGATGCTCGTAAGCAGGCCGAAGGGTTGTTGGAGCGCGTGGGGCTGGCCGAGAAGGCCAACGCCCGCCCGGCACAGCTCTCCGGCGGCCAGAAGCAGCGTGTGGCGATTGCCCGAGCGTTGGCGATGGAGCCCAAGATCATGCTCTTCGACGAGGCGACCTCCGCCTTGGACCCGGAGATGGTCGGGGAGGTGCTGCAGGTGATCCGTGAGCTGGCGCAGTCTGGCATGACCATGGTGCTGGTGACCCACGAGATGGGCTTTGCCCGCGAGGTCTGCAACCGCGTGGTCTTCCTGGCCGATGGTGTGGTCTGCGAGACCAACACGCCAGAGGAACTCTTCGGCAACCCACAGAAGGAGCGCACACAGGACTTCCTGTCCAAGGTGCTCTGAGGTTCCCCTCCCAGGGTTTCTTTCCCAAGGCCCGACGGCGGTGCACGCCACGGGGACGCGCAGCGAGCACCCCGCTCGGCCGGGGTGGGTGGGGGAGGAGGGGGGGGGGGCC
>NZ_JALAGT010000182.1 GCF_022712295.1 Galactobacter sp.
CCCGGAGAGGGACCCACGAAAGGCAGAATCAATGTCGATTCTCAACAAGAAACCCCTGACCCTGGCCGCGGCCACCGTGGCCATCGGTGCCCTGGCTCTGACCGGCTGTGCCCGCGGCGGCGGTTCCCGTGACGCCGGCGGGGACAGCCCCGGCATCACGGACAAGACCATCACCCTCGGCGTCACCACCCCCCTGAGCGGCACCACGGCAGGTCCCGGTACCTGCACGGTGGCGGGCCTGAAGGCCTACATGGGCCACGCGAATGCCGAGGGCGGCATCAAGTTCGGGGACGGCAAGACCCGCAAGGTCAAGATCAAGACCGCGGACGACGCCTACGATCCGCAGAAGGCCTCCTCCAACTACCAGTCCCTCAAGGGCGACGTCTTCGCCATCACCTCCGGTCTCGGTACGCCCACCAACCTGGCCTATCACGAGGCGGCTCAGGCCGATCACGTTCCCCAGGTCCTGGTGATGACCGGTGATCCCACCTTCGATGACCAGAAGAAGAGCCCCTGGTCCCTGGGCGGCGTCCCGATCTACCAGAACGAGGGCGAGGCCCTGGGCAAGGCGCTGGCCGCCTCCGGGAAGAAGCACACCGTAGCCGTCCTGTCCCAGAACGACGACTATGGGAAGGGGTACGTGGAGGGCTTCAAGCAGGGCATCAAGGGCTCCTCCAACATCAAGATCGTGAAGTCACTGACCTACGAGGCCACCGATACGTCCGTGGACTCCCAGATCACGCAGCTGGCCAACACCAAGGCGGACACGGTCCTCAACGCCATGTCCGTGACGCCGCTGATGATCTCCAGCCTCAAGCGTGCCCAGAGCATCGGCTGGAAGCCCAGCTGGCTGCTGCCCTCCAACACGTCCAGCCCGGCGTCCATCCTGGCCCCGTCCAAGGCGTCCAACTACCCGGGCGTGTACTCGGTGTCCTTCTCCAAGGCCCCGGCCTCCCCCGAGTTCTCCGGTGACGCCGACGTGAAGACGTTCCTGTCCGACCTGAAGGAGTACGCGGACTACAAGGAGTCCCCGGCCTTCCCACACTGCATGTGGAGCTACATCAACGGCGCCACACTGGAGCAGGCCTTCGAGAACATGAAGGAGCCCACCAGGGATTCCTTCATGGACGCCCTGCGCGACATCAAGGACTTCCAGGCGCCGCTGATGTTGGACGGCACGTCCGTGGACACCACGGTGGACGGCCAGCCGTCTGTCTCCTCCGTGGTGGTGCAGAAGTACAACGGCAAGGGTTACGACACGGTCGAGAAGGTGGACTGACCTCCCGTTTCTCTGCCGAGGCCCGACGACGCGGGGCGCCATTCGTACGAATGGCGCCCCGCGTCGTCGGGCCTCTTGATCGGCGCCTGCGGCGCCACTGCTGTGCTGGCGCGCCGCGTCCGCGCTAGGACACGGTATTGGCCGGCTCGCGGCCGGTGAGGACGTCGACGACGCTGCGCGCGGCCTGGTCCGCCAGCGAGGCGATGGACTCGTCCGAATAGAAGGCGACATGCGGAGTGACGATGGTGCGCGGATGCTCCAACACCGCGTGGCCGGCTGCGGATTCGGCATCGTCCACCATGTCCAGGCCCGCGCCGGCGATGGGCCCGTCGTTCAGGGCCTGGGCGAGAGCGGCCGTGTCCACGATCGGTCCACGGGCGGTGTTGATGAGGAACGATCCGGGGCGCATCGCGGCCAGGAATTCATGATTCACCAGGTGCCTCGTGCCGTCGGTCAGAGGTAGGTGGAGCGAGACGTAGTCTGCCTCGGCCAGGAGCCGGGGCAACGGCACAGAGCCGTCCCTACCCGAGGGATGATGCATCAGGACGCTCATGCCCAAGGCCGTGGCACGCTGTTCCACGGCCCGGCCGATCCTACCTCCGCCGATCAGGCCGAGGGTGCGGCCACTGATCCGCCGGGTCCCCAGCCCGGTGTCCAGCGCCGAGCCACCGCCCCGGCTTGCCCGGTCGTAGCTCGTGACGCCGCGCTCCAGGGCGAAGATCAGCGCAAGCGCGTGTTCAGCGACCTCGTCCACGCAGTACACCGGTACATAGGTCACGGGGATTCCTCGGGCCGTGGCAGCCCCGACATCGATGTTGTCGACTCCGGTTCCGTAACGCGCGATCACGCGCAGGCCCGTGCCGGCCGCTTCGATGACGCGCTCGGACACGTTCGCGAAACACGTGATGATGGCATCGGCACCGCGTGCCGCCTCGATCAACGACTCCTCGTCAGCTGCGGGCGCCTCCACGACATCGGCATCGAGCTCGGCAAGGATGCCACGCTCCACGCCGGTGTCCGGCCAGGTGTGGTCGGTGATCAGGACTTTCGGCCTCGGCTTCGTCATGAACACGATTGTCCTACGTCAAAGGACCGCCACAGATCAGTTGAAGACGATGGTGTGGTTGCCGTCGCGGATCACGCGGTCCTCGGCGTGCCATGTCACGGCGCGAGAGAGAACTTCGCGTTCGACGTAGGCTCCGCGGGCCTGCATGTCGTTGGCGGTCATGGAGTGGTCCACGCGGGCCACGTCCTGCTCGATGATGGGTCCCTCATCCAGGTCAGCCGTCACGTAATGAGCAGTGGCACCGATCAACTTCACGCCACGTTCCTTGGCCTTGCGGTAGGGGCCCGCGCCGATGAAGGCAGGAAGGAACGAGTGATGGATGTTGATGACGGGCACACCCACACGGTCCAGGAAGTCGTCGGAGAGCACCTGCATGTAGCGGGCCAGCACCACGAAATCCACGTTGCCCTTCAACAGTTCAATGATCTTGTCTTCGGACTCCTTCTTGTCCGGACCGGCCACGGACGGGACGTGGAAGAAGGGGATGTTGAAGGAACGCACATCGTCCACCACGTCCGTGTGGTTGGAGATGACCATGGGCACCGTCGCGGGAAGCTCGTTGCGGCGATGGCGCCACAACAAATCCAGGAGGCAGTGATCCGACTTGGACGCCAGGATCGCCATACGCTTGGGCACATTGGCGTTCGTCAGGCGGAACTTCATCCCGAGTGGTTCCAGGAACCTCCTCAGCGATGCCTCGATGTCAGGGATGGCTGCGGCCAGGTCGCGACGGTGGAACACCACCCGCTGGTAGAAGCTCCCCTCCTGCGGATCGGTGGTGTACTGATCCAGGCTGACGATGTTGCCTCCGGCCTCGGTGATCAGGTTGGTGATACCTGCCACCAGTCCGGGCTGGTCCGGACCGGACACGATCAACGTCCCGTGGTTCTTCCTGGCGTACTGGGTCTCACTCATTGCGGGGTCCTCTTGTCCTCTCCTGTGGAGTCAATCTGAAAACCGGTTCAGGCACCGGTGATGAACTTGTTGGCCCATTCAGCCGTGGCCTTCATGCCGCCGAATGTGTAGAAGTGGGTTCCCACCTCACCCGAGCGTGGATCCTTCTGCAGCAATTCTGACAGGGCGTTGACGAACTTGTCGGGTCCTGCGGTTCCCATCAGGTTGGTCAGGGAGAAGCCGTACTTCTTCACGATGCCGGCGGATGAACCCACGCCGAAACGTCGGGCGTAGTTGAGGAGCCGCTTGATGCCGGCCGGGCCGGGCGTGCCGATGCGGATCGGGGCCTCGACGCCGTGGGAGCGCACGTCGGCCACCCAGGCGGCGACGCGCTCCGCGTCGAACGCGAACTGGGTCAGGACCACCTGGCCCAAGCCCTGCTCGGCGAGCGCCTTGGTCTTCTCCTCCAGGTGGTACCAGAGGTCCTCCTCGCTGATGACCGGGGTCCCCTCCGGGTAGCCGGCCACGGAGACCTCCTTGACGCCGTACTCGGAGAACACTCCGGAGCGGATGAGGGACAGCGAGTCCTCGTATGGTCCCTCCGGCGTCGCCGGGTCGCCGCCCACGGCGAAGACGTGCTCGGTGGCTCCGACCTCCTGCAAAGCGGCCAAGAATTCGCGCAGTTGTGCCTCGGAGGCAATGCGCCGGGCCGAGATGTGAGGCACCGGCGTGAAGCCGAGTTCCTTCACGGCCTTCGCCGCGTTCACTCGCATGGCCAGGTCCTCGTTGCCGAGGAATGTGACGTTGATCTTGGTGCCTGCGGGGATGGCGGGCGCGGCCTCGCGCAGAGCGTCGACGTCCTTCCCTGTCATCTCCAGGGAGAAGTTCTGGATCAGGTTGAGTGCGGCGGGCGTGGGCATGGTGCGTCCTCGAATCGACCAAAGGGGAAAGGGCTTGGCTCGAGCCTAAGGCCCGCCCAGTACCGAGGGATGCGACAAATGACCTAGCGCGGGGCAGTCATTGGGCCGATGCTCGCCCCGCCCGCAGCCCCATAGATTCAAGGGAAACACCACATCCTGCGGCGCTGACCCTCCGCGGAGAACAGACACCGAAGAAAGGAGGCCGGCATGTCGAATTACACCCCTCGCGTGGAGGGCGCCTACATCTACGACACGGAGACCAGCCGCATTGGCCGTGGCCTGAACAAGATGCTCTATTCCCTCAAGGACCCGGCGAACCGCGAGGCCTTCTCGAAGGACGAGGCGGCCTACATCGACCGCTACCCGCTCACCCCGGAGCAGCGTCAGGCCGTGTTGGACCGTGACTGGAAGAAGCTCACCGACTCCGGCGCCACCATCTTCTACACGCTCAAGCTCGCCATCATCGACGGCTTGTCGGTCCAGGATCTGGGCGGCATCTACACGGGTATGACCACCGAGGAATTCAAGGCAGAACTGGCAGCAGGAGGACGGAAGTTTGGCTGAGATCATCTGGGGTCTTGCGACCTCCCACGTGCCTTCGATCGGCGCGGCCATGGACCGCGAGTTGACCGCGACCGACCAGTGGAAGGGCCTCTTCGAGGGCTACGCCCCGGCCCGCGCTTGGATGGCGGAGCACAAGCCCGACGTAGCAATCGTGGTCTACAACGACCATGCCAACGCCCTGGGCTTCGACATGGTCCCCACCTTCGGCATCGGCACCGCTGACCACTACGACGTGGCGGACGAGGGCTTCGGCCCCCGCCAGGTCCCCGACGTCATCGGTGACGCCGAGCTCTCCGAGCACCTGCTGGTGAGCCTCGTGGACGACGGCTTCGACCTGACCGTGATGCAGGAACTGGACGTTGACCACGGCCTCACCGTGCCGCTGTCCGTCTACACCCCGGATCCGGGGGATGCATGGCCGTGCAAGGTCATCCCGTTCGTGGTCAACGTTCTGCAGTTCCCGCAGCCCACCGCGAAACGCTGCCTGCAGTTGGGAGTCGCCCTCGGCAAGGCCATCCGTTCCTACCCCAAGGACATCAAGGTGGCGGTCTTCGGCACCGGCGGCATGTCCCATCAGCTGGCCGGCGCGCGTGCGGGCCTGATCAACGAGGAGTTCGACCGCGAGTTCCTCGAGAAGATCGAGACGGATCCCGAGGCCCTGGCCAACATCTCCCGTGGCGAATACGTGGAGAAGGCCGGCGCCGAGGGTATCGAGATGATCATGTGGCTCATCATGCGCGGCGCTCTCGGCGACGATATTCGCCGGATTCACGACACCTACTTCGTCCCGGCGTCCAACACGGCTGCGGCGCTGGCACTCTTCGAGCCCACCGACGAGCCCCATCCGGCGCTGGAGACGGTCTCGTGACCACGTTCGTCCTGATCCACGGCGCCTGGCACGGCGGCTGGTGCTGGGATCGTGTGGCCCCGCTGCTGCGTGCGGCGGGCCACGACGTCCTGACCCCGACCCTGACTGGCGTCTCCGACCGGGCCCATCTGCTCAGCCCCCAGGTGGGCCTGGACACCCACATCCAGGACGCGGTCTCCCTCGTCGAGGCTCACGATCTGGATGATGTGACCCTGGTGGGCCACAGCTATGGCGGCCAGGTCATCACCGGCGTGGCGGACAGGATCCCGGCCAGGATCTCCAAGCGCATCCACCTGGACGGCTTCATCGGTGACGGACGCTCGGCCTGGGCCCTGCAGCCGGAGGAGATCGCCCACCACTACGAGACCTCGGTCCACGAGTCAGGATTCGGCTGGCTGATCCCGCCACGCTCGCTGGCCAAGCTGGGCGTCACGGATCAGGCGGACATCGACTGGCTCACCCCGCGGCTGACCCCGCACCCGTGGAAGGCGTGGACCGACGAGCTCCCGCTCACCGGCGCCGTCAACGACGTCACCCCCGCCTACGTGGGCTGCGTGGGCTGGATGGCGGTCTTCCAGCCCTTCCTCGAGGCCGCCAAGGAGGACGGCTGGGATACCGTCGAATTGCAGACGGGTCACGAGGCCATGGTCACCGCACCGCGGGAGTTGGCCGACGCCCTCCTGGGCCTGGTGGACACGAAAGAGTAGAGGAGCACCCATGGAATTCCTGGTCAGGTTCGAGGCCTACCTCCCCGAGTCCTTGAGCGAGGAGCGGATCAAGGAGATCAAGTCCGCCGAGCGCGACCGCGCCATGCAGTTGCGCAGCGAGGGCATCCTGAAACGGCTCTGGCGCGTGCCGGGCCGCCGCGGGGTCGTGGGTCTGTGGGAGGCCGTGGACGCCACCGCCCTGCACGACGCCCTCGCTTCCCTTCCCCAGTTCCCCTGGATGGACGTCACCAGCGTGGAACCGCTCGCAACCCACCCGCAGGAGCGCTGACATGCCGGCTCCGGCTCCACGCCCGGTCCCGCATCGCCTGGACCACGTCACGTGCGTGGTCACGGGTGCCGCCCGCGGCATCGGGCGCGACCTCGCCGACCGGCTGGCCGCGGAGGGTGCGCATGTGGCCCTGCTGGATGTCCGCGAGCCGGAGCGGCCCCTCGGAGATGGGCAAAGTTACGTGCCTGCGGACGTGACGGACAAGGACCAGGTGGACACCGCCGTCGGGCATATTGTCCAAGAGCACGGAGGCGTGGACGTGCTCGTCAATGCCGCAGGCCTGGTCTCCGACCGGGACTCCCTGCTCAACACCGATGCGGAACGCATGCACCGCTTCTTCGACGTCAACGCCGTGGGAGCCCTGCACACCGTCCAGGCGTGCCACCCGCATCTCTCGGCCAGCGAGCGCGGGGGCCGGATCATCAACGTGGTCTCCCGGACGTTCTTCTCCGGCTCGGCGGGACAGCTGGCCTACGTTGCATCCAAGGGCGCGCTGGTGGGCATGACCCGCGTCATGGCGCTGGAGTTCGGCGGGGACGGGATCGCCGTCAACGGCATCATGCCGGGGCAGGTTTCCACGCCTGGAACGCGCCAGTTCTCCGGTGACGAGGTCATCGAAGCCACCATGAACAAGCAGGCCATCAAGGAGTTCGTCACGGGTGAGCACCTGGCCGGCATGGCGGCGTACCTGGCCTCCGACGACGGCGCCCTGGTGACGGGGCAGATGATGGTGTGCGATGGTGGCGGACTCCTCCGTTAGCCCCGCCTCGGGTACCCCGGTAGCGTTGCCTGCGAGCGAGGACACAGCCGTCCCCGCTCGCAGGGAGGGGGACACCGTGGCCAATGCAGCATGGTCGGGCAGCGAGCTCGAGACCATCCGACGTCGCGAATCGCGGTCTGCCGCCGTGGCTCGTACCGCCGCGAATGTGGCCTCCCGGCGATCCGTCCCCGCTACCCTGGAAGCCCTGGCCCGCGAGATCCAGGCCACCGACGGGCTCGTCGGCGTGCAGGTCCTCACCAATGAGCACGACGGCGAGACCCTGCACCTTCTCGGTTCCGCCGGCTTCCCCACAGAACGGCCCGGAGCCTTCTTCGCCAAGCTCATGGCCTGCCGCGACCGTGGCGCGGACCTGAAGATGTTGGACTCCTTCGCCTCCGGTGAGACCGTGGTGGTCCCCCACCGCTACCAGGTGGTCATGACGGATCCCGCCTGGGAACCCTTACGCGAGTACCACCGGTCCCCCGAGTGGGACGCGTTCGTCTCCGTGCCCATCAAGGCCCGCGACGAGGTCACCGGCGTCCTCAACGTGTACCTGGCCCCGGGGGAGGTGGTGGACGAGGACGGCCTCGACTTCCTGGCCTCCATGGCGGAACAGGCCGGCCTGGCCATCGACTACGCCCGCCTGTTGGAACGCGAACGCGACGCCGCCCGCCGCGAGGAACGCCGCTCACTGGCCGCAGATCTGCACGATTCCGTGGTGCAGCAGGTCTTCTCCATGGGCATGCTGGCCCGCACGCTCGGGATGCTGACCGACGGCTCGCACCAGGACGTGAGCAAGGCGCATCAACTGGCGGAGGATCTGCAGCACATCACGGCGGACGTCCTGGCCGATCTTCGTTCCATGGTCACGCAGCTGCGTCCGGTTCGTGCCACGGGCGACGGCCTGGCAGCCGCCCTGAGCGAGCTGGCCTCCAGGACCCATCGCCAGACGGGCGCTGTCATCGAGGTGGACGCGCCGTCCCCGGGCCCGGTGCTTGAGCCGGACCTCGCGGAGGACGTCTTCCTGATCGCGGCGGAGGCCATCCGCAACGCCATCAAGCACGCGCAGGCCGCACGGGTCAGGGTGAGCGTCGCGGCCCCGCCTGGGCGGCTGGAATTGACAGTGCACGACGACGGGGGCCCGGCCCGCGCCGGGGACGGCACCGAGGTGCCGTCCCCGGCTGCGGCGAGCACCGCCGTCGGGCACGATGTGCCCCACGATGGTGCCGGGCTGTCCATCATGCGTCAGCGCGGCGAGCGCTGGGGTGGGGTCGTGGACATCGACCTGGACGGGCCAGACGGAGGGCGCGTGAGCGTGAGCATTCCCCTGGAAACGGATGAGCCGGAGAGGCATGAGGCATGAGCGCATTGAATGTGGTGATCGTGGACGATCACGAGATCGTGCGCCGCGGGCTGTGCGCCTACCTGGACATCCTGGACGACATCACCGTGGTGGGGCAGGGTGGCAACGGTGAGGAGGCCGTTCGCGTGCTCACCGAGCTGGGGGCTGAGGACGCGCTGCCGGACGTGCTGCTGCTGGACCTCGTGATGCCGCGCATGGACGGCATGCAGACCCTCGCCGCCGTGCGCACGCGCTTCCCGAGCGTGGCCTCGGTGGTGTTGACCAGCTTCGGCGACGCGGACCGGGTGCAGGCCGCCCTCGATGCGGGGGCCAACGGCTACCTGCTCAAGGATGCAAGCCCGGACCAGGTGGCCGCGGCCGTGCGTGCCGTGGCGGGCGGAGAGGTCTACGTGGATCCGTCCGTGTCCGGGTCGCTGCTCAAGGCGCGTCGAACCGAGACGGACGCTTTGTCGCGGCTGACGGATCGCGAGCGCGGCGTCCTGAAGCTCGTGGGCGAGGG
>NZ_JALAGT010000183.1 GCF_022712295.1 Galactobacter sp.
CGTGGTGGGTGGCCACTGCGTTCAGCGGTTTTTTGGGCTTTTTCCGGAACTGGGGGCCGGGAGGGGGCCCGCATTTCCGGATACTGCGCGCAAGGTGGGGGAGGGGCCGGCTCCGGACTGAACTAGAATGAGTCCGATTCCCTCATAGAACCAAAGATGTATGAAGGTGTGCCCGCAAGCTCATGTCAGCAACCTCTGACGCCGTTGGCGTCCCCCATCCCACAGACCAGGAGGCCGTGGATGCGGTGGTCGAAGCCGCGCTCGCGGCCTTTGCCGCTGCCGCGGACCTGGACGAACTGAAGTCTGCGCGCCTGGCTCACCTCGGTGAGAAGGCCCCTCTGACCCTGGCGAACCGCGCCATCGGCTCCTTGGAGAACAAGGACAAGGCCCTGGCGGGTAAGACCTTGGGCGGTGCCAAGAGACAAGTCAGCAAGGCCCTCGCTGCACGCACCGAGGTGTTGGAGGCGGAGCACGCCGCCCGCCGCCTGGTGGAGGAGACCGTGGACGTCACCGCGGCCCCTCGCCGCACCACGCTCGGCGCCCGCCACCCGCTCAACCGCCTGATCGAGCGCGTCTCCGACGTGTTCGTCGGCATGGGCTGGGAGATCGCGGAGGGGCCGGAGGTGGAGTCGGAGTGGTACAACTTCGATGCCCTGAACTTCGATGAGGACCATCCGGCCCGCGAGATGCAGGACACCTTCTTCGTGGACCCGCCGGAGGGCCACCTGGTGATGCGCACGCACACTTCCCCGGTGCAGATCCGTTCCATGCTCACGCGTGAGGTGCCGATCTACGTGCTCTGCCCGGGACGCACCTACCGCACCGACGAGCTGGATGCCACGCACACCCCGGTGTTCCACCAGTTCGAGGGCCTGGCCGTGGACAAGGGACTGTCCATGGCGGACCTCAAGGGCACACTGGAGCACTTCGCGAAGCTGATGTTCGGCCCTGAGGCCCGCATCCGTCTGCGCCCGTCCTACTTCCCGTTCACCGAGCCCAGCGCGGAGCTGGACGTCTGGCACCCCGGTGCCAAGGGCGGTCCGCAGTGGGTGGAATGGGGCGGCTGCGGCATGGTGCACCCCAATGTGCTCCGTTCAGGCGGCATCGACCCGGAGGTGTACTCCGGGTTCGCCTTCGGCATGGGCGTGGAGCGCACGCTCATGTTCCGCAACGACGTCCCCGACATGCACGACATGATCGAGGGCGACGTCCGTTTCAGCCGCCACTTCGGGATGGAGATCTGATCAATGCGTATTCCACTTTCCTGGCTGCGTGAGAACGCCCAGGTGCCCGCCGAGGCGCGCGCCGAGGACGTCATGGCCGATCTGGTCCGGGTGGGTCTCGAGGAGGAGGACGTTCACCGTCCACTCGATGAGCTCACCGGCCCCATCGTGGTTGGACAGGTGCTCACCCGTGAGGAGGAGCCCCAGAAGAACGGCAAGGTCATCAACTGGTGCAGCGTCCGGGTGGTCCCCGAGGGGCAGGCCCAGACGCTGACCGGTGAGGGCATCGAGCCCTCCGGTGTGCAGGGCATCATCTGCGGCGCGCACAACTTCGAGGTCGGGGACAAGGTCGTGGTGACCCTTCCCGGCGCCGTACTCCCCGGCGACTTCCGTATCACCCCGCGCAAGACCTACGGGCACACGTCCGCGGGGATGATGGCGTCCGTGCGTGAGCTCGGTATCGGCGACGACCATGACGGCATCCTGGTCTTCCGTGACCTGGGACTGGATCCCGAGGTGGGGCAGGACGCGCTGCCGCTGCTCGGCGTCACCGACGAGGCCGCGGAGATCAACGTGACCCCGGACCGCGGTTACTGCTTCTCCATCCGTGGCGTGGCGCGCGAGTACGCGTTGGCCACCGGGACCGAGTTCTCAGACCCGGCTTCCCGCGTCACCGTGAAGGCCCCGGTGAAGCCGGAATTGGACGTGCGCCTCGAAGACCAGGCTCCGATCCGTGGAAACGACGGTTGCGACCGCTTCGTGACGCGCGTGGTCGAGGGGATCGACGTCAACGCCAAGACCCCGTCCTGGATGGCTGAGCGCCTTCGCCTGGCCGGGATGCGTCCCATCTCCGTGGCCGTGGACATCTCCAACTACGTCATGTTGGAGCTGGGGCAGCCGCTGCACTTCTATGACCGTGACAAGGTCACGGGGGACATCGTGGTGCGTCGCGCCAACGACGGGGAGACCCTGACGACGTTGGACGGCAAGGAGCGCAAGCTCTCCACCGAGGACCTGCTCATCACCGACGGTTCCGGGGCTCTCGGACTGGCTGGCATCATGGGTGGTGAGTCCACGGAGGTCTCCGGGACCACCAGCACGGTGCTGATCGAGTCGGCTCACTTCGATGCCGTGTCGATGGGGCGCACCAAGCGCCGTCACAAGCTGCCCTCCGAGGCCTCCAAGCGCAACGAGCGCGGTGTGGACTGGGAGATCGCTGACGTTGCGGCCCAGCGTGCGGTCGACCTGCTCGTGGAGCTCGCCGGTGGCACCGACAGGGGCACCGGCTCCGACGTCGGCACCCGTCCCGAACCCACCGTGGTGTCCCTGGCCCATGGTGCGGCCACGGCCCGTGTGGGGATCGACTTCACGCGCGAGCAGGAGCTGCACGCCCTCACGGGGGTTGGCTGCCGGGTCGCGGAGGGCTCAGACGCTGACCAGGTCACGGCCCCCAGCTGGCGTCCCGACCTGACCGGTGCGGAGGAGATGATCGAGGAGATCGCCCGCCTGGTGGGCTACGAGAACATTCCGTCCCGGCTGCCAGTGGCTCCTCCCGGCCGTGGGCTGACCGACGCTCAGCGTGGTCGTCGTCGCATCGCGGACGCGCTGGCCGGGGCCGGTCTCGTGGAGGTGCTCGCCTACCCGTTCGTCTCCGAGGCCCAGAACAACCTCTTCGGCGCAGAGGTCGAGGGCACACAGGTCAAGAGCGTGCACCTGGCCAACCCGGTCTCTGCAGAGTTCGGTTGGCTGCGCACCTCGCTGCTGCCCGGCCTGCTGGAGTTGGCGCGCCGCAACCACGCCCGAGGATTCCGCGACACCGGCCTGTTCGAGGGCGGCGTGGTGTTCCTCCCCAAGGAGCAGCTGGGATCGGCCACCCTGCCCAAGGGCGGCGTCAAGCCCACCGAGGCGGAGTTGGAGGACCTCAACGCGGGGATCCCGGACCAGCCGTGGCACATCGCTGCCGTGCTGACCGGGCGCGCCTCCACCGGTGCGCTGAGCGAGCCCGAGCGTGCCTGGGACTGGGCCGATGCCTTGGACCTGGCGCGGCTCGTGGCCGATGCGCTCGGCGTGGAGCTGACCGTGGAGCAGGGCTCCCATCAGGCCTTCCACCCGGGCCGTGCCGCCCGCCTGATCGTTGAAGGCACCACCGTCGGCCACGCGGGCGAGCTGCACCCGGATCGCCTCGCCGAGGCGGATCTGCCGGAGCGAACCGCCGCGATGGAACTGGACGTGCGCGCTCTGTCAGCGTTCCTTCCCGACCACGTGGTGGCTCAGGCGGTCACGACCTACCCGGCCACCCTGCAGGATGTGGCCCTGGTCGTGGACCAGGCCGTTCCCGCTGCGCAGGTCAAGGAGGCCCTCCGCTCCGGGGCGGGCGAACTGCTCGAAGAGGTCGAGCTCTTCGACGACTACCGGGGAACCGGGATCGAGGTCGGACAGAAGTCGCTCGCCTTCACCTTGCGCTTCCGCGCGGCTGATCGCACGCTGACCAACGACGAGGCCTCCGAGGCGCGCGAGGCTGCTGTGGCGGCCGCGGGGCAGGCCACCGGGGCGGTCGCCCGCGGCTGAGTTGCCGGCCCGTCAGGGCAGAAAAAGGTGCCCGACGGCTGGTAGTCACTACCAGCCGTCGGGCACCTTTGTGTATGGATCAGGCCTGGGCCGGAGCGCCGCCTACGAAGTTCACGAGTTCGAAGGTCTTCTCTCCTGTGTTGGGCTGGAGGTCCAGGGAGACCAGAGTGGAGATCAGCATTCCGCGGCTCATGAAACCGAGGGCGGCCTCCGTATCGAGACCGCACTCATTGCGCACCACGTCATACACCTCGGCGAACCATTCCCGTGCGTAGGCGCCGAGCTCGGGGTGGCGGCCAAGGGAGTTGATCTGGTGCATGAGCTTCACGCTGACAGGATCCTTGGCGAGCAAGGTCATGAACCCGTGTCCCAGATCCTCGGGGGCGGTCCGTCCGTTGGCGGCCGCAGCGGTCTCGCGGAGGTTGTCGATGATCTGTTGCTGCGTCTCTCTTGCGCAGCGCAGGAACAGGCGTTCCTTGGAACCGAAGAGGCGCACAACGTAGGGCTGGGAAACCCCCGCGCGGCGGGCGATTGCGTCCGTGGTGGCACCGGCATACCCGTGGGCTGCGAACTCGGACCGTGCGGCAGCGACGACGTCGCGTGCACGTGGCGTGAGGTCTCGATCCAGATCGGGTGTGGTCGGGGAGATGGACATGAGGTGGTGTACCGCCTGAAAGGTTGAAATCGGTTGAGTCTGAGCCGGAGGAATTCGATTCCGGGCTGATGGCATTGAACAATTTTACAACGATGTCAGCTTACGTGAATCACGTAGGCGTTTGCTGTGATTCAGGTGTCCATCTCACTAATTCTCATGAGGATTTCAGGGGGATCAGGGGACCAGAACCACCTTGCCTACGGTGTTCCTGGATTCCAGCGCCCGGTGCGCCGCCGCGGCGTCCGCGAGGGGGAACGAGGCGCCGATGGTGATCGTCAGGGACCCTGCCGCGACGGCACCGAAGACGTCGGCCGCCCTCTGGGCGCGTTCCTCGGGGGTGACCATGAAGTCCTTCAGCGAGGGACGCGTGACGGACAGGGACCCCAGTGCGTTGAGACGCTGCAGATCGAACGGGGGAACCTGGCCGGAGGCGCCGCCGAAGAGCACCATGGTGCCGCGGCGACGCAGGGACGCGATGGAGGATTCGAAGGTGTCCTTACCCACGCCGTCGTAGACCGCGTCCACGCCGCGCCCGTGGGTGATCTCGCGGACCTTGTCCGGGACCTGTGCGTAATCCAGGACGTGGTCCGCGCCGGCTGCGGCGGCGCGCCGGGCCTTGTCGCCGTCCGGCCCGCCGGAGACGGTGGTGATGACCGTGGCACCCAGGGACTTGAGCAGCTGGGTCAGGATCATGCCGACCCCGCCCGCGCCGGCAGTGGTGAGTACCACGTCGCCGGGCTGCACGGCGTAGGAGTCGTGGGTCAAGTAGTGTGCGGTGAAACCTTGTAGCGGCACGGCGGCGGCGGTCACCGGATCCACGCCCTCAGGGACCTTGGCCAACACCTTCGCATCCACGGTGACGTATTCGGCGTAGGTGCCGGTGGCGTCCGAGGTTGCGACGACGTCTCCCACGGCGAAGTCGGTGACGCTCGCCCCGAGTTCTTCCACGACGCCCGCGAACTCGCCGCCGGGGTGGAAGGGGTGCTCCACCGCATAGACGCCGGAGCGCTGGTAGGTCTCGATGAAGTTCACTCCGGCGGCGGC
The DNA here is from genome assembly GCF_022712295.1 of Galactobacter sp. Lineage (GTDB taxonomy): Bacteria > Actinomycetota > Actinomycetes > Actinomycetales > Micrococcaceae > Galactobacter. The sequence goes on from NZ_JALAGT010000183.1 coordinate 5,491, forward strand.
AACCTTGACGAGAACCTGACCGGGACCCGGCTCCGCGACGTCCGCGGTGACGAGGGTCAGGACCTCGGGGCCGCCCGGGGCGTCGATCTGGATGCGGTGCTGCGTGCGGGGCTGCGCGGGCATGTGACTCCTTGGCTGCATAATATTCGCGTTGTTGAATACAGAGGTCTAAGATCGACCCATGACGTTCACGGTAGCCGTTTCAGGAGCCAGTGGGTATGCCGGGGGCGAGGTCCTCCGTCTGCTCAGCCACCACCCCGAGGTCAGCATCGGTGCCATCACCGCGCACTCGAATGCCGGCCAGCGACTCGGCTCACTGCAGCCGCACCTGCACTCCCTGGCGGACCGTGTCCTCGAGGACACCACTGCAGAGGTCCTGGCAGGGCACGACGTGGTCTTCCTGGCCCTGCCGCACGGCGCCTCCGCCGCCGTGGCCGCTCAGCTGGGGGAGGACACCCTTGTGATCGACGCCGGCGCGGACCATCGCCTCGTGGACCCGGCCGCGTGGGAGAGGTTCTACGGAACCCCGCACGCCGGTTCCTGGCCTTACGGGTTGCCCGAGTTGCCCGGTCACCGCGAGGGCCTGCGAGGCACCAAGCGCATCGCCGTCCCCGGCTGTTACCCGACCTCCGCACAGTTGGCGCTTGCCCCGGGCTTCGCCGCGGGCCTGCTGATGCCGAACGATGTGGTGATCGTGTCCGCCTCCGGCACCTCAGGTGCCGGCAAGTCTGCCAAGACCCACCTGTTGGGCGCCGAGGTCATGGGCGGGATGAGCCCCTACGGAGTCGGTGGAGGACATCGCCACACCCCGGAGATGGAACAGGGCTTCTCCGCCTTGGCCGGTGAGCCGGTCTCCGTCTCCTTCACCCCCACGCTGGCCCCCATGCCGCGCGGCATCCTCACCACGGCCACGGCGCGGGTGAGGCCAGGAGTCGACTCGGCGCAATTGCGCGCTGCTTGGGAGTCGGCCTACGCGGATGAGCCCTTCGTCCACGTGTTGCCCGAGGGCAACTGGCCGCACACCAAGCACGTGGTGGCCTCCAACCACGCCGAGATGCAATTGGCCTTCGACGAACACGCCGGCCGCGTCATCGTCACCTCCGTCATCGACAACCTGACCAAGGGCACCGCAGGTGGCGCCATCCAATCCATGAACATCGCCCTGGGGCTCAGTGAGACCTTGGGACTCGAGCTCGAAGGGGTCGCACCGTGACCGCCACCCATCCCGGATCCTCGGGGTTTCCCACCTACACCTCTGCAACGGATGCGGCGGAACTGACCGGCGTCACCGCTCCCGAGGGTTTCCGTGCAGCCGGCGTCACCGCCGGCCTGAAGGTCTCAGGCAAGCCGGATCTGGCACTGGTGGTCAATGAGGGCCCCCAGAAGTCCGCGGCCGCGGTCTTCACCTCCAACCGAGTGGCCGCTGCCCCCGTGCATTGGTCCCGCGAGGTGGTGCGCGACGGCCGTGTCGACGCCGTGATCCTGAACTCCGGTGGAGCCAACGCCTGCACCGGCGCGCCCGGCTTCCAGGACTCCCATCGCACCGCGGAGGAGGTGGCCTCGCTCCTGAACGTCTCCGCGACCGATGTCGTGGTCTGCTCCACCGGTCTGATCGGCGAGCGCCTGCCCATGAGCAAGATCCTGGCCGGTGCAGCCGAGGCCGCTACCAGGTTGGACAGCGACGGCGGGGCGGATGCCGCCCGGTCCATCATGACCACGGACACCGTGCCCAAGCAGGCCGTCCGCGTGGGACCCGGCTACACGCTGGGTGGCATGGCCAAGGGTGCGGGCATGCTTGCCCCTGCGCTGGCGACCATGCTCGTGGTGCTGACCACCGATGCAGTGCTCACCCCGGAACAGTCCGATGCCGCGCTTCGTGCCGCCACGGCGGTCAGCTTCGACCGTGCGGACTCCGACGGCTGCATGTCCACCAACGACACCGTGGTGCTCATGGCCAATGGCGCCTCCGGTGTGACTCCGGATCTGGAGGAGTTCACCGAGCTGCTGCAGGGACTCACCACGGACCTGGCACTGCAGTTGCTGGCAGACTCCGAGGGGTCCAGCCACGACATCGCGGTGACCACGGTCAACGCAGCCTCCGAGGCGGACGCCCTGGAGGTCTCCCGTGCGGTGTCCCGCTCCAACCTGTTCAAGTGCGCCATCTTCGGCAACGACCCCAACTGGGGCCGCATCCTTTCCGAGGTCGGCACCACCAAGGCCGCCTTCGAGGCCTCCGATCTGGACGTCTCCGTCAACGGTGTCATGGTCTGCAAGGGCTGTGGCGTGGGGGAGGACCGCTCCCTGGTGGACCTGTCCTCCCACCGTGAGGTGTCCGTGCTGATCGACCTCAAGGCCGGCTCGGAGCAGGCCACCATCTGGACCAACGACTTGACCCACGATTACGTCGAGGAGAACTCGGCGTACTCCAGCTAGGAAGCCCACGTTGAACAACACCTCCATAGACCCGGTGACCCAAGCGGAACGCCTGGCCGCAGCAGAGCGCAAGGCCGCGGCCCTGGTCGAGGCCCTGCCCTGGATCCAGCGTTTCGCCGGGACCCGCATGGTCATCAAGTACGGCGGCAACGCCATGGTGGATGACGACCTGCGCCGCGCCTTCGCTCAGGACATGGTCTTCCTCCACCACGCGGGCATCCACCCCGTGGTGGTCCACGGCGGCGGACCGCAGATCAACTCCATGCTCGATCGGTTGGGCGTGGAGTCCGAGTTCCGCGGCGGCCTGCGCGTCACCACACCCGAAGCCATGGACGTGGTGCGCATGGTGCTGACCGGCCAGGTGGGTCGCGAACTCGTGGGACTGATCAACGAACACGGCCGCTACGCCGTGGGACTCTCCGGCGAGGACGGCAGGCTCCTACGCGCGGCCCGCACCGGGACCGTGGTGGACGGCGAGCCCGTCGACCTCGGCCTGGTCGGCGAGGTCACCGGCGTGGACCCGACCGCCGTGGAGGACCTGATCGACGCGGGCCGCATCCCGGTGATCTCCACGGTTGCTCCGGAGATCGACGCCTCCGGCCGACCCACGGGCGAGGTCCTCAACGTCAACGCGGACACCGCCGCCGCCGCGCTCGCCGCAGCACTCGGCGCCTCCAAGCTCGTCATCCTGACGGACGTGGAGGGGCTCTACCGCAACTGGCCGGACCGTTCCTCCCTGATCAGTTCCCTACCGGCCTCGGAACTGCGCCAGATGCTGCCGTCCCTGCAGTCGGGGATGATCCCCAAGATGAAGGCCTGCCTGGCAGCGGTGGATGCCGGCGTCCCGCGCGCCCACATCGTGGACGGCCGCCAACCCCACACCATGCTGCTGGAGGTCTTCACCTCGGCAGGAGTCGGAACCCAGTTGGTCCCCGACCACGACGACGCCGACCACGCATGAAGCCACACGTGGCTCCAGCGACGAACCAACGAAACAGAGACGGAGTAGATCACGTCATGAGCGCAGACACCCCGCAGCACCAGCCTGCAACCAGCGGTATCGCAGATGACCTCCAGGCCCTGACCGGCCTGGCGGGGGAGGAACTGAGCCGACGCTACTCCGCCAGCCTGCTCAACGTCTTCGGTTCACCGCAGCGCGTGCTGGTCCGCGGACAGGGCGCCACGGTCTGGGACGCGGACGGACGCGCCTACCTCGATCTGCTGGGAGGCATCGCCGTGAACGCGCTGGGCCACGCCCACCCACTGCTGACCTCCGTGGTCTCATCGCAGCTGTCCACGCTTGGCCACGTCTCCAACTTCTTTGCCTCACCGACGCAGATCGCGCTCGCCGAGCGCCTGCTCACCCTGAGCAATGCACCGGCCGGATCCCACGTCTTCTTCGCCAATTCCGGCACCGAGGCCAACGAGGCCGCGTTCAAACTGGCACGCCGGAACGAGGGCGGCAACGGGGCACCGGAGCGTACCCGGATCATCGCGCTCACCCATTCCTTCCACGGTCGCACCGCCGGTGCACTGGCCATGACCTGGAAGCAGGCCTACCGCGAGCCCTTCGAACCGCTGCCCGGTGGTGTCGAGTGGATCGAGGCGGGCAACGTCGAGGCGCTCGAGGCCGCCGTCGACGAGACCGTGCAGGCGGTCATCGTGGAGCCAATCCAGGGCGAGGCCGGTGTGCTGCCGCTGCCCCAGGGCTACCTGACCAAGGTCCGTGAGGTGACCAAGGCGGCCGGGGCCCTCATGATCATCGACGAGGTGCAGACCGGTATCGGACGGACCGGAAACTGGTTCGCCTCGCAGACCGCGGCCGAGAGCGTGATCCCCGACGCGATGACCCTGGCCAAGGGGCTCGGCGGGGGTGTGCCGATCGGTGCCAGGATCGTCTTCGGCGAGGAGACCTCCGCGCTGCTCAACCCCGGTCAGCACGGCACCACCTTCGGCGGGAACCCCGTGGCGACGGCCGCGGCGCTGGCCACGCTCCACGTCATCGAGCAGGAGAACCTGCTGGCCCATGTCACCGACACCGGCAACTGGCTGGCGGGCGAGCTCTCGGGCGTCGAGGGTGTTCACGGCGTGCACGGCCGAGGACTCCTAGTGGGCTTCGAGGTCGACTCCGGCCTGGCTCCGCACGTGGTGCAGTCCGGGCTCGACGAGGGCTTCATCGTCAACGCCACCGGACCCGACACCGTGCGGCTGGCCCCGCCACTGATCGTGACCAAGGAACAACTGAGCACCTTCGTCGCGGCCCTGCCGCGACTGCTGGACGAGGCGCGCAAGCGCCAACAAGCAGCCTGACGCGCACGCGGGCGGCAGTCACCCGAGCCGCGCCGCGTCGTCGAGCACAAGAGACTCAACTACGAAAGGGAGCCATGAGCACCCCCACCCTCCGCCACTTCCTGGTGGACACCGATCTGAGCCCCGCCGAGCAGTCCGAGGTCCTGGACCTGGCCGCGGCGCTGAAGGCGGACCGCTGGTCCCGCACGCCGCTGGCCGGGCCACAGACCGTCGCCATCATCTTCGACAAGACCTCCACCCGCACCCGGCTCTCCTTCTCCGCCGGTGTCGCCGATCTGGGCGGCAATCCGCTGATCATCAATCCGGGCGAGGCGCAGTTGGGGCACAAGGAGACCGTGGCAGACTCAGCCCGCGTCTTCTCCCGCATGCTCTCCGCCGTGGTGTGGAGGACGTTCGGTCAGGACACCATCGAGGAACTCGCGCAGAACTCCACGATCCCCGTGGTCAACGCCCTCACGGATGATTACCACCCCTGCCAGATTCTGGCCGACCTTCTCACCATCCGTGAACACAAGGGCAAGACGGCGGGCCTGACCATGACCTACGTCGGGGACGCGGCCAACAACATGGCCAATTCCTACCTGCTCGGCGGCGCCACGGCCGGCATGCACGTCCGCGTCGCCGGACCGGAGGGTTACCTTCCCCGCACCGACATCGTCGAGGCAGCCGAGGCGCGCGCGGCGGAGACCGGTGGCTCCATCCTGGTCACCACCGACGCTGACGAGGCGCTGGCCGGCGCAGACGTCGTCATCACGGATACCTGGGTGTCCATGGGCCAGGAGGACGAGAAGGCGGCCCGGCAGCAGCTCTTCACCGACTACTCCCTGGACTCCGCAGCGCTGGCCAAGGCGGCCGACGACGCGATCGTGCTCCATTGCCTTCCCGCCTACCGAGGCTACGAGATCTCTGCGGACGTGATCGACGGTCCGCAGTCCGTGGTCTGGGACGAGGCGGAGAACCGCCTGCACGCCCAGAAGGCGCTGCTGACCTTCCTGCTTGATCAGTCCGGGCTCTCCGCCGACCGATGAGTCAGAATCCGTCGAGCCCCCGCCCCGTCGGGGGAACGCCCAGTACCAAGGTCGCCAGGCAGGGCCGCATCCGTGCGGTCCTGGCCTCACGCGCCGTCCGTTCCCAGGCGGATCTGGCGGACGCGCTGGCGGCCGAGGGCATTCAGGTCACCCAGGGCACGCTCTCCCGCGACCTGGTGGAGATGGGCGCCACCCGGGTCCGCGACGCTGACGGCATCAGCGTCTATGCGCTGCGGGAGGACGACGACGGGCTGGGGTCGGCCCCGCTGCAGGCAGACGGTGAACTCCTGGACCCGCGGCTGACGAGGCTGTGCTCGGAACTGCTGATCAGTGCAGAGGCCTCGGCCAACCTGGTGGTGCTGCACACCCCTCCGGGGGCAGCGAACTTCCTGGCCGGCGCCATCGACCATTCGGTGATCCCCACCGTGCTCGGGTCCATTGCGGGCGACGACACCGTGGTGGTGGTGGCCAAGGACCCCGACGGCGGCGACGAGGTCGCCGCCCGCTTCCTCGCCTGGGCCGACGGGCTGGACTAGCCGTGCTGAGGGTAGGTTGATCCCATGCGCTCTACCCTCTGGATCCTCTGGCCCGTGGCGTACGGAACCGATCCGGGCATGCAACGACGCTGAAAGGCCCCACACGATCAGACGATCGTATGGGGCCTTTCAGCGCATCAGGCCGCGAAGCACTCAGTAGAGCGACGTGGCCCCGTCGTAGGAGGCGTCGTACTCCTTGCCCGCCAAATCCGCCACGATGCGTGCGGCGGTGCGGCGGCCCATGCGCACCGCACCGTCCACGTGCTGGTAGCCCTCGCCTGCCAGATCGGAGGAGGAGAAGTAGATGGGGCCGACGGCGTCGTTCTGGGTGGGGCCGAAGCGGTGCAGGCCGCCCAGATCGTAGCTGGTGGCGTAGGCGCCACGGGTCCATTCCTCGCTACCCCAGTCGGAGAGGTAGAAGAGCTTGGTGTTCTTGGCCTCCTCGCCCAGGAAACGGGCCATGTCGCCGAGGATGGCGTCCTTGCGCTCGTCCTCGCTCAAGGCCCACATGGCGTCCGCCTTCTCGTCGGACACGAAGCCCACCAGGGTGCCGTTGTCATCGGTGTGGAAGGTGTTGTCGTAGATCTCCTGCACCAGGGACGAGGGAGAGAAGCAGGTGCCGGAGAGGCCCTTCTCGCGCCAGAACGGGGTGTCGTAGACGGCATGGACCTTGATGACCAGACCCATGGACTGGTGCTGGTGGGTCACCTGCTGCCAGCGCGGCAGCGGGGGAACGAAACTGGGGCGGGTGTAGAGGTTCGGCGGAATCGCGAGGATCACGCGCTTGGCCTGCACGGTCACGGTGGAGCCGTGGGCCACCACGTGCCCGCCGTCGGCCTCGGACCACTCGAGCTTCAGCATCGGGTTGTCCAGGAAGATGTTCTCGTGACCAACGCGCTCGGCCACGGCCAGAGAGACGCCTTGCATGGAGGTGGAGAGGCGACGGTCCAGGATGAAGTCCTCGTCCACCAGGTTGGAGAACGATCCGGCGGAGGCAGCCATCAGCAGGGCCTGCAGTGCCGAGAAGGTCTTGGCGGGCTTGGTGAGCATGCCGCCTGCGATGAACAGGCCCACACATTCCACGGCCTCGGCGTCATCGGTCTGGGAAGCCAGCCAGTGGTGGAACGAGATGGTGTCCAGTTCTTTGGCGTCGGGGGCATCCCACGGACGGTCGGGGTCCACGGTCGCGGCGAGCTCGTCCATCTTGGCGATGAGCTTGTTGATCTCAGAAACGGTGTGTTCTGAGACGGGGAAGTCCTCGCCCTCGTACTCGTGACGAACACCGTCGGCGCCGATGAACACGGACTTGCCGGCCTTCCAGCGTTCGAAGGTCTCGATGCCGAGTTCGTCCGCCAACGAGTACAGGGCCGTCTGGTCGGGGCTGATCCACTGGCCGCCGATCTCGATGGTGGCGCCGTTCATGGTGTCGGTCCAGGTGCGTCCGCCCACGCGCTCGCGGGCCTCGAGGACGGCTACGGTCTTGCCCGCCTTCTGCAGTTCGAGGGCGGCGGTGAGGCCGGAGGGGCCTGCGCCGACGATGACGACGTCGCGGGAGATGATGCTGCTCATGGTGTCCTGTCTACGTTAAATGAACGTGATTCATATAGGAGCATAGCGCACCCCCGCGTAAGCCGCCAGAAAACGTCGGGCCAGGAGGTGGCCTGAGGCACATAAAACGAATATGATTCACGACCATGAATGTGCAGGCGCGAAGTGGTTCGGGAGCAACAGGCACTGCCTCCGGTACGCGCAAATCCGGCAGACCCGCCGTTGCCGTCCTGAATCGCGAGGCCATCACCAAGGCCGCCCTCGCGTTGATCGATGCCAAGGGCTATGACGCCATGACGATGAAGTCGTTGGCCACAGAACTCGGCGTGGCGGCCTCGGCGCTCTACAACCACGTGAGTTCCAAGCAGGACCTCTGGATCCCCCTCCAGGAGGAACTGATGGCCAAGCTGGACACCAGCGTGTTCCAGCGGCTGCCGTTGCGCAGTGCCATGGCGGCGTGGGCCCGCAACTACCGCGACGTCCTGGCCGAGCATCCGCGGGTGATCGCCGGAATCGCAACCTTGCCCGTCAAGGACTCGCCCCGGACGCTGGCTCAATACGAGGCGGTCACCTCCGCCCTGGAACGGGGCGGGATTCCTGCTGTGCGGGTGGTCTCCGTATTGGTGGCCTTCGAATCCTTCATCTTCGGCTCGGCCCTGGATGTCTCCGCTCCTGCAGACATCTTCGATTCGGGAGCGGACGCCGCACAGTATCCGCATTTCGCCGCGGCCGTCACTCAGCGCGCGGCCCTCCCCGCAGATCCCACAGAGGATGCCTTCGAGTTGGGACTCAGCGCCCTCCTCAACGTGCTTCCTTCCTGAACCGCCGTACCAACTCCACACTTGGCCGTCCCACCGAGGAGAAACCGTGAACTCGACCACCGATACCGCCCGCTGGCGGATGCCGTCCGAGACCGCGCCACAGGAGCGCATCTGGATGTCCTTTCCCCGTCCCGGTGTGACACTGGGGGAGACGGACACGGACAGAGTGGCAGGCTACGAGACCTGGGCGGCCGTGGCGGCCGCGGTGGCCGACTTCGAACCGGTGACTATGCTCGTGGATCCTGTGGCCCTGCCGGCGGCACACGAGTACCTGCGCTCCGACATCGAGATCGTCGAGGCGCCCGTGGGGGAGTTCTGGATGCGGGACACCGGGCCCACGTTCGTGCTCGGCGCCGACGGGGCACTCGGCGCCGTCAACTGGGTCTTCAACGGCTGGGGCGACCACGCCTGGGCGGACTGGCGCCCCGACCGGAACACCGCCAGGACGGTGGCGGAACGCGCCGGAGCCACGGTCATCGACTCCGATCTCATCAATGAGGGTGGGGGAATCCATACGGATGGTGAGGGCACGCTGCTGCTCACCGAGACCGTGCAGCTGGACCCGCGTCGTAACCCAGACGCCACCAAGGCCTCCGTGGAGGCAGAGATGCGCCGCGTCCTGGGCGCCACGCGACCCATCTGGCTTCCGCGCGGCCTCCATCGCGACACCCTCGAATTCGGCACCAACGGGCACGTCGACATCGTCGCCGCCCTGCCCAGCCCTGGAACCGTGCTGTTGCACTCCCAGCCCGATCCGTCCCATCCAGACCACCAGATCATGGCGCAGATCAGAGAGAGCCTGAACCAAGCAACCGACGCCGCCGGCCGCTCACTGCAGATCGTGGATCTCCCCGCACCGGAGACCGTCCAGGACGCCGAGGGCCCGGTGGACTACTCCTACATCAACCACCTGGTGGTCAACGGCGGCGTGATCGCCTGCGGCTTCGGCGAGGACCGCGCGGACGCCCGTGCCCGCGAGATCCTGGGGGGTGCCTACCCGGGACGCACTGTCGTCACCGTGGACGCCCGTGAACTCTTCGCCCGCGGTGGCGGCATCCACTGCATCACGCAGCAACAGCCCAGCCGCAGCGCCCGGCCCAGCACGGCAGCCGCCGTATGAACGTCGTCGAGACCTCCATTGCGGACCTTCGCGCGGCACTCGACTCGGGTGGGACCACCTCGGTGGAGCTGGTGGCCGAGTACCTGAACCGGATCGGGGGACTGGATCACCATGGCCCCACGCTCAACTCCGTCCCGGTGCTCAACCCGGACGCGTTCGCCGAGGCGCGTGCCTCCGACCTCCGGCGCGCGCAGGGCCGCGCGCTCTCCTCCCTGGACGGCATCCCGTACACGGCCAAGGACTCCTACAGGGTCGAGGGGCTGCCGGTCTCCGCAGGCTCCCCGGCCTTCGCCGACCTGATCGCAGGGGAGGACGCCTTCTCCATCGCCCGGCTGCGGGACGCCGGCGCCATTTGTTTGGGCCTGACCACCATGCCTCCCATGGCCAACGGCGGGATGCAGCGGGGACTGCACGGGCGCGCGGAGTCCCCGTACAACCCCGCGTACCTGACCTCGGCGTGGGCCTCCGGATCCTCCAACGGGTCCGGCACGGCCACGGCGGCGAGCCTGTGCGCCTTCGGCCTGGGGGAGGAGACCTGGTCGTCCGGCCGGGCCCCGGCCAACAACAACTCGCTCTGCGCCTACACGCCCTCCTGGGGCGTCATCTCCACGCGCGGCAACTGGCCGCTGGTCCCCAGTATGGACGTGGTGGTTCCTCACACCCGCTCCATGGCGGACTTGTTGGAGGTCCTCGACGTCCTCGTCGCCGACGATCCCACGCCCCGCGGCGACTTCTGGCGCGTTCAGAGTGCGGTCGAGATCCCGCGCTCCAGCGAGCTGCGTCCCGTCGACTACGCCGCGCTCACGCCACGGCCGCTGGCCGGCGTACGCCTCGGCGTCCCGAGGGTCTTCGTGAATCAGCGCCCCACGGATGCCGGCACGCCCGTCGAGACCCGGCCCGGCGTCGTCGCGCTCCTCGACGCGCTGGTCGGGGACCTCCGCGCCGCGGGCGCCGAGGTCGTCGAATGCGACCTCCCCGCCCTCACCGCCTACGAGGGGGCACACGCGCACCTGAGCACGCCGGACATGCCCGACGGCGGTTTCCAAGGTGGCCTCGAGGACCTCGGCTACCTGCCGCGCGGCTACCTCCGCACGGAGCTGGAGGACCTCGCCGCCTGGTCGCTGGACGACTTCCTCCGTGCCAACGCCGCCGCCGGCGGCGCCGGACCGCGGCGCCTCACCGACGTCGACGCGAACCGCGTCTTCCCCCTCGACCCCGGCCAGATCCCCGACGAATACGGCGAGGACTTCGGCATGGGGGACTACGTCGGCTTCGCCGCGGCCAACGGCTGTCTGCCCGACGGCGCGTTGCCGGGTCCCAGCGAGTTGCCTATCGGCGACGGGTTGCGCGGACTGGACTGTGCCCGCCGCGAACTCTTCGATGACTGGTTGTCCGCCGAAGGCCTCGACGCCCTGATCTTCCCAACGTGTGCGGATATCGCCCCAGCCGACGCCGATCAGAACCTGGCCTCCCACGAGATCGCGTGGCGCAATGGGACCTGGGTGGCCAACGGCAACCTGCTCTGGCGACACCTCGGGATCCCCACCGTGACCCTCCCCATGGGGCTGGAACCCGAGGCCCGGATGCCCTTCGGCGCCACGCTGGCCGGTGCCGGCTGGAACGACGTCGAACTGCTGCGGCTGGCGCTCGCCGTGGAGGCCTCGACCGACCACGAACGGCGTGTGGCGCCAGCGTTGGCTGAATTGCCCAGAATCATCGTCGAGGATCCCGAGAGTCGTGCCGAGCCCGAGGCGTCCTTCGATGAGGTCCCGGCGCCCGAGCCGCTGCCTGAACCCAGGGTGCTGCTGCCGTATGTGACTTCGACCGGGCCCACGGCCGAGGCTCGCGTGGTGGTCGAGGTGGTGGGTGACGTGCGGTTCGTGACGCACGATGCGGCGCGCGTTCCGGTCACCGTCTGCGTGGACGGAGTCCGCGCGGACACCGTCACCGACGAGAGCGGAGCCTATCGGGCGCGGGTGGAGGTCCCGTCGTCGGCCATGTTCCATTCGCACTGGACGGGGGCATACGGACACGTGGTGGTGCTGGTGGCCCATACCGACGACGGCCCCGTGGGAGCGCTGGCGGTGGTGGACGGGGTCTGAGGACCCACACTCGGCGCGCACGCGGTGCTTGTCACCCGTCACGCACTGCGTCGCTCATGCGGTGCGTCGGTAGGATCGTGTGCAGCATCAACGCGGCAGGACATCCTGCGCACCACCCACGAGCAAGGAGCGAGCAGAAGCCCATGGCCCACGGCACCAACGAAGGAGCCCTTTGGGGCGGACGATTCTCTGGCGGACCTGCAGACGCACTGGCGGCGTTGAGCAAGTCCACCGACTTCGACTGGCGCCTGGCCCGCTATGACATCGCCGGTTCCAAGGCCCACGCTCACGCGCTGCACACGGCCGGTCTGCTGAACGATGCCGAGTACGACGGCATGCTCACCGCTCTGGAGAAACTGGACGCAGACGTGGTCTCCGGTGCCTACGCCGCTGCCGAGTCGGACGAGGACGTGCACGGTTCCCTGGAACGCGGCCTCATCGAACGCGCAGGCACCGACCTGGGCGGCAAGCTGCGCGCAGGCCGCTCCCGCAACGACCAGATCGCCACCTTGGGCCGCATGTTCCTGCGCGATCATGCCCGCATCGTTGCACGCGGCATCCTCGCCACAGTGGACGCCTTGATCGGCCAGGCCGAGGCTCACCCCTATGCGCCTATGCCTGGGCGCACCCACCTGCAGCATGCTCAGCCCATCCTGCTCTCCCACCATCTGTTGGCTCACGCCTGGTCCCTGACCCGGGACGTGGAACGCTTCGTGGACTTCGACAAGCGCGCGGCGGTGTCCCCCTACGGTTCCGGCGCGCTGGCGGGCAACACCTTGGGGCTGGACCCCAACGCGGTGGCTCAGGACCTCGGCTTCGATTCCGCCGTGTTCAATTCGCTGGACGGCACGGCCTCCCGCGACGTGTTCGCGGAGTTCGCATGGGTCGCCGCCATGACCGGCGTGGACCTGTCCCGGCTCTCCGAGGAGTTCATCTTCTGGAACACCAAGGAAGCCTCCTTCGTGAAGCTGGACGATGCCTTCTCCACCGGCTCCTCGATCATGCCGCAGAAGAAGAACCCCGACGTCGCCGAACTGGCCCGCGGAAAGTCCGGCCGCCTGATCGGTGACCTGACGGGTCTGCTTGCCACCCTCAAGGGGTTGCCGCTGGCCTACAACCGGGACCTGCAGGAGGACAAGGAACCCGTCTTCGACGCCGCCGACACCCTGGAACTGTTGCTGCCCGCCGTGTCCGGGATGATCGCCACCGCCACCTTCAACACCGAGCGCATGGCGGAGCTCGCACCGCTGGGCTTCGCCCTGGCCACCGACATCGCTGAGTGGCTCGTGAAGCAGGGCGTGCCGTTCCGTGTGGCCCACGAACTCTCCGGCGAGGCGGTCTCCATCGCCGAGTCCCGTGGCGTCGAGCTGTGGGACCTCACCGATGAGGACTACGCCGGGATCTCGGAGCACCTCACCCCTGATGTTCGCTCCGTGCTCTCCACCGAGGGCTCGCTCAACGCCCGTGCCGGACAGGGCGGTACGGCCCCGGCCGCGGTGGGACAGCAGCTGGAGGCCTTGAAGGCCAAGGTGGACATGGTCCGTGCCTACGCCGATGCTCCGCTGCATGCAGACGCCTTCGGACCCCGCGCCTGAAAGGAACCCTCATGAATGCCGCTGAGCCGCTTCCCTCCGATCCCGACCAGGAATCCATCGGGCACCTGCTCGACCGCCTGTGCGCCGTGGTCCCGGACTACCCGGAGCCGGGGATCTCCTTCAAGGATCTGACCCCCGTCTTTGCCGATCCGGTGGGTCTGCATCGCGTGGTGGACGCCCTGTCCCAACCGTTCCTCGGCCAGTTCGACGTGGTGGCGGGCATGGAGGCTCGCGGCTTCCTGCTGGCCTCCGCCGTGGCCTACTCCACCGGTACCGGTCTGCTGACGGTGCGCAAAGGCGGCAAGCTGCCGCGCGAGGTGTTCCGCCGCGAGTACGCGCTGGAATACGGGACGGCTTCGTTGGAGGTCCACCGCGACGCGATCTCGCCTGGTGCCCGCGTGCTGCTGGTGGACGACGTCCTGGCCACCGGTGGAACCATGGACGCCGCCGCCTCCCTCGTGGAGGAAGCCGGCGGCGTCGTGGCGGGCCTTGCCGTCATCCTGGAACTCGACGGCCTCAACGGCCGCGAGAACCTGGGTGGGAGGGATGTGCTCTCCCTGCAGAAAGTGCAGGGCTGAGCACAGCCTCAGTGCGGTGACCGCGCTGGGATCAGTTGCCTTGGGCGCCCTTCATCAGGTCCTCCATGCTCACGACCTCGTCCTTGGACGGGGCCTTGAAGGAGAAGTCCTTGTTGAAGTCCTTGAAGACGAACTGACCCTCTTCGGCTGACTTGAAGCCGAGGAACTGGTCCGAACCGTCGGTGCTCAGATACATGGTGGTGTCTTCGTCGTCAGAGACCTTGTACTCGTAGGCCTGGACGCCCTCGAACTTCACGAGCTTGCCCTTGGCCTCGGGATCGTCCAGGTCGTCGAGGTCCATGTCCTCAGGGTTCATGACCTCATCCATGAAGCTGTGCAGGCTCATGTCGTCCATGCCCTCGGCCTGACTGGTCGGGATCTCCAGGTACTTGCCGCCGATGAGCTTGGCCATGTCGCCTGCCCCATCACCCATTTGTCCGCTGTAGAAGTCCTCAGAGCCCTTCATGTACATCTTCCCGTCCACGCTGAGGATATTTGCGGACTGATCCTTACCCTCCACGGTGCCGGACATCGTCAGTTGGAAGTCCCCGGATTCCTTCACGGATCCGGAGGCCTCGACCTTCATCTCGGTGTCATCCTCCGTGACGGTCCCGGTGAAACTGACGGTCTTCCATGCCTTCATGTTGGTCTTGGCCTTCTCCAGAGCATCCTTCGCCGCCGGACCCTCCTTGGAAACGGCCTGACCCTGTCCATTGGCCGGCTTGGGGTTGTCGCCCCCACAGCCTGTGAGCGCAAGCGAAAGCGCCAGGGCCGTGGCGCCGGTCGTGACGGTGAGGGTGCGAAGTGAGTGACGCATACGTTCTCCTGAAAGTCCTGTCGGATGATTAAATGACGATTTCATCCTAACAATGTTCGATAAGTCGCCCGTGACTGGGGCTAGACTGGTATGTCCTGTTTGACCGGTTCGACGATCTCGAGCGAGGAGAGCCATAGTGCCCACGAAGGCTGAAACGAACGCCCAGCACGCGCTGGAAGCGGAGCGCCGCGCCGTCGGACACCGCTACGCGCGCCTGGACCAACTCCGTGAGGAGAAGACGGAACAACTCAAGAAGGTCCGCTCCTCGGGGGCCATCGGTTCGCGCCAGAACCAATCCGAACGGGACTCCTTCGCGACCCTGTACGAGGACCGGCTCGCCCAGCTCAACGCCGTGGAATCCCGGCTGGTCTTCGGACGCCTGGATCTGGACAGCGACACGGAGGAGCCGCGCTACATCGGCCGGATCGGCCTGACCGAGGAAGACCAGACGAGGCTGCTGGTGGATTGGCGTGCCCCGGAGGCCGCGAGTTTCTACCAGGCCACCGCCTTCGACCCCCAGGGCGTGGTGCGCCGCAGGCACCTGAGCCTGCAAGGGCGTGAGGTGGTCTCCATCGAGGATGATGTCCTGGACCCCGACAAGGCCGAGGCGGAGGGCGCCGCCCAAGGCGACGGGGCGCTGCTGAGCGCGCTGAAGGCGCGTCGAACGGGTTTCATGGGGGACATCGTCGCCACCATCCAGGCGGAACAGGACCGGATCATCCGTGCCCCCATGCCGGGGGTGCTGGTGGTCCAGGGCGGACCCGGAACGGGAAAGACCGCCGTGGCTCTGCACCGTGCAGCCTTCCTGCTCTATGACCAGCGCGAGCGATTGCGGCATTCCGGCGTCCTCATCGTGGGACCTTCCAGAACATTCCTGAATTACATCGAACGCGTGCTTCCCTCCCTGGGTGAGACCGGGGTGGTGATGGCCAGCCCCGGCCAACTCTGGCCCGGTCTGGATGCCGGTGAGGACACCGACAGGGAGGCCGCCCGCATCAAGGGCGACCTCCGGATGGTGGAGGTCGTCAAGGCAGCTGTGGCCCAACGCCAGCGCACGCTCTCGAAGCCGCGCACCGTGGTGGTTGAAGGCACTCGCCTGACGCTGAGCCCGCAGCAGGTCGCCCGTGCGCGTGATCGGGCCCGCGCCGGCCACAAACCGCACAACCAGGCCCGCGAGACCTTCGTGAAGATCCTGGTCAAGGAACTCGCGGACCAGCTGGAGCGCTTCCTCAACGAACACGGTGGGTCCGAGAACGAGGCGGACCGCTCGTATCTGGTGGAGGAGGTCCGCACCAGCCAGGACGTCCGCGTGGCGCTGAACCTGTGCTGGATGCCCATGACCCCTGAGGGACTGCTCACCGGCCTCTACACCAAGCCCGGTATCCGGGACGCGGTCATGCCCGGCTTTACTCAGGAGGAGCGCGACGCGCTGGCCCGCGATGAGGACGCCCCGTTCACCGAATCCGACGTACCGCTCCTGGACGAGGCAGCCGAGCTGCTGGGGGAACTGGACCACAGTGCAGGACGTGCTGCGGCGGCCGCTGAGGCCCGCCGCCAACGGGACCTCGACAACGCCGAGGCCGCGGTGCGCAATGTGCACGCTCAACTCTCCGAGGAGGGCATCGACGGCTTCGTTTCTGCCGAGGCGCTCGCGGCGTACAACGACACGGAGCACGAGCGGATGACCGCAGCGTTGGCGGCAGGGACGGATCGCACCTGGACGTATGGACACGTGGTGGTGGACGAGGCCCAGGAACTCTCGCCCATGCAATGGCGCGTGCTCATGCGCCGCTGCCCCGTGAAGTCGTTCACCATCGTCGGGGACACCGCCCAAGCCGATGCTCCTGCGGCACCCGGAAGCTGGGAGGCCGCGCTGGAGCCGTTCGTGCAGGATCGTTTCGAACTCGCCGAGCTCACGGTCAACTACCGCACGCCGCGCCAAGTCGTGGAGCTCGCGGAGCGCGTGGCGATGGACGCAGGATTGACCTATT
The DNA here is from genome assembly GCF_022712295.1 of Galactobacter sp. GTDB lineage: Bacteria > Actinomycetota > Actinomycetes > Actinomycetales > Micrococcaceae > Galactobacter. The sequence goes on from NZ_JALAGT010000183.1 coordinate 22,370, forward strand.
CCCCCGCCCGCGCGGTGCGGGACGCCGAACGTGATCCCATCCTGGCGTCCGTGGACTCGGAGGAGTCACTGCCCGACGCGGTGGTGCGGGAGGTCGGCGCGAGCCTCGCCTCGGTGCCGGGCGGCCTGACGGCCGTGGTCACGGCCGCAGACAGGGTGACGGCCCTGCGGGCCGCCGTCGGTGCGGAATTCCCGGAACGGCTCGGCCACGGTGCCGGTGACGTGGCTTCCGGGCGCGACGTCCTGGTGCTCTCCGCGCGTGAGGCTAAGGGACTCGAGTTCGACGCGGTCATCGTCGCCGACCCCGGGGCGGTCGTGAGAGAGTCCCAGGGTGGCGTCGGAAACCTCTTCGTGGCGCTCACCAGAACCACACAGCGGCTGGCGGTGCTCAGCGTGGGCAGGGACGCACCCGCCGCGTTGCTTGATAATCTGGGGCAGTGACCCAGACAGGAACCGCCGCGGCACTGGCCGCGCAGAGTAATGACCAGACGTTCGCGAATATCTACCAGGAACTTCTCTGGCGTGGATATGTGCACGTGTCCACCGACGCAGAGGCACTGGAGAAGGCCCTGAGTCAGGAAACGGTCACCTATTACTGCGGTTTCGACCCCACCGCGTCCTCCCTGCACCTGGGACACCTGGTTCAGCTGCTGCTGATGCGCCGGCTGCAGCTGGCGGGCCACAAGCCCTTGGGTCTGGTGGGCGGGGCCACCGGCCTGATCGGCGACCCCCGCCAGACCTCCGAACGAGTGCTGAACCCGGTGGAGGTCGTGGAGCAGTGGGTGGATTCCCTGCGCGGACAGGTACAGAACTACCTCTCCTTCGAGGGGGAGAACGCCGCCCGGATGGTCAACAACCTCGAATGGACCGGGCAGCTCTCCGCGCTGGAGTTCTTACGCGATATCGGTAAGAACTTCCGCGTGGGCACCATGGTCAAGAAGGACATCGTGGCCAAGCGGCTGAACTCTGAGGAAGGCATCTCCTACACCGAGTTCAGCTATCAGATCCTGCAGGGCCTGGACTACCTGGAGCTGAACCGCCGTTACGGCTGCACCCTACAGAGCGGCGGCTCCGACCAGTGGGGCAACCTGACGTCCGGGACCGAGCTGATTCGCAAGGTGGAGGGCAAGCACGTCCACGCCTTGGGGACACCGCTGATCACCAACTCGGACGGCACCAAGTTCGGTAAGTCCGAGGGCAATGCGATCTGGCTGGATCCGGAATTGTGCACGCCGTACACCTTCTACCAGTTCTGGCTGAACCAGGCCGATGCCGACGTCGTGGACCGGTTGAAGGTCTTCACCTTCCGCACCCGTGAGGAAATCTCGGAGTTGGCCCGCGGCGTGGAGGAGAAGCCCTGGGCGCGTGAGGCTCAGAAGACCCTGGCCTACGACGTGACCTCACTGGTGCACGGTGTCGAAGCCACGGAACAGGTCATCGCTGCCTCACAGGCCCTCTTCGGTGGGGGAGCGCTCGACTCCATCGATGCCGCGACCGTGGCTTCCATGACCGCGGAGCTGGACACCGTGACGGTGGAAGCCGGCACCAACATCGTCGACCTGCTGGTGGCGACCGGACTCTCGGCGTCCAAGTCGGAGGCACGCCGCACAGTGGGGGAGGGTGGCGCCAGTGTGAACAACGTGAAGGTCACCGATCTCGAGGCCACCTTCGGGCCGGCGGAAGCCTTGCACGGGACCACGTTCATCGTCCGCAGGGGTAAGAAGAAGCTGGCGGCCGCGGTCCTCGGCTGAGCTTCGACAACTTGAACTCGGCTGCCGTGACCCGCTGAACTGCTCCGATCCACCGGGTTCCCAGAACTGAGACGGAGCGCACACGAAGACGGTGAGAACGCCGGAATCATGCGGAACTTGAGGCCCTGGAAGGCCTCCCATCCACGCGGGATGGGGGCCTACCAGGGCCTTATTTGCATGGTCGGCGAATCATGGTGTAGGCTTGTATCTCGCTGCGGTTGCGCTGCTTGAGTCCTTCGGGCCGGCAGAAACCGTGGCCATCACCTCCATTTACTTCATTGTTAATGGATCTGTTGCGTCTGAATCAGTCGCAGCAGGGCAAGGTTGAAGAATCGATGGAAACACCGATTTGCAAACCGGCCGGGAGATGATGTAAACTGATTCAGCGCTTTCGAGCGAAGAACTTCCTTCGAAGAGGTTCGGGATCGAAAGTGTCCGTTGTTTGAGAACTCAATAGTGTGCCAAGTTTGTTGATACCAAATTTATTTTGCTGGCCTCGTTTTTGGGGTTGGTGTTTGGTGTTATTGCCTGCGCATTGCCGCCCCTGTGGTGGTGTGTGGGTGTGATGCTATGGATTGGATAGCTGACCGACCTTTCAATGTTTTCCCGTTGGGGTTGGTTGGTGTCTGTAATTTTTTTGCGGAGAGTTTGATCCTGGCTCAGGATGAACGCTGGCGGCGTGCTTAACACATGCAAGCCGACCGCCGAAGCCCCTAGCTTGCTGGGGGTGGAGGAGTGGCGAACGGGTGAGTAACACGTGAG
>NZ_JALAGT010000184.1 GCF_022712295.1 Galactobacter sp.
GTAGGTGTCGCTGTCCTCTTCGTCGTCGAGGTCGTCGGTGATCTCCTGCTCGTCGCCCTCGTCACCCGCTGCGGTGGTGTCGTCTACGTCGGTGTCGTCGAGGTCGTCGGTCAGCTCTCCCTCGTCCTCGTCGCCGACATGGCCGGGTGTGGCCTGGGTGGCGTACGGGTCGGAGACACCACGGGAGTACCCGTCTGGGGTCTGAGCGGATCCGATGAGTGCCCCGAGCCAGGGCCAGCGCTTTTCGGCCCAGCGGATGAGCGTGTACCAGGCTGCGGAGGCGACGCCGCCGATGCCGATGGCGAGTGCGGTCTGTGCGTCGTCGGACACGTTGATGCCGAGGGTGGCGAGCCAGCCGACGACAGCAGCGATGGCCAGGGGCACGTAGGTTCGCAGGAATGCGGGGTACTGGGTGGGCATGGTGGGGCCTCAGTTCTTCTCGTAGGTGGAGCGCACCTGGCTGATGGTGACGTTGCGCTTGGACCGGTTGGTGGCTTGCAGGCGGATGCGGAGGGTGTGGCCGGCGGCGACAGTCCACGGGGTCGCGGAGGTGACGGACGGGTGCCCGGTAACAGTGCTGATCCCGGAAGCACCGATGACACGTTCGGCGGGGTAGTAGCGCACGATCTTGGAGCCGTTCTTGGCGTAGTCCACGACGATCCATCGCAGGTCCACGGCCTCGTCGCCGGGGAGGCCCTGGACGTGTACGACGGCGTCGGCACGGAACTGGGTGCCCTTGGTGGTGAGGCCGAGGCTGATGGCGTTCTTGTCGGTGAGCTTGATGGTCTTGGTCTTGCCCGCCCCGACGGTCTGGTCTTTGGTACGGGTGCGGGATGCTGCAAGCTTCATGTCGTTGTCCTTCTGGATGGTCGGCGGGTTGGTTATGGTGGTCGATACTTCGGAGATAATGGGCGCCGAACCGACCAGGACCCCGTACTTGTCGAAGCACCTTTGGGGGTCGTAGTTGGATAGGTGGTTGTTGGCGTCGGCCCAGCACTCGAAGTGCAGGTGGGGGCCGGACTGCTGCCCGCTGGTGTCGGTGTGCCCGATCACGTCACCGGCCTTGACGCGCTGCCCGACCTTCACGCAGGGCGTGATGTGGTTGTAGCCCTGCGCCTCCCCGTCCGCGTTCTGGACCTTGACCCCATTACCGGTGCGGCCCGGCGCCCACGTGCTCTGCTTGTTGCCGTGCTTGGCCCACGAGACGGCCTCGGTGACGACGCCAGCGAACGCGGCGCGAACCTCGCGGCCCACGACCCCGTTGACGCCGATGTCCATGCCCGCGTGGTTGGCGTACCCGTGCCAGGGCATGGTCAGGTACCCGACCACCGGCGACACCATGCGCGGCGCGGTCGCGGGCTTGGCCTTGGCCACTTTGACCTTGCGGCCACCCACGGCGGCGACGATGGCGGGTACCTGCTTGATGCGGTCATCGCCAGGGCAGACCTTCCCGTAGGCCTTGGACCAGGACTCACCCTTGCCACGTTGGTTGCGGCCACGGAGGATCCCCGTCTCCGGGAAATTCCCGTCGCATCCGAGGCGGTGCCAGCCGATGCCCTTGTCCGTGGCGGAGGACGAGTCCATCTGCCGGGTCGGGATGCCGGGGTGCTTCTTGATGATCCACTGGCACAACGCGATCAGGGCGGTCACCTGCGCGGTGGTCCAAGCCTCGTCACCGAGGCCCTCCGTCTCGATGCTGATCGACCGAGAGTTCGCGGCGCCGGACGCCCACGAAACCTGGGCGGTGTCCACGTACTGTTCCACCACGCCGGACTTGCGCACGTAGAAGTGCGAGGACGCAGCTGCCGACGGGTTGGAGAACCAGGCGTGCAATGAGTCACCATTGGACGCGGCCGTGTGCAGGATGATGCACGTCTTCGTGGTCTTCGTGGCCGTGTAGTTCCGGGTGATCTTCTTCTTCAATGCCTTGGAGTACCAGGCCATGTCTGCCCTCCTTGGGCATGAGAAAGGCCCCTGACCTATGGTCGGGGGCCGAGTAGTTTGAGGATGTCGGGGGGTGGTGGTGGTGTGCCGCCTGCGTGGATCAGTTGGACGCGGAGGGAGGCGTTCTCGGATTCGATGATCTGCCGCCATCTGCGTTCGTAGTCCTCGCGGTCCTCGGCTCGATCCACGGTTGCGCGTTGCTCTGCGGCGGCCTCAGCAATCTCGCGGTTGCGGAGGCGTCGGGCCTCGGCGCGGCCGGAGAGTTTCTGGATGCCCGAGTTCACGGCCACGCCGACAGTCGTCGAGCCGAAGATGATGCCCAGCAGGTTCACCCAGGGGTTTTCTTCCACAGGTGACCTCCTAGCGGCCAGGCTCGTACGGCTCCCGCAAGATGCGTTGTAAGCGGATGAGAAGCCACAGCAGCAGGGCCGACACCACCAACGCTTGCGGCCACCGGTTGCCCGTCCCGGACATGGAGATGGCCTGGGAGATGATCGTGTACAGGTACAGGGACACCGCACCCGTCACGAGGATCAGTAGGGGCCGCTCCCACAGCCACGCACCAGAGGGTGTAAAAGCGGCGGCACCGTACCCGCCCAGCATCATCGACCACGCCCAGATCACCGAGTACGCCGGACCTAGCGGCCCGTCCACCGAGTTCGGGGGGTTGATGATCGCGGACAGGCCAGCCGTCCCCAGCAGCAGATACAGTGCTGCCACCTGGATCGTGATGACCCGAGGCTCACGCACCGCGCCCCACGCACGCTTGATCCAGTGAGGTTTCATCACGCCACCGGCTTCCACGCGGCGGGGTAGGCGGATGGGGACCAGACGACTCCGTCCATGACCGCCTCGAACACCTTGCCCTCGTAGGTGACTTGGTCGCCGGTTTTGTAGGCGTCGTGGGAGCCGGTGGGTTGCACGTACTCCATCGGCTGATCGGTGCCCGGGCTGTCGTCGTCGCCGCCGTCTACGTACCCGATACCACGCCACCCAGACACGCCGGGCGTCCAGACGTTCGGCGTGGTGAGTGACGCCCACCGGATGCCGTCATGGGTGACGATGTCACCGGTCTTGTATGCGTCGAGCGCACTCATGGGTTGCACCCAGGCGGCACCATCCACCGGCGTGGGCGCGATACCGTCCAGGCGGGCCTGCGTGAGGGCCTGTTCCTGCTGCTGCGCGTACCGTGCGGCGGCTTGGCGTCGGGACTGTTCGGCGCTGATGAGCGCGGCCAGACCGGTCAGATCGTCCTGGTCCCAGCCGGTGAGGTCGTCCGCTGTGGGGATGCTACTCATGAGTTACTCCTTCGCTTCGAGGGCTTCGAGCCGTTCGGTGAGGTCGGCGATCAGGTCGGCCTGCGATGCCACGGTCTCCCGCAGCTCTTTGACGACACCGAGCAGTGCGACTCCGGCGCGGTCGTAAGCAAACCCGGCATCGTTGCCGTTCTCGTCCTGCGTGATGAACGACGTTGCACCCTTTGCGCGTGCGTCTTCCACGGTCACGCCGGGGATACGCCGCACGGAGTAGGGGACGTCTTCCACGTGGTCGCATGACCCGTCGTGTCTGGCGTGGGCTTCCGTCCATCGGGCCATTTGTTCGGACTCGGTACGGTCAAACCACCACACCGGTGTGACGTTCAGGAGCGCGTCAACCTGTTCCGGGGGTAGAGGCTCCACGTCGAGCTTGAACTCGGATAGTGATGTGGCGCGCCCGATGGCACCGTTGGGTGTCACGATCATGTTCGCGGTTGCCGTGTAGGAGCGGTTGTATACGCCCTGGGAGATGATCGTGGCGCGGTCGGCCACGTTCGGGATGGATGATGTGTCGCGGTTGAGCACGCGAATGTTCACCAGGTTGGTGAGGCCACTGGTGGTGCCGCCTTTGAACGATAGGACTTCGCCGCGTAGGACCATGTGCGTGCCCACGTCGAGGATGCCTTTCGACCCTGACGGGCCAGCGACCAGGATCAACGGGGACTTGTTCTTGTAGGTGGCGTCTGCTGGTGGTCGGATCACGATGGCAGGCCGGTTATACGGGATATTGTTGTCCGGATTCGACGTGTCGCCGTCTACGGCCCGGATTGACCCGAGCTTGCCGTCCACCGCCCCACCCTGGCGTGACGTCGTGAAGCCAATGAAGGGGCCATCTGCGTTGTTGGTGATGATGACGCCGAGATCGTCCAGGGCGGTCGGGTCGGTCGTGCTGGACCCGCCAGTGTTGGCGTTGCCGTCATCACCGGAGTCGTCGCTGTCGTCTTCGCCCGGTGCGGTACCTGCCCCAGTGAGCGCGAACGTCGCACCCCGAACTAGGCCACCAAAGATCGTGGTACCTGTGATCGTCTTACCGTTGATGGCGTCGGCGATGATGTTGCGTACGGTGAGGATGCCCGCCCAAATCTTGTTGATCACCGCCGTGTCTACGGTTGCGGATGATGCCACCAGTTTCCCGACGTCCAACGCGGGGATCTGCTCGGGCGTAAGTGGTGCTTTCACCCATGCCCCGGTTGCTTCTGACCATGCCCACGTTGCGACCTGCGCGCCTGTGCCGTCCAACTGGACCCACCAGGCGCCGTCGGGCTTGTCCACCCCGTCGGCTGCCGTTGGTGCGTCCGTGGACGTGGTGTACAGCCCGGAGACGCGAGCCAAATCCACGGCTGCGTCTGCAAGCTGCTGGTCCAGCTCCACTAGGGCGGCGTCTACTTCTGGGTCGTCCAGGATCGCCGGGACCGTCACCGTGACTGGTGCGGTCGGTTCCGACTGCACGCCAGCCAGCGTCACGGCGACGAGGCGCACCTCGTATTCGCCGGGGTCCACGTTCGCGGACACAGTCCCGCCGTCGGGTCGGGTCGTCCCCACCAGGGTGGATAGGTCAGGGGCCCAGTCCTCGTCTACGAGGTCGGGGTCCACGGGGTCATCCTCATCATCGGACACCACACCCGTCGCGGGCTGCGCGTACACGTGTACCCCGGCCAAGTCCGTTGGCGCGGCTTGCTCGCCCGAGTAGGTGCCGTCCCACTGCACCACCACACCACCAGACACACCAACCACAGCCGGTGCGGTCGGGGTGGCGGGGGTCGGGCCGGACGGATACGTGACCGACAGGGCGCCACCGGTCGTGTCCCACACGGCCACCGGGTTCCCGTCCTGATCCTTCATCGTCAGGCTGCCCGCGTCGATGGCCGCGTTGCCCAGCCGTGCCGCCCTCTGGAGTTTGCGGACCTCAGTCTTGAGAGTGGCGACCTCGTTGACGAAGTACTCCACCGCCCTCAGGTCGCGTCGCTGCTCGGTCATTCTGTCGCCTCCAAAGTCAGTGTCACCTTGTCCGTGCTCCCCGTCATCGTGCGTTCGGTGATGCGGCACCACACGTCCACATCGCCCACACCCTGAACCGGGCCAATCACACGGATAATGTCGCCAACCCCGTAGGACTGCCAGCGGGCGAAAGGGTGATCCGTGACGGTAATCGAGGTGATGGTGACGCCGGTCTGTTTCTTGATCTTCGCCAGCTCCGACGCCGCAAGCTTCTGCACCGCTGCCGTGGACTTCTGATCCTGATCCGACACCACTTTCACGCGGCGAACACGGCCCCCCGCATCCCACCCAGAGGACGCGTGGACCGTCTTCGAGCCCTCACCTGCACCGAGGACGAACACGCCCGTGTACGGATCGGCCCAACCGACTTCCGGGCGGTCCTGAATGTTCACGCCGACCTCGAATCGGAGGTCGTCGCGGCGGACTTGTCCGGGCTTGCGGAACCGGATCGAGTGCTTGATGTCTTGCCCGTCCCAGGCGGATTCCTCCACCCATTCGGCACCAGCCGTCACCAGATCACCGAGCACACTGGACATGTCCTGCGTGTCCCACCAGTTCAACAAGAACGGCTGCGCAGCCTCCTCGCTGCGTGCGTCCAACCATTCCTTGGTCTTGTCGGCTGCGGTCTTCTCCACCCGCGTGAGGCTCTTAAGCTTCGCCAGGACACGCTTCGCCGCCTCCCACTGCCCATAGGTCGTGGTCGCGGTAGGACGGGACACCCACGCCTTAGACTTGCTGTTGTACGACTTCAACGTCCTCGAGGTCGTCGAGGTGTCCATCCACACGGTCGTCTTCAGTTCAGTGGTTGGTGCGCTCTTGCGTTTGCGGATCTTCCCGATCTTGGACATGCCACACTGGTGAAAGATCGACACCCACAGCGACTTGACCCGTGCGTCCTGGTCCGCCTGCCGCTTCTTCGCGTACTCCAACGCCTTCCGCGCCTGGACGTAGCGGGCATTGGCTTCCTTCCACTTCGCGGACGCGTCCACACCCACCGTCACGCCCGGAACTGACCCGACCACGGTGATGCCGAGCGCGGACGCCTCATAACCCTGATAGTCCTCCACCAGGACGCGGGCCACGTTCGCCACCGGCGCGTTGATCAGGCTGCGGGACTTGCCCTTGTACGGGCAGCCGGTCAGCACCATGCTGATGCCGCCCGCTTCCACCGTCGTCACCGTGTCGCCCGGCGTCACCTGGTCCACCAGGCCGGTCGCAATGATGCGGTCCTGGTCGTCCTCCACCACGAGGATGGATCCCCACTCATGGATGAACGTGTGCCCGTCCGTGGCCTTTCGGCGGTGGTAGTCGGAGGGGACCGTGACCGTGATCGAGCCGGGGCCGTTCAACGTCTCCGTGGTCTCCACGCTCAGCACCGGCACCTCATGATCCAGCCACAACCCAGACAACGGGCGTCCAAGATGAACACGCATCACGCCTCCTAGTCGGCCTGGTCGTCGGTGTCCGGGCGCTCCAAAAACCTCACCTCAAGGTTGATGCCCGACACCGCATCCAAGAACGGGGCCGCGATGATCTCATTCGCGACCGGCATCCGGTTACCCCTGAGAACAAACGCGATACGGGTACCCCTCAGCGCGGCGGGAATATAGACCTCGTCCACCACCGTCAGTGTGACGCGCTGCGACGACGCCGAATCAGCATCCCACCGGAAAGCCTGCGTAGACCGGGTAGGCGTAGACGAACCAGCGCCAGGCCCCCACGACACCCACACCGACCCCCACGAGGAACCCTTCGGCATCTTCACCGACAACCACTCGGCCCGGATCTGCATGCGGGTCGCCCACCGCGGGCAGTCCACGTACTGCAGGCCGTCGTCATCCTCGCCGCCCGTGTTCGGCCACCACTCGCCCTTCGGATACGACTGCGTGGACGTCAGCACCAGGTCGTTGCCCGTGTTGTCGCCCTTCACCAGCGGGCGCGGGTACTGCACGGTTTCCTCACGCGCCAACGCGATCTTCCGCAGGTCCGTGATCATCGCGGCGGTGACCGTGCCCGTGGACGCGGGAAGCTTCACCTTCGCCAACAGCACCGCCGGGTACGCGAGGCCCAACTGGTCCACGTCCGTGACCCCAGCCGACACACCCTGAATGACCTCCACCTTGGCGTAGTCGTACGCTTGCACATCGTCCGGGTGCACACCCGTCATGCCCGTGTCGTCGATGCGGGCGATGATCGCATCCGTGCGCCCACCAGCAGAACCAGTCGCCGCGATCGGGAGGGTGGTCGCCGTGCGATTCCGCACGATATACGTTTCCTGCTTCGCGCCCGCATACGTGGACGGGATGACCGCGCCACCGGCCTTCACCATCACATTCGGGCCAGGCACACTCGTCGGCACCACGGCCATTGATGCGGACCCGATGACGCCGCGCTGCCCACCAGTCGCCGCCCACGCCAACGTCCTAGCCGAGCTTGAGGGGTGCGCTACCCCGGCCTCTTCCACCAGCCACGGGACATTATCCATTGCCATGTGCTTACTCCTCGCTGCCAGTCATCAGGATTGATACCGAGATGCGCTCGTACTCGGCGAGGCTCTCTGCCAGGGCCTTGACCACCGGCACCAGCTCCCCGGGCTTGCGCTCCCGCTCGGCCTTCTCGCGCTCAGCTTGCGCGGCCAGTTCCTCGCGGACGATGGCCCGGATCTGCTCGACAGCTTCGTTCGTGAAATAGCCGTGGACTTCCATGCTGTTGCTCCTGTCGTTAGTGCTGCATTGCTGTGAACGAGTCCCGCCAGTACACGGTCGCCGTAGCGGTGCCCGTCTGGTCGGTCGCCTCGAAATACCATTCGCTGTGACCGGCGGGGACCACGAGCCGGGACAACCGGGTACGCCGGTCCAGATCACCGGCCACCGATGCACGCGGCGGGGACTTGATCACCGTCGAATCCCACGCGGACAGGGTCACCGTCTGGTCGTAAGCGATACTGCCCACGTAGCCGATCTTGTAACCCGCATCCGTCGTCAACACCGGATTCCTACACGGCCCCTTGAACACCACCCGCGCCGGAGACGGCAAATCACCCGCATTATCAATCGACCCAGCACGCGGCACACCAGAGGCCACCGTCGTAATCGGCGCCACCAACGGGGCAATAATCCCGCCATACGACGCAGGCGCCACCGGAATCACCGCCTGATGCTCGGCGGCACTGTAGTGCCGGGGATCCAACTGGGTGAACTGCAGATCCAACAAACCCAGGCCGAGGGATGCGACGAAGTCCGGGGTGATCCCAGCGAACGCCGCAGGCCGGCCATAGACCCGCTGCCATGCGACCCCGTCGAACGAATAGTCCAACGGTGCCGCCGTGGTGGAGTCGCGCATGGACGCCTTCTTCCACGCGTTCTCAAGTCGGGCCGCCTCCGCCAGAGCGGCCGCCAGACCTTCCTTCTTCACCCGGACCGTGAACTGCCAGTTCGCGGAACCTAACCAGTCGCGGGAAGCGAGGAGTCCGTCACGGTTGAGGCGTTCCTGATAGTCGGTGCGGAGCTCCGTGACTGGTGGCTCCCACGTCTTGAGGCGGAGTGGGGCGCCACCACCAATGGTGACACCCCCGAACCTGATCATCATGTGGCCCTTACCTCCGTCTCGTTTGCAGGGTGCGGAACCGGATCGCGTCAGCGATCTCCGTTGCACCACTGTCGCGTTGGGCGTTGATCGTGTACCGGTCGCCACCAGCCGGGATCGCCGAAGCGAGCTCTCGGGCGATCAACTTGGCGTCGCCGCGGGTGAGCTTCGACTGGGTGGCCGCGATGGTCCGGGAACGGTTGTTGTTCCGGATGGTTTCCCCACCCTTGAACCGCATCAGCTCTGGCCCCTGCTCACCTACCCAGTGGTAGCCGGGTGCGGCGTTGGACGTGCCCGACTTGTACCCGTGACCGTGGCCGATCACCGAGAGCATGTTCGGGTAGCGGCCCTTGGCGTACCGCATCGCGGCGAGCATGTTGTCGTAGCCGTTGAAGATGTCCTTGTGACCAGGGAACGCGTGCGCCCGAAACGTGCCAGGCTTCGTCTGCAGCAGGCCAGTCGCCCGACCGTCGGCTAGACCGTCCGTGCCGCCAACAGCACGAGGGTTTCCGCCAGACTCGGTTTTGATCTGCCGCATCCACGCGTTCACGTACGGGCCAGTGGTGGGGAGCCCGTTCGCTGCCAGCGCCTTCTTCACCTGGCCACGCCACCGGGAAACACCGGCACCGTCCGGGGAACCCATGGACCCGCCAGCACCGCCAGCGGAGTCTATGTTGTCGGTGATCCACCCGGTCATCGTGTCGATCATCTTCTTGCCGACACCCTGCGCCATGGTCGCCCACGGCCCAGCGCCAGCACCGGCCAGCTTCTCCTTCAACGCTTCCAATGGCTTCGTGTACGTTTCCGGGTCCACGAACAGGTCACCGAGGTCGTACCCGCCAGCCGCGCCACCCTTGGGGAGTTTCCCGCCACGAAGGAGGGAGGCCGGGTTGATGGGGGACTTCCAGTTGGAGTTGCCGTTCCAGAACTCGAAGTGCAGGTGTGGTCCGGTAGAGTTGCCGGTGGATCCGACTAGGCCGATGCGTTGGCCTGCCTTCACCTTGTCGCCCTTGTCCACGAAGATCTTGGACATGTGCCCGTAGTAGGTGTTCTGGTTCTTCGCGTGGCCCAGCAGCGCACCGATTCCGGAGCGTCCGGGAACAGCGTTCCATCCTGCAGCCTTCACGACACCGGACAAGGCAGCAACGATAGGGTTGCCAGCACCGAGCGCAATGTCCTGACCCATATGCTTGCCGCCAGCACGTGCCACACCGAATGGAGACGAGAACGATCCGCCACGGACGGGTCGCACGAATCCGCCGTCCGAGTAGCCGGGGAGTTCACCGGTCCGATTCATGTGGTCCAGGCCGGAGAGCCCGTACGTCTTGCGGAGCTTGCGGGTGGCTTCCTGCCGGAACACGTACTCGCCCGCGTGGACGTCGCCCGCCTTCTGGTACTTCCCGCCGTCACCGGTGTAGCCGCCCGTGTAGAACCCTGACGGGTGGTACTCGGGGAGCGTGTTCTTCTTGTCGAACTCGTTGGCGACCTTGTTCCAGACCCCGCGGATGCCGGAGTTGTACACCGTGTTCACGATGTAGGAGACAGGATCCTTGGCTGCCGGACCGAGGCCTGCGAACGCGGTCGCGGAGGATTCCTTACCTGCACGGAATGCGGCAGGCATCCGGTCCCGCAGCGTCTCCGACAGGGCGGAGAACGTGGACGCCAGAGGGCCGGACCGGGTTGACTCGAGTTCCCTGGCCATGGCGGAGAACTGGCCGGTGGCTTTGGCCCGCATGCCTTCGGAGGATTTGCGCGTGGTGGCCGCCATGGTCGCCCACATGGTCGAGTTCACTGACCGCATGTGTGACAGTGAGGACCCGACCTGCCGGTCCATGGTCGTCATGGCCGTGCGGGTTGCCGCGGCCTCTTGCCCGGTGGCTGTCTTGGTGGACTTTACCCTGGCCTGGTTGTGCGCTTTCGTGGTGGCCGTCTGTGATGCCTGCGAGGTCTTCGTGGACTTCACCTGGGCGTTGCCGGCGGTTTGGGTGGCCGTGGTTGCTGCGGTCGTACCGGTGGCGGTGTCGTCCTGGATGTTCTGGAATGCTGTCTCGGTGGAGGTCAGCATCCGTAGCATGGCGTCCTGCCATGTGTCCGTGAGCAGCGCGGTGTCCGGCGCTTCCACGCCATCAACCTTCGGCGGGGTGACGGTCGCGGCGACGCCCTTACCGGCAGTCTTCCCACCAGTGGTGACACCACCGGCTGCCATGCCTTGGCCGGGCATGCGCTTGAGTGCTTCGGAGAGGATCTTCCAGGACCGCTTGGAACCGTCCAACGGGATCCAGGCTTCATCGACGTCGGAGCGGTCCCCTGCGAAGCGGATGTCGCCGGGCTTCACCATCTGGGCCACAGACATACTGGACCCTGTGACACCACCAGCGGCCATACCCTTCACGTCGATGCCGCCGAAGTAGTTCGGCGTGCCGCCGTAGCCGGGCTTGAACACGCCCCAACCTCGGCCTTTCTCCGCACGCTTCACCGCACCAGTGGACTGGTTGATGAGGCCCTGCACGTCCGCCATGAACGAACCCGGCTTGAGGGTCGCCTGGAAGAGGATCTGTCGGGTGCGGGTCAGGTAATCGACGTCATCCTCGAACTCGCCCTTGCCAGACAACGCGATGTTCGTGATGACGGATTCGGGCGTGTCGAGGTACTTCTTGTTGAGCGCGTCGATCTGCTCCTTGGAGAGGCCAGCTTTCTTGTAGACCTTTTGCAGTGCGGCAGACTGACGGTTGTACTCGGCCTTGGCTGCGGCAGTTGCTTCTGCGGCGTTCTTGTTGCCGCCAGCGTTGTCGTAGGCCGCCTGCGTGGCCTGCAGCATTTTGGTTCGCTGCGTGTCCAACAGTCCGGTCAGCCGGTCGCCTGCGTCGGACTGGGCAATGGTGCCGTCCTTGAGGTTGATCAGCCCGTTCAGGAAGTTGTTGGACTCGGCCTTGCCCTCGCGGAAGAATCCGGCGAGGCTGCGTGCGGACGCCGCTGCGCCGCGCTGCGCCTCCTCCACAGGGACGGTCCCGCCCTTGAGGATGTCCAAGGCGGTCTTCAACGAGTTGGCGCGGTCCTCCGCCGTCTTCGTTGCATCCCCAGCCGCGATCAGGGCTTCCTTGAACTTGATCTGGGCGCGCTCCGCCTCAGACGTGGCATCTGCTGCGGCCTTGTCCGCGTCGATGAAGGCCTGCTTGTCTTCCTTGCCCTTCTTGATCTCCGCGCCGGTGGCTTCGATCGCTTCGCGGACCTTCGTCTGAACAGTGACATTCTTGTCCTGCTGATTGGTGGCGCCGTTCCACATGCCGGTCCAGAAACCCACCGCGGACCCTTGCCCTTCGGTGGCCTTCATGACGCGTTCCATCGCGTCGGCGTTGCCCTCGGCGGCGAGGGTCGCGTCCACTGCGGACACGCCCCATTCCTTCATGTTGTCCGCGCCGATGGCGTCCGCGATGTGCTTCGCTGTGACAGATCGGGTCTGCTCGGTGATCGCACCGGTCTGCTCGTCCAGCGAGTCTGTGATCTCCTGGACGCGCTGCTTCGCTTCCTGCTGCTGCTTCGCCCACAGTGTGAGGGCTGTGCCTGCGGCCATGAGTGCGATGCCCCAGGGTCCGCCAAGGAAGGACGTGAGGCCGCCCACGGCACCCATAAGGCCCTTCCGGGCACCATTGCCGATCGCGCCAACGGTCAGTGACGTCGCGGAACGGAAGTCGCCCAACGATCCGGTAGCGCCGGAGACGGCACCCTTCCAGTCGCGGAAAGCACCAGGGACGGCACCGATCTTGTCGCCCATACCCTTGAGATGCCCAAGGACGCCGGACCCCATGCGCCCGAAAGCGGTCGTGAAGCCTGGGAACAGTTTCTGCACAGCCACGAACCCGAGGATCGCCAGCGTGGTCTTCTTCACAGGGTCGGGGAGACCGTTGAACGCCTCCACAGTGGGACCAACGACACCGACGATGGCTTCCAGGATGCCTGCGGCACCCTCCACCGCCGTGGTGAACACACCCATGGAGTCCTCAGCAAGGTCCACCAGGACGGGGATGAGCGGCTTGAGCGCTTCCATGAGGTCGCCGAGGGCGGCACGCATCTCCGGGGACGCGGCAGAGGCGGCTGCGAGCGCGGCAGGGATCGGGCCCAGCGCGGACGCCAGCCCACCAATCACGGGAATGTTCTTCGTGCCCAACGTGAACAGCGCACCAGACACCGCAGCGATAGCCGGAGCGTACTGCCCAACCTTGTCCAACGCCTTGTCCAGGTCGCGGAGGTCGAACGCGTTCACCGCGTCCTTCGCATCCAACAGGACCGCAGACACCTTCTGGAAGGCCGGGTTGAAGCGGCCCATGAGCATGTCGACGGTCGGCTTGACCTTCTTCTCCACCGCACGGACAACGTCAGCGAACTGGTTGAACCAGGTGACAGCCATGCCGCCACCCTTGGGGTCCACGAACGGGGCAGCCAGGTGGGAGCCGACGTCACGGAACGCCGCCTTCACACGGTCCGCAGCACCGGTCATGGTCTCCTTTACCCCGGCTGCGGCGCCACCGAACCGCTTGGTCATGCCAGTGGTGAGCGCGGACATGGCCTTATCGGCGTCCAGGGTGCCCTTCGTGATGGACTCGCGGATCTGGTTGCCGGACTTGCCCATCTCCTTGCCGATGATGTCGGCGGCGTTGATGCCCCGGTATCCGAGCTGGTTGAGGGTTTCGGCGGTGATCTTGCCGGTACCCGTCACCTGGGCCAGGACGGTGGAGATTTCGGCGATGTCCTCGTTGGATCCACCGGTCGCGGCGACAGCGTTCTGGATCGCATCCAGGGTGGGGACAACGTCCTTCGCGGTCATCCCGAAGCCGAGGAGCTGCTGCTGCGCCTTGATGAACGTGGCCTTGGAGAACGGGGAGTTCTTAGCGAACGCGTCCAACTTGTCCATCTGCTTGTTGGCTTGCTCGCCGCCACCCATGATCGTTTTCAGGGCGGCACGGGAGGACTGCTGCAGCGTGTTGTACTCGGCGCCAGTCTTGAACACGCTCGTGGCCAGGGCCGTGGTCGCCGCAGCGCCACCGGTGACGGTCTCCGCGGCGGTCTGCCCCATGCCCTTCGCCCAGTCACGGAACTTCCCGTCCGATGACCGCATGGTGCGTTCGGCGGCCTGCATGTCCTTCGTGAACCCGCGGGAGTCGAGGCGGAGGTAGGCGACGAGTTCGGCAGCAGTCATGGCCATGGCAGTGGACCTCCGTTATTCGGTTTCGGGTTCCCCCGTCTCCGGGGGTGTCAGGGCACGCGAGAACGCGTTGTCCGTGTTGATGAGCGTGTTCACATGCGTGGTGAACCACCGCCAGGAGCGGCGAGGGAACTCGTCCTCAAGCACCAGACCAAATGTGGCGGTGAAGGCGCCTTCAAGGAGCCGCCACTCATCCACGATCTGCGTGTACGTGATCGTGGGATGGGAGCCGTTTAGCTGTTCGACTTCTTCGGTCGGGGCTTCGTACCACTCGTAGAGGCCTGTGTCGGGGTCGTATTCTCCGCGCCCGTACTCTGACTGAAAACGTTCGCCGCTGGGAGCGTCTCCGCTACTGCTTTTGGGTCGCCACCGGAGTTCCAGTACGCCTCGGCTGCGGCGCGCCCGTACAGGAAGTCGTGGGTTGCGACTTGGCCGGCCATGAAGAGTGCATCGTAGGAGACGCCGTCTGCGACCATCTTGTCGTAGACGGGGCCGAGCAACTCCTTGTTGAGGTCTTCGATTTTGTCGACTCCCTCAATCTCGAAGTCGGGGACTTCCTCGAGCTCTGGTTCTGGTTCGCCGTTGGCTGCGGCCTTGGCGCGGGCTTCCTCGTTGCGTGCGGCGATGGTGAGAACTTCGGAGGATCGTTCGGCGATGAGGGTGACGCGGACACCCACGGCCGCGGACACGGACGGCAGCGTGTACGTCTTGCCGCCGATGGGGAGTTCGATGGGGCCTTGGAAGGCCTGGTATGCGTTGAAGGCCATGATGGCGCTCCTTTGTGGTGGTGGGTTGGGTTGGCCCCGTGGCCTGTGCACCCACCAGGGCACAGGCCACGGGGCCGGTCAGTTGGCAGGCGGGTTAGCCTGCGGGGATGGCGGCGATGGCTGCGGCGACGCGACGGTCGATCTCGTCGGCCAAAACCTTTGCGGTGATGAGTCGGCCAGCGGTCGCCGTGCCAGCCTGAGCATCCGCAGCGGACAGAGCCGCAGGGATCGACGGGATCGACGTGTTGCCAGCCATCGCGGTCGACGCGGTGGTCCCCAACGCCAGGTTCGACGTGCCAGCACCGATCGCGGTACGGGCATCACCGGCATTGGCAGCCTTCAACACCGACTTGCCGACAGCGGTCGCACCACTGAGGGTGTCAGCGGTCGGCGCGGCAGTCGGGGCCGGGATCGCATCCACCGCGGTGCGCAGCTCTTCGATATTTGCCTTGACCTGGTTGTGCAGGTCAGGGTGCCCGGTGTCGCCGAGGACGGCGTCCTTGGGAAGCGGGGTAGTCCATGCCATGACGGACTCCTTTCAGTCAGTTCGTGCGTGGTTGCGGGGCAGCCGCGTCCCCGCCACTCAGATGGTGGCGAGGACGCGGTCCGTCATTCCCCCGAGCCGCCGCCAGCGTTCTCGCCGTCGCCGGAGTCGCCCGTGTCGAACGGGTTCGGAGACAGGGGGAGGCGCTTGCCGTTGCCGGTCAGAGTCACGTTCACGGAGGACAGGTCGGTTACGCCGCCACCCTGCGGCTCCCACTGCACGGCAGCGTTGCCGGTGTAGGCGACGTCGCCTTCACGCTCGCCCCAGCGCACGTCGACGAAGCCTTCGCCGCCGAACTTGTCCTGGGTCTGCTCGAGGATCCGCTGTCCGGGATCCTGGATGCGGTCGGTCTGCCCGACCTTCTCGATGAGACCCAGGGCCAGGGACCAGCCCTGCGAGGTCTTCTCGGACGAGGTCCAGCCGTCGTTGTCGAAGTCGGTGGAGTCCTCGAAGTTCTGCTCGAGGTTGGGGGTCAGGGAGTTGATGCCCTTGACGCGGACCCATGCGGTATCTTCGGCGCCGGAGGGCTTGACCTCGACGGCGAACCGTCGGGCCAGCTTGGAAGCAAGTGCGTCAGCCATGGTGTGGCTCCTTGTCTACGTAGAGGTAGTAGTTGTCGGTGATCTCGTACCTGTCGGAGGTGTCGAGGCCGAGGTCCATCAGGCTGTTTCGCCAGATGAGTGGGACGTTCCAGCCGCCGAGGGTGACTGGGCCGAGCCCGTTGAGGGTGTCGTGGAGCCTGTCCACGATGCCGATTGCTGGGCGGGGGTCGCGTGACCCGGTGCGGATGCGGACCTGTATGGCTCTCACGTCCACGTCGGGTTCCACGTCGACCTGCGCGACGTAGGGGGTGACACTGATGAGGTCGGCGGGTGTTTGCGGCATGGTCCCGATGACGATGCCCATGTCCCCGGCCTTGTAGAGGCCGTTGCCGGTGTCGTCCCAGGTGCCGATGCCTGCCCGGACCATGAGGCCGATGAACCCGCCGACAAGGTCGAGGGTCATGGACTCGGCTGCAGGGGGTGTGACGGTCATTGGGTGGCCCTCCTGACGGCAGTGGACACGATCTGAGAGACCTTCTCCCGTGCCTGGTTGGCGGCCACCTCGAGGTACTTCGCTTGCCCGTCGCGGTGCGTGTACCCGAGTTCCTCGTGCTGCCGGATGGCGTAGGGGAGGTTCGTGAACACGGCGGCCACCGGGTCGCCTGTGGTGGCTTCGGAGACGGTCAGGCTGTTCCGTAGGTCGCCGTCCCTGAGCGGGGTGCGTGGGACCGTTTGGGATCGCACGTATTCGGCGGCCTGATTGAGACCTTGGATGGACGCCGCTGTCACGGCCTGCGTGACTTTCGGCCCGTTCCATGTCAGCGCCATAGCCGCCTCCTATTCGAGGTAGGCGACCATGTGGGACAGGCCGCCAGGGTGGTCGAAGTGGGAGACCGCCAGGGCCTTCCGTTTCTTCTCCCACTGGGTGCCCGGCCACACGGTCACCTCGGAGCCTGCAGGGAGTTCCCGTGGTTCCAGGTACACGGTGGTGGAGGAGGTGACTTCGCGTGCCCCGGCATCCCGGACCACCTGCGTCTTGTCTTCCACCAACGCCCGCTTCACGGTCTCCGCCTGCCCCCACACGTCGCCGTACGGCCCAGCACCAAGGAAGGGCCGCACGACGACAGTGTGGGGGAGGAGGCGGGAAGGGATCCGCGGGGGCATCAGGGCACCCTCACGCGTGAGTGGATTAGCCCCTCGACACGGAGGAGGCGGTAAGCGTCAGGTGCCACGCCAGGCGGCACCGACTCACCATCCGCGTCCGTGGTTGCGTCGAACTTGAGGGAACCCAACTGCGACGGGGCAGCACCAGAAGCGCCACCACCGGTCTCGTCAGCCCACACCACCTGCATGACCGTGGCATCCCGGAACACCTGAACCAGGTGGGTGTCCGTTGGCCGGCCATCATCGTCCGTGTCGTACACAGCACCGCGAACCAGCATGTCCACGATCAACGACGCGGCACCCAGTAGGGCGTCCACACCATTCACCGTCTGCAGGCCCTCGGGCAGGTCGGACGGTTCAGCGTAGGTCAGCATGCTCACCTCCGTATGGTTGGAGCAGCCTGGCCAAGGTCACGTCAGAACGTGTCCCTGACCAGGTCTGTCATTCCCCCGCCGGGGGCTCCTCAGCGTTGGGGCCCTGGATGCGGACCGCACGCACGAACTCCTTGTCCCCGGTGGGGTCGGTGCCGTCCACCGGGTCGGAGTACGTGTTCACGCCGAAGAACGTGCCGAGGAAGGCGCGGTCGGAGTCGTTCTGGGAGTTCAGGGACTCCCAGTAGGACATGGCGATGCCGCCACCAGACACGGACGCGGAGAACGGGACCGAGCGGGCCGGTGCCGGGGCGCGGAACACGGTCGGGAACGCGGTCGGGTGGAACAGGTAGATGGAGTCGTCGTCGATGACGTCGGACTCGAACAGGTCGAACCCGGCGATGCGGCCGATGGCGGCCTCACGCAGCGTCGAGTCGGAGCCGGAACGGTTCGCGTCGATCAGCGTCGGATCCTTCAACGCACGGGCCACAGCCTCAGTACCGGCGATGGCGACGAGGCCGTCGCGGGGGACGCCGTGCTTGCGGAGGAACTTGCGTGCGTCCACCAGGGCGTTGTAGGTGCCACGCTCGGCGTCGACCAGATCGATGGACTCCACGTAGGGGGCACCCTCGATGGCGGCGGCGATGCGCTTCTCAGCACCGTAGGCGACGGAGTTGGTCATCGGGGAGAGGACCTGTGCACCGTAGTCGGCGATGTCGAGGGTCTGCTCTTCACGGAGCAGGCCGACAGCCTTGTACAGGTAGGTGTCGAGCTTGATGGAGACGGTGCCGTCCTTGATTTCGTCGGTGACGATCTGGCGGGAGGCGTCGCGCCATGCGAGCTCGCGGGCGTCGCCGAGGGATCCGCGGATGGGGATCTGGACGGTGTCGCCGCGGGGGCCGACCTGGCCCTGGTAGTGGGTCTCCGCGTCGCGGTAGACCAGGTTGGGGAGGATAACCTCGTCCTTGATGAGGCCGAGGGCGGCGTTGCCGATCACCTCGGGCTTGAGGAACTGGTGAGCCATGATGGGCCCTCCTTCTCAGTAGTTGTTGCGGGTCTTGCGGATGAGTGCTGCGAGTTCAGCGGGGGACTGCCCCGGCTGGTGTTCGTGCTTTCCGCCGAGTTCCCCACCACTGCGGGAGGGCGCCGGGCCGCTCACCTTGAGCTTGGGGTTGGTGTCGACCTGCTTCTTGATGGCTTCACCGATCTGGTCGGCGAAGTCCTTCGCAGAGGGGTCGAGGTCCGTGACCTTCGCCAGGAAGGCACGGGAGTCGAGGAGCGCGGCGGGGTCTCCGTCGTGCTGGGTTGCGCCGCGGTACACGGCGAGTTCGATGGCGGCCTGCCGGGAGGCGGCCTGCGCGGTGGCGACCTGGTTGGTGAGGTCCTCCACGCTGGGGGCGCCGGCGTCGTCCTTGACTAGGCCGAGTGCCTTGCCGAGTTCCTGGGTGAGTGCGTCGCGGGCCTCCTGCGCTGCCGTGGCCTTGGCGTTGGTGCGGGCGGAGGCGTTCTCGGCGCGGAGGTCCTTCACGAGGGTCTGCGCCCAGTCGGGCAGATCCTCCACCTTCTGCGCGGACGGGGGTTCAGTGGAGGCCTCGGGCGTGGCCGGCGCCTGCCCGGCCGGGTCCGCCGGGGGCTGCTCGCCTGTCGGGGCCGGAGTCCCATCACCACTGTCACCACCTTCAGCGCCAGGCGTGGCGGGTGCTCCGCCAGGGCCTTCGACGTAGCGGGCCCAGGACATGGCGGGGTGGCGCATGTAGGCAGGCTGCTCGAGGTGGTGGGCGATCTTCGGGGTGGTGGCCATGGTGGGTTACCTCCTGGGTGTTGGGCCGCGTCTAGCGGCGTTGGTGGCCGAGGTTGAGTTGTTCGCGGCGGCGCTGGCGTTTCAGGCCGGTCGCTTCGACGTGTTCGCGGATCTGCTCCTGTGTTTGGGCGATGCGCTTGCGGATGGTGGGGTCGTTGTCGAGGAGGTCCTCACGCTTGAGGCGTCTCACGCGGCGTTCGAGTGCGCGGAGACGGTCGCGTTCCTGCTCCATGTCCGGCGAGTAGGTGGGGCCTTGGATGGCGGGCTCCACGCCGGGGAGGACGCAGACTGTGGTGCACCTGCAGTTCGGGTGTCCCCAGCCTTGATCTCGGGCTTGGTCGATGGTCCCGGCGACGTGCATGGTGACCATGCGGTCTTCCACGGCGGACAGCATCGGGTAGTCACCGGCGGGTGTTCCGTCGAGGGAGAGTGTCCGGTTGGCCCAGGGTCCGCAGAGGTGGCACATGTCGTTGCCGCCGACCACGCGAACCATGTTGATGCCGTTGGCTTGCATGGTGTGTTCGTTCTGCGCCCGGTACGCCCGGATCGTTGCGGTGCGGGACGCCATCTCGGTGTAGGTGGCGAGGTTCCAGCGTCGGCCCGCCTTGTCGGTGAACCCGGTGACGCCGTCGCGGACGAGGGCCCGCCACGCGGCTGCTTGTGCGGGCTGCTGGCCCGTCCCCACCAACAGGTTGCGGGTGGTGGATTGGGCGATGGCCCGCCGGTAGAGGTCGTCAGGGAAGCGCAGCAGGCGACGGGTGACGTCGTCCATGCTGTTGGTCAGGTCACCGATGACGTCCATGACGGCCTGCGCGTGCCCGACCCGCCGGAACGGGCCAGGCAGCCCAGGCAGGGCGCCCAACTGGGTGAGCGCGACACCCATGCCCGCCTCGGCCGCCTTGTCGACGATCTGCTGAATGAGCTCCGGGGACGCGGTCGCGACACGGTCGGCAATGTCCTGCACGTGCCGGCGCAGGCGTCCCAACTCGGCTGGCGTCAGCTCGTCGGGGAACAGGCCAGCCTTCGCCTCGAGCGCGACGGCCTTGAGGACGTCCTCCTCCGCCAGCGCGAACACGGCGACCAGGTCACGGGTGATCTGCTCGAGTACCTCGTCCAACGGGGTCGTGGGTGGTGGCGTCCACTTCACGAGAACACCACCACCTCACGGTTATTCGCCCTTCGGCCTCAGCGTCACCGGACGCTCACCTGTGAACTTCACACCGGTCAGGCCCGCCCGCTTCGCCGCAGCCTCCGGGGTCACGCCGGATCGGATGAGGACACCCATCGCGTCAGCACGCGCCTTGATGTCCTTCGCCTCGTCCGGCTCATCTACCGGTTCGGGGGTATCGACGCGGCCCAGCGTGGTCGGGTCGATGACGTCCATGCCGGTCTCCGCGTGGATGCGGTCGATCTCGGCGTTGACGGTGTCGCGGTCCCAGTTCGGGTGCTGCATCCGCACCAGCGTTTCCGTTGAGGCGGCCTGCGCTGCCCGGAGCTGGTTCGCGGTCTGCGCCAAATCCAAGGGGTCCTTCTGTGTGGTCTCCTGGAACTTCACCTCGGGGAGTTCGGTGACCTGCTGCCCGCCGAACACGGTCGCGTCCACGTTCACCAGGGTGCGGATGAACGGCGCCAACGCACTGGCCCAGTAGCGGGACTTCTTATCCCGCGTCCGCTCGGACATGCGCTCACGGGCCTTCACCTCAGTCGCCGTCGTGGACACGGCCATGGGGTCGTCACCGAACGTCGACAGGGAGTACCCGGCAGCACGGAGGATCGCACGCAACAATTCCATGGCGGTGGCCTTGTGCTCCTCCACACGGATGTCGAACTGCTGGGCGATGATCCCAGCGTCGGCCATCTTTCCGCCCATGGGTGCGCCGGTGAAGATCTCCCGGTCCTCGTCGAACGTCATACCCTGCCCGCGGCCTGCCGAGTCGAGGAGGCCGTCCGGGACGATGAGGCGGGCCTTCGCCAGCTTGATGTCACGCATCCATGCCGAGTAAACCTCGTCGAGTGCGTCGAAGAGCGGTTCGATGCCTTCGAAGTCGGAGCGCCCATACGGGGCGAGGTCGAGGTTCGTCCGCCAACGCCGAGACGGCTTGATGTTCGGGATGTACGCGGCAGTGAGTGTGTCCACACCCGTGTCCAGGCCACCCTCCATGTCGACAAGGTCGGCAAGGTACTCGGTGGCCGGGTGGTCGGTCAGCGGGACGGGTCGGCCTAACTGGCCGGTCTCACCGACGTAGAGGCCGTGGAGGATCCTGCCGGGTTCGTGGCGTTCCAGGTGCCGGACCGTGCGCTTCCCGTCATCGTCCAACACGGTCCAGAACGTGACCGCTGCCAGGCGACCCCAACGCCACTCGGGGACGGCCTTGTCCGGGTGCACCACGTCCACCATGACGTGATCCTCGAAGTCCGTGTCCCACACTTGGCGGAGGAACACGCCAGTCAGCGCGGCAGCAACCTCTGATGCTTCCAGCAGAGTGGAGTGCATCGCCGGGGTGTTCACGATCTCGTCTACCCGTGACCGCACCTGCTTCGGCACACTATCCGGGAACAAGATCCGCGGGGCCTCCGAGAACAACAGGTCAGCGGACGTGGTCGCCAAGTCAGATGCCACCGGGACGTGAAGCTTCGTGCGAGCCTCACCCTGCACGGTCGGTTTGCCCCAGAACATCCGGGCCGCAGCGCCCACCAGGCCGCCCGCTAGCTGAGCAGGACGGTTGAGGATTCGATCCTGGTTCCGGTACTCATCCGCCAACACATCAACGTTCCCGGAATACCAGGCGTCGTTGACACGGACGGTCGAGTACAGGTCAGCGAACTTCTCAGGCGGCCACACCATGGAGGCCTCAGGCAACGGCATGTCATCTCCTCACACGGTTGGACCAGAAAGTTTCGGTGGTGACGCAGCAATAGCGGGCTGCGTCAATGGAATGGTCGGCGACCTTCACGGGCTTGTCTTCGCCCTTCTCAGCCGCCTTGTCATCCCACGAATACGAGGGCATCTCACGGATCAGGTTCGTGCACGTGGACGCGACCTTGAGCCTTCCCATGCCGAGCAGTGAGGCCATGGTGCGGATCCCGTACAGGACCGAGTTGTCGGCCTCGGTGGTGGGTGTGCCGCGGGCCATCAGCTCCGTGCGGAAGGACGCGGCTGACGGGTCCACAAGGATCATGCGGGGCCGCTGGTATTGGGCGCGTAGCCCGTCCATCCATGCTTCGAGCCGGTCGGCGAGCATGGAGTCCGTGAGTGGCCGGCGGGTGTCCCTGCCTGAGTACGTCCACTCGTCGAGGAAGTACAGGATCCCGTCCACGCCGAGGCCGAGCATGAGCGCGGCTGTGGCGTTCTGCGTTCCGTAGTCCAGGCCGACGGCGAGGACATCCTGCATGGGTGGCAGGTCGTCGGGGTCGACCACGTGCGTGTCGGGGTCCCACATTGGGAAGATTGCACCTTCGGCGGCCACCCATTCCCCGGCGATGAACCGGCGGTACCACATGCCGGTGAACTCCGCTTTGATGGAGTCCTTGTACTCGTCGGTCAGTGAGGGGTTGTCGTCGATGGTGAAGTGCCAGTGACGCCAGTCGGGGAGTTCGTCGATACGGTCCAGGAACTTCGTCTTCAGCCAGTGGGCTGGGGAGTCTGGGTTGGTGGACCCGAACAGTTTCGCACCGGCCACGGACATGCGGCCGAGCAGCTGGGTGAAGAACTCTTCGGGGATGACTGTGACTTCGTCGACGAAGGCGCCGGCGACGGTCATGCCTCGGATGACTTTCTCCGCTTTGGCGTCGGATGCGCCGAGGACGTGGATGCGTCGGCCGAGGATGGTGACGGTGGGTGCGCCGTGGTTGCCTTTGACTTGGTTTGCGAGGTCGCCGAACAGGTCTGGGTCTTGCAAGGGTCCGATGCAGTTGCGCCACACGGAGTCGCGGGTGCGGCCGACCATGACGAGTTCGCCGCCTCGTGGGGCCCGTGCTGTGAAGAACAGCCAGCGGGTGAGGGCGATGACGGTTTTGCCTGCACGGATGGCTCCGTCGGTCATGTTGACGCGGGCGGAGGAGTTGCGGAGGAAGTCGAGCTGTTTGGGGGAGACGGCTGTGACGGCGTCAGCGAGAGCGGTCACGGCCACCTCCTCTATTCGTTGGGGACGCCGATTTGTTCTGCGATGCGGTCGAGCATGGACTTCGCTGCGGTTGCGCCTCGGTCGTCGGTGAGGCGGGCCATCGCGAGGCCCTTGTCCACTGAGGTCCCGTACATGCTGTTGAGGTCCTGGTCGCGGATCTTCTCGGGTTCTTCGTCGATTCGCCGGTGCATCTCTGCGAGGAGTTTCGTCGCGAGGGAGGCGGACTGGGTTTCGATGAGAAGGCGGGAGTGTTCGAGGGTGACGCGGCGTGTCTCGTTGGCGTTGGCCATGGTGTCGAGTGCGTCGGATTCGATGCCTGCGTTCTTCGCCCAGCGGCGGATGTTCTGCTCGGGGATCCCGACCTCTTTGGCGGCCTTCTTGGCGCCGTGCTTCTTGAAAGCGTCGAGGGCCTGCTGTTTCTCCTCCTCGGAGTATGTGCGTGGCATGCCGACTCCTGGCCGGTCGTGGGGGCCGCACCGCCTGGGTGCGGATGGTTTGGTGGCCGGCCACGGTCCGGGAGTTGTGTCGGCGGACCGTGACCGGCGGTGACGTACTCGGCCAAAGGGGAAGGTTTGAGTTGGGGTGCGTCACGTATGGGTGTGGCCGGGGAGCGCGGGAAGGAACCACCAAGTTCACCCGTGCGCTCGACCCGGCCACACAGTGATGGCCGCCGTATCCGGAGACACTGCGACCATTCTGAGGACAGAATATGTGACACAAGTATGCTTGCGCAAGTCTTTTACCCGGCGTGTTGCTGGTGTTCTTGCTGGCATCGGGTGAGGATCCGGTCAAGGGTTTCCCGGCGTGTGGTCAGGTAGGACTCGATGCGGCCACGCTTGGCTTCCACGGACACGATGACGTCGGTCTTCCGGCACGTGTCCATCCATCCCCTGTCAAACCAGTCGCCAGCCTCCGGTCTTGGCGCGGACCAAGACTCGTATACGGGCCAGCATGCCTCGCAGACCGGCCACGTCATGCGGGTACCGCTGCAAGGTTGAGGACTTGATTCGCCGTATACAAGGCCCTGCCCTTGCCGTCCACGCTGTCTGGTTCTAGGCGGCCGCGCTGCACCCACTTGCGTGCGGTTGCGGGTTTCACGCCGACCCCGGCCTTCGCGAGGACACGGCAGAGCTTCGCGAGCGGCAGGGGCGTCCCTGTCGCTTGGGTGAGCTGCCATTCCCGGTACTCACGGACGTCCATGGTTGCCTTGCACGCCTGGCAGGTGGCCACGGTGGCGCCTTGCACGTACAGGTAGGAACCGGCGCAGCCTTCGACGCCGCACGCGGCCAGCCTGCGCCGCTCCACGGGGAGGTCGACCAGGCGCCGGAGTCGCCACACCTTGTCCTGCAGGTCGGCGATGACGTACCCGGCGTTGCCGCTGCGGGCGGCCTGCCAGGCGCGTCGGTCGGGGTCTTGGCGTTGGTCGTCGAGGTGGTTCACCCGGAGCACGCGGGCGAGTGCGTCCCGCCACGTGAGCGCATCCAGGTTGATCGGGGCTGACGACACGGCCGCCGTGGATCCGCCGGCGGACCGGTTGCAGCCCTGCTTCGCGATCACATCCGGCGCCAGGGTGAGTAGCGTCTCCGCCTCACCGATCAGGCGCGACAGGCAGCGTACGCAGTCCCGGCACAGGTACATGCCTGGTGCGGTCTCCTGCTGGCAGGCTTGGGTGTTCGTGCAGGTGGTCATGATGCGACCTCTTCCCCGTCGAGCCAGATCCCGGAGGTGGCGTCGCTGTCGAGCTTCACGTCGGCGTTGTGGGGGACTTGTACGGTGGCGGTGCATCCGTCCGCGTACAGGTGGATGACGACGGTCTTGGAGAACCAGTTGGCGAACACGGAGCGAATGACCCCGGACGCGCCGAAGGAGTCGCATTCGATGGTCGCGTGGCTGCCCGCGTGTCCCGCGTTCAACTGGTCGGCGGTGACGGTCACAGTTCATCTCCTCGGTAGGGGTTGTCGGCGTGGGTGGCGTCGCGTCGCCCGGCTTCGAGGCCTTCCTCCCAGCCGATGGCGAGAAGAACACGCTTCTGCGCTTCGAGGCGTTCGGCGTAGTTCATGAGCATGCGGGACATGCGCCCGTTCGCCTCCACAAGTTCGTCGTAGGAGGCTTCACTCATGGCCGGATCCTCACTCTGGGATGCACCTTGTCGGCGAGGATCATGACGCCGTACCCGATGAGTGCGGGGACCGTGGCCAGTCCCAGGGCGGCGACCGTGACGGTCAGCGGGTTCATGCGGCCACCTCGATGGTCCCGATGAGGATGAATGCGGCGAGGACGAGGACACCGAGCGGCCATGCACGGTTGCCGAACCAGTTGGCGACACGGGCAAGGTCGGTGCGGAGGGTGCGTTGCGTGTTCACAGTGCGACTCCTGCCCGGTCTGCGATACGGGCTGCGGTGGTCAGGTACCCGCCGATGCCGTCGAGGGTGCGGCGAACCTCAGCATGGTTGGTGACGTTGGCGAGGGTGCGGAGGGTTTCGGCGTCGTGGGCGGCCATGGTGAGCTCGTCGGCGATCATGTTGTGCCAGGGCTCGTCGACCGTGGTGGCGTAGAACTCGGCGAGGTGGTCTTCCACGTCGGGGAGGGCTTTCTTCGCCAAGTAGTTGAGGGAGTCGTCGTGGGCGTACTGCGCGGCCTGGACGTAGTAGGTGCCGGTCTGGTGGAGGGTGGGGTTGTCGGTGTACCGGTCCATGCGGGACGGGGTCGTGGCGGTGATGCTCATGGTGGTGGTTCCTTTTCAGGGGTGGGCGTAGTAGTCGCGGCAGCCGTCGCAGATGCCCCAGAAGGGCTCGACTTCGTCGGCTGGGCTGGAGTTGCCGCAGTCGGAGCAGGTCATTTCCTGCTCGGCGCAGCCCTTGCACAGGTCCTCGTTGGCGGGGGTGTCGCACATGTCCGCCGGGTCGAACCGTTGTTCGCACTGGGTGCAGGGTTCAAGGCCGTCGTCGTAGATCCCCGTGCGGGAGTCCTGGGCCGGGTCAGCAGTGATCATGGGTGGTTCCTTCGTGTGTAGCAACAACGAGACGTGCGTTGTAGACACAGACTATCGCCCGCTCCTCCTTTGTGCAACCAGAAAGCACGCAGCGTGCGTAGACAGCACGTGCCGGGGCAAACGAAAGGCCCGCCACCGTGTGGTGACGGGCCTCGCGAGGGGGGGGTTACTGCTTAACCCACTCCCCGCACTCGTTTGACGAGAACGAATAGTCGCTGGCGCCGACGATAGCCTGCGCCCTGAACCCTGAGTTGATGAAGTTGTTGTCGATGATGTTGCCGTTGGCGTCAGTGCGCTCCCAGTAGCACCCGCTGAAGGCTGTTTCGTCTTCGTCTACCTGGACTACATATGTCCCGGGCTGGATGTCGTCGCCCACCCGGTAGGTGCCATCAGTAAAGCGCGTGCCATTGTCGCGCTGTTCTTGAATCGCACGCGAGGTCTTAATCAGTTTCTTCACCTTGCTCGCATCCTTGTGGTCTGGGCACAGAACTAGCGCACCCGACACCTCATCTACTTGCGATTCACTGAACTCTTCTTGCTCCTCGTATCCCAGCATCGATTCTTTGCACATGTCTGAGAGGAGTTCGATGCGGCTAGTACGTTCCTCTTCGGGGCTGTCGTACAGACCGTAGTCGTCGTAGTCCTCATCGTCCTGCTCGCCGTAGGCCGTTTCGATGGCTTTGTCTTCGAGTGCTCGCTGCTTGGCCTCAGCCTTCTCCTTGGCCTTGGCCTTCTTCTCCGCTTCGGCATCCTGTTTCGAGATCGCAGCTGTCACGCTTTCGATCTCAGGCTGATCGGGGCATGCTTCCGCATAAGCGTTGAGAAGGTCTCTGTCATCACCTGAGAGGTCTTCTCCCGGGTCATTGTTGAAGTTGTACATGGCACACAGGCTGTACAGGTTGCCAATGGTGTCCAGGTCATCTTCTGATTCTCCGAGTGCCACCATTGCGGCCTTGTCGGAGTCGGCAGGTTCAAAAGACTCGGGCAGCTCCGTGGTGCAGTGGAAGCGCTGGTCGTCTGACAGTTCCCACGCGGCTTCGAGTGATTGCACAGTCTTCGCCTCCCCGGTGGATGACTCGCAAGTGATGGTGGGCGTGGCGGCTTCCTTGGCAGGCTTCTCATCACCCCCGCCACCAGCACACCCAACCAGTGAGAGTCCGGCGGCGAGTAGGAGGGCAGGAGCGATGACGTGGCGGCGCATAGGTGGTTCCTTCGGGCGGTACGGGTGATGGTGGTCAGTCTAGTGGGCGGTAGGTTGAGGGCCATGGACTGGTGGGTGTTGGTGTTCTCTGCTGTTGCGGCGGTCGCGGGCGTGGCCGGGGTTGTCGTTTCCGTGGCCCAATGGTGGTGGGGGAGAGCACCATCGGTAGCGGAGATTGACTTCAAGGTGGAGGGCGACAGGGCTACCGCCGTGTTCACGGCTGTTGGCGACCTGGCGCTACACCACCCACGCGTCGAAGTTGTTCACGAGGGTCGGGCGATCACTACCCGCCGAGAGTCGAAGATTCTCCGAGCAGGCGATGATCCGATCAGGATTCGATTTCGTAGTACATCTCCAGATGGACCCATCGGAACAACAGCCAGTATCCAATGGACTGAGCTTCGCACGAGACGGCCAATTGTCCGCGGGTCACGCGTGACGTTCGGCCAGGTCGGTCTGGATCAGTGGCGGCACGGGAGGTGGAAGGCGATCCGACGTCGACGACTGCGCGCCTTCCGAGGTGGATTCTCAAACCTGTGATGCGCAGTTCTGCGGGCCTAGGCATTGGTGCTCCTGATGATCTTGGCGAGGTCGGCGAGTGTCATGCTCACCCATTGGTCGCCGGGGTTTTGGGTGCCGCGGCGTTTGTGGACGACGACACCAGCCACGGCACCAAGGTTGGCGGCCTCCGCTTGGGCTTCCCTCGTCCAGGCGGGGAGTGCGAGGGTGTGGACGTCCTTGCATTCGATGGCGAGTTTGTGGCCTGCGATGGTGACGCCTCGGACGTCCCCGCGGTCAGCCGCGCCGGTCTTGACTTGCCGGTCGATGTGCTCGTTGTTGAGCTCGGCAGCCAGGTAGTCGGCGACCATGCGTTCCATGCGTGCGCCGGCGGCTTTCGCGGAGGCCCTGTTTCTAGCCAATGGTGTTCCCTTTACTGGTGGTGTGGGTGGTCGAAAATGGGTAGGTTGGTTGGACCTGGGGCCGTCCGGCCGCAGGGTCCGCACTAGTCAAGGAGCTGTCATGAGTTTCGATGAGATGAAGGACAAGGTTGTTGGCAAGGCCAAGGAGACCGTCGGGAAGGTGACTGGTGATTCCTCGAAGGAAGCTGAGGGGAAGTCGCAGCAGGTTGCTGGCGGTGTGAAGGGCAAGGCTGAGGACGCGAAGGATTCCGTGAAGGGCGCTGTTGATGGCCTGAAGGATTCCTGACTCTTCGGTTGGGTGCGTGGGGCCTGGTACTGCCGGATGGTGGTGCCAGGCCCCTTCTGTTGATTGGTTAATTGGCGTGTGAGGGGTGTTTCGGTGAGGTTGAACGGTCGCGCTGTGTGGACGGTCGGGCTGGTGTGCGTGGTGGCTGGGGTGGCGTTTTCGGTGGCGCAGTCGAACTGGGTGTGGCTGGTTGTGTCCCTTGTGTTTGGTGCGGCCTTCTGAATCGTCCCGGGTTTGATTGAGGGGAAGCCTGACATCCTGGAAGGATCCCCTCATGGCAGCACCACGGAAGTACCCAGCAGAGCTTCGGGAGCGAGCGACCCGACTGGCGGTCGAAGCCCGCCGCGACCCTGATACGA
>NZ_JALAGT010000185.1 GCF_022712295.1 Galactobacter sp.
ACGGGTGCCCGAGTCCTGTGCCCCACCCTCCCCGATCGAGTTCACCGCGTCGGTGACGACCGAGCTCTCTCGTTTCCTCGCCGACCAGAGCGGTCGCGTACAGCAGATCTCCCCCGATGCCGTGAGCATGATGGAGAGGATCACCGAGCTGAGCTCGGGCGGCAAACGCCTGCGGCCGTTGTTCGCGTACTGGGGCGCCCGCTGTGTCGCAACGCGACTGCAGCCCGAGCCCTTGGCCCGACTGGGTGCAGCGCTGGAACTGTTCCAGGCTGCGGCTCTGATCCACGATGACCTGATCGACCGCTCCGACACCCGGAGGGGAGGCCCCAGCGTGCACCGGCGTTTCGAGGCGCAGCACCGCGAGGCCGGGTACGCCTTGGACCCCGCCGAGTTCGGCATCGCCGCCGCACTCCTGGCCGGCGATCTGGCGCTGTCGCTCTCCGAGCAGCTTTTCCGAGCGGCCACGGATTCGCAGCGAGCTCAGGAGATCTTCGATGCCATGCGGACGCAGGTGATGGTGGGCCAATACCTGGATGTCCTCGAAGAGCAGTGCGGCCCGGCCAGGAACCCGCAGGACGCGCTGAGTGCCGCGCTGCGCGTGGTGGAGTTCAAGTCGGCCAAGTATTCGGTGGAGAACCCGGTCCTGATCGGGGCCGCCCACGCCGGAGCGGACACCGAACTCCTGTCCCGACTCTCGGCTATTGCGCTGCCTCTCGGCATTGCGTTCCAGCTGCGTGACGACGAGCTGGGCGTTTTCGGCGACCCTCGGACCACCGGCAAACCGGCCGGTGACGACCTCCGCGAGGGGAAGCGCACCGCACTCGTAGCGCTCACCCTGCAACGCACCGATCGGGCCGGAGCGGACACGTTGAACGCCGCTTTGGGCAATCCCGATCTCGACCCGGAGCAGGTGGAGCACGTCAGGGAGATCATGCGCTCATGCGGCGCCTTCGCGGCGCATGAGGCCCTGATCGACGATCACGTCGAGCGCGCC
Organism: Galactobacter sp.; assembly: GCF_022712295.1. Classification (GTDB taxonomy): domain Bacteria; phylum Actinomycetota; class Actinomycetes; order Actinomycetales; family Micrococcaceae; genus Galactobacter. The sequence continues at coordinate 995 of NZ_JALAGT010000185.1, forward strand.
TTCTCCGCTCTGGAGGCAGCGGGACTGCCCGACGACGCGGCGCAAGGACTGCGCGAGGCCGGCACCGCCGCGGTGCGCCGGCGACTCTGACCTCGAGCGCTGTTCACCGGGCCAAGGCCCCGCTGCTCACCAGGCCAGTGCCTGAGCTCTCCGCCTGATCTCGGTCTTCCGGCCGGTGCGCAGTGCTTCGATCGGAGTGCCGGGCAGGGTCTCATCCGGGGTGAAGAGCCAACCGATGAGCTCTGCATCGTTGTAGCCGGCATCAGAGAGAACCGTCACGGTTCCTGCCAGTGACTCGACGACTTTCCTGTCTTGAACGAAGTCTGCCGGTACGGAGACGACATTGCGTTCCCCTCGGCGAACCGCGACCAACGCGCGGGTGTCGAGGAGCTTGCGCACGTGACGCAGGTCGACGTCAAGCACCTCCACCAGATCCGGGACGGTGAGCCAGTGCTCCACCAGGGCATCGAGTTCAGTTGTGTCAGTCACGTTGGCCATGATCCCACATCTGGATCAGGTGTCGTGACACGTCGGTGATCAGCGGATGATTCAAGGCCACCCCATGCCGGCACGAATCGCCGGAGTTCGGCGACGGTTTCATCACATCCTGATCTCGTGTACATTCACAGAAGTCACAAACGCATCACCAGTCACAGCATTCACATGATTCACATCAGTCACGTGAGCGGAGCTGCCCCTCCGTCGTTGTCGACCGGCGATCACTCATCCACGAATCAGGACGTCGAAGCATGCCTGTCAGCCGTCGCCCCCTCCGGGCGCCCCTCACTGGGGCCATCGTCACCGCAGCAATCCCCGCCATCACCTTGGCCGGCCTAGGAGCCGGTCCCGCCCAGGCGGCAACCCAGACCAACACCCCTCTGGGCAAGGCCCCAACGCACCGAAACCTCCTCGACGCCAAGGTCCAGATCCAGGCGCAGGTCGTCGCGGCGAAGAAGCAGACCTCCACCGTCACGGTCCGTCGGGGGGACTCCGTCTGGAAATTGGCCCAGAAGCACGGCGTCACGGTCGCGGATGTACTGCGCCTCAACGGCCTCAGATCCACCGATCTCATCCATCCTGGCGATCGCTTGGTCATTCGGGGGACGGCCAAGAAGTCTGCAGCCCCCACCACGAGCAAGCCAGGCAGCAAGCCGAAGGTGGGAGGGACGTCCCCGTCGTCCGCGCGGCACACCGTTCGCTCCGGTGACACGCTCTCCGGGATCGCGCATGCCAACGGCGTGAGTCTCAGCGCGTTGCTCTCCTCCTCCGGGCTCAAGGCCTCCAGCATCATCTACCCGGGACAGCGCATCGCGCTGCCGGGCAGCGCCAAGACGGCCACGTCGTCCGCAGGCAAGAAGACCGCGACATCAGCCGGCAAGAGGACCACCACGTCCTCTGGAGCCACGTCCGCGTCGAAGAAGTACAAGATCAAGTCAGGGGACACCCTGAGCGGGATCGCCCACAAGCACGGGGTGAGCGTGTCCGCGCTGGCCTCCGCCAACGGCATCTCCAGCTCATCGGTGATCTACCAGGGCCGCACCCTGAGAATCCCTGGGTCGAGTTCCACCAAGTTCCAGCGCACCTCGTCCACCAGCACCAAGGACGCTGTGCCCAACACGTTCCTGCACTACACCTACTCGGCCGAGACACACCGCAACGCGAATGCCTCCCACGCCACGCTGCAGTCGCGTTCGGTGCCCAGCGCAGCACAGATGGAATCCATCATCCGCTCCACCGCCACGAAGTACGGCGTCGACCCGAACCTCGCCGTGGCACACGCCAAGGTCGAGTCCGGGCTGAACGCTCGTGCGGTGTCTCCGGCCAACGCGGTGGGCGTCATGCAGGTCCTGCCTTCCACCGCCGAGTGGATGGGGCAGACCATCGGCCGCAAGCTGGACCCGTTGGATCCCTACGACAACGTGACGGCCGGGGTCGCCTACATCCGGTACCTTCAGCGCAATGCCAGCTCGCGCGACCAAGGGATCGGGGCGTACTACCAGGGGCTCGGCGGCATCCGCAACGGTGCGAAGCCGGACACGAAGGACTACATCCGCAAGGTCAAGTCCTACCTCTGATCTCTCGGTTCACCGCAAGGCAAGGGTGCCCCGACCTCTACGGTCGGGGCACCCTTGCGTTCGTTGCCGCCTCAGCTCAACTCAGCTCAACTCAGCGGCACGTCCAGATGCACACGGGTTCCGCCCTCGGAGCGGTCCTCCCACCGGATGGAGCCGGAGAGGTCGGCCGTGACCAGCGTTCGGACGATCTGGGTCCCGAGGCCGCTGCCGGGGGAAACGCCTCCCAGTCCCGCTCCGTCGTCCTCCACGTCGACCAGGAGCCGCTCCCCCACGAGCTGCTGCACCCTGACGACGCGGACCACCACGGTGCCGTCGCGATCGGCCAGACCGTGTTCCACCGCATTGGCGACCAGTTCGTTGAGCACCAGCGAGAACGGCGTGGCCATCTCCGAGGGCAGGTCTCCGAAGCTCCCCACCCGTCGCGTGCGCACATGGAACCCGGGCGAGGCCAGCTCAGCGGCCATCCGCACCTGCCGGTCCACGAGGTCGTCGAACGGGACGGACTGGGTGAGCCCCTGCGACAGCGATTCGTGGACCTGAGCTATGACCTGCACCCGGTGCATCGCGGCTTCCAGACCGGCCTTGCCCTCCTCGGAGTGCATCCGCCTTGCCTGCATCCGCAGAAGCGCGGCGACGGTTTGCAGGTTGTTCTTCACCCGGTGGTGGATCTCGCGGATGGTGGCGTCCTTGGAGACCAATTCCTGCTCGCGTCTGCGCAGTTCGGTGACGTCCCGGACCAGCACCAACGCTCCGTATCGCCTGACCCTGTCCCGCAAGGGGATGGCCCGCAGGTTCAGTCCGACACCCTTGGCCTCGATCTCCGCCCTCCACGGCATGCGCCCCGCGAGCACCAGAGGAAGCGCCTCGTCCGCGATCCGCAATTGCAGGTCGGAGGCCTCGGCGACATCGGTGAGTTTTCGCCCGTCCAAGGAATCCACACCACCCAGCCTGCGGAAGGCGGAGACGCCGTTGGGGCTGGCATAGACCACCACCCCGTCGGCGTCCAACCTGATCAACCCGTCGCCCACACGTGGGGCCCCTCGCCGACCTCCGGTGGGCGCCGCGAAGTCCGGCCACAGACCTTGTGAAACCATCACCAACAGGTCGCTGGCGCTGGATCGGTAGATCTGTTCCAGCCGTGAGGACATCCGCGCTCGCGACACGTCGGCGTGCACGGTCAGCACCGCAACGGTGCGTCCGTCCTTGACTGCGGGAACCGCTTCCACCCGGATCGCGTGGTCCGGGGTGAAGTGGTCCTCGGAAGCGCGTACAGGTTCCCCGGCGTCCATGGCCCGCTGGGCCAGGACCCGCAGACCCTTGCGCATGCGCTCCCCCACGAAATCGGTGTGGAAGACCGTGTGCGTGGTCGACGGCCTGGCGTGGGCCACCGCCGTGAGGGCGCCGGAGGCGCCTGGCAGCCACAGCACGATGTCGGCGAAGGCCAGGTCGGAGACCAGTTGCCAATCACCAACCAGCAGGTGCAACCATTCCTCGTCCTCGGCGCTCAGGCCGGCCGGCTCCCGCACAGCATCGAAGAGTCCCATAGTGAGTACCGATCACCTTCTCACGATCGAGCGAAGCAGACGCATCGCCACGGACAACGCGGCCATGTCCAGCTGCGTCGCGTCCAACACCTCGTCGAAGGTGGCGGACACCCTCCTCAATTTATCCTGTTGTGCATCGCTCCAGGCCTGCAGACGCGCTTCGGGTTCGTCGCCTTCCGTCTCCGAGACGACCGCGGCAGTGATCTCTGCTGTGGTGGAGTACAGGTCCTCACGCAATGCCGCACGCGCCAAGGTCTGCCAGCGGTCCAACCGCGGCAGTGACGAGATGTGCTCGAGCAGCATATCCACGCCGAACCGTGAGTACACGGCGAAGTACACCCCGGCCACCTGCGCCGGATCCCACCCGTACTCGTGAGAGATCCGGACGACGTCCAGCAACGCAAACGACTCGTACTGCGTTGCCCAGACGCGAGCCGCGTGCTCCGTCAGGCCCCAACCGATGGAGGTCTTGACCCACTCCTGCTCGCGTTCCGCGTCCGTGCCGGTCACGAACTCGGGCAACCGAGCCACCAGGGTCTGAAGTGGTTCCTCGTAGCGGGCCACCATCTGGTCCACCGGTGCCGTCACGTCGACGTGCTCCAGATACCAACGGGTGGCCCGTTCCAGCAGCCTGCGCTGGTCGCGATGGACCCGGGCCCACTGTTCGTTCGGGAAGGATGCAGGCAGGGCGTGGAGCTGGGTCAGCAGCTGGTCCATCCGGAAGATCCTCGTCACCGCCAGGAAGGCCTTGGCCACGTCCGCTTCGGAGACCCCCAGTTCCTCCATGATGGAGAACGTGAACGTGGATCCACCCACGTTGACCATGCGGTTGGCCACCTGTGTGGCGATGATCTCGTTGCGCAACGGGTGCGCCGCCGGCGCATCGGGGTAGGCGGCCACGAGTTCGGCCGGGAAGTACGCGTCCAGGATCGGCGCTGTGGCCTGCTCCTGCGGCAGGTCGGAGGCGGCGAGCGCATCAGCGAGCTGGATCTTGGCGTAAGCCACCACCACGGACCATTCCGGCCCTGACAATCCAGTGCCGTTGAGGCGCCGGCGCTCCAACTCCGTGGTGGAGGGCAGGAACTCCAGCTCGCGGTCCAGGTCGGCTGCACGTTCGAGGAAGTCCAGGAGTCGTTCCTGAGCAGGCAGCAACTTCTCCGGTTCTTGACGTTCGTTGACCAGCAGGACGTTCTGAGCGAAGTTGTCCTCGAGAACCAGGTCTCCCACGGCGTCCGTGTACGAGTGCAACAGCTGGGCCCGGTCGTCTGCGGCCAGCGTCCCGGAGCGCACCAGTGCGTCCACGAGGATCTTGATGTTGACCTCATGGTCGGAACAGTCCACGCCTGCCGAGTTGTCGATGGCGTCGGTATTGACGAGGATCCCCGCCTGCGCAGCCTCGATGCGACCTCGCTGGGTCATCCCCAGGTTGCCGCCTTCTCCGATGACGCGCACCCGAAGTTCGCCGCCGTTGACGCGGATCTGGTCGTTGGAGCGGTCCCCGACCTCGGCGTCGCTCTCCTCGGTCGCCTTGACGTAGGTGCCCACGCCACCGTTGTAGAGCAGATCCACGTCAGCCCGCAGCACCGCCTGGATGAGGTCCGGCGGTGAGAGCTTGTCCACGGCTGCCGGGAGCCCGAGGGCCTGACGCATCTGGGCGGAGACGGGAACCGACTTGGCGGTGCGGGGGAACACCCCGCCACCGTCGCTGATCAGCGAGCGATCGTAGTCGTCCCAGCTGGACCTGGGGAGTTCGAACAGCCGCTTCCGTTCCTTGAAGGAGGAGGCAGGGTCCGGGTCAGGATCCACGAAGATGTGCCGGTGGTCGAAGGCGGCTACCAGCTTGGCGTAGGGAGTTCGCAGCAGTCCGTTACCGAACACGTCTCCCGACATGTCCCCGATGCCGACCATGGTGAACTCTTCTTGGGCCACATCCACGTCGAGTTCGGCGAAGTGCCTCTCCACGGACTTCCAGGCGCCGCGCGCCGTGATTCCCATGGCCTTGTGGTCGTAACCGACCGAACCGCCGGAGGCGAAGGCATCCCCGAGCCAGAAGCCGCGTTGGGCCGCAATGGAGTTGGCGAGGTCCGAGAACGAGGCCGTTCCCTTGTCCGCTGCGACCACCAGATAGGTGTCGTCCCCATCGTGACGCACCACCGAGGCGGGGGGCACCACGACCTCGGAACCGTCTGCCTCGTGGTGCAGGTTGTCGGTGACGTCGAGCAGCGCCGAGATGAACTCCGTGTAAGCGCTGCGTCCCTCTGCCATCCACGCCTCACGGTCCTTGCCGGGGTCGGGGAGCCGTTTGGCGTAGAAACCGCCCTTGGCTCCGGTGGGCACGATGACGGCGTTCTTGACGGTCTGGGCCTTCACCAGCCCCAGGATCTCGGTCCGGAAGTCCTCACCTCGATCCGACCACCGCAGGCCGCCACGGGCCACGTCGCCGAAGCGCAGGTGGACTCCTTCGACCTGCGGGGAGTACACCCAGATCTCGTACTTGGGTCGCGGGAGCGGCGCGTCGTCGATGTCCCGGGTGGAGAACTTGAATGCCAAGCGGGAGCCGTGCAGGTAGTAGTTGGTACGCAGTGTGGCGTCCATCAGGGCCAGCAGTCGACGAAGCAGCCGATCGGCGTCCAGGGTCGCGACCTGGTCGAGGGAACGCAGCACCGCTTCCTTGGCGCGTTCCACTTCCTGCTCGCGTGCCTCCGGGGCATCGCCTCGTGAAGGATCGAAGCCCGCGTGGAAACGCTCGAGCAGGGCCGCAGTGACCTCCGGGTAGCGGCCCAGTGTCCTGGCCACGAAGCTGACGGTGGTGGCCACTCCCAGCTGCCGCAGGTACTTCACATACGCCCGCACCATGGTGACCTCACGCCAGGCCAGTCCCTGGGTGGTGACCAGGTGCTGGAGGGCATCGGACTCGGCCCGACCTGCAGACACCGCACGGTAGGCTTCGCGCACGCCGGCTTCCACGGCCTCCACGTCCACTTCGGCAGGCACCTGCACCGTGAGGTCATAGAGGTAGAAGGGTTCGGCCCCGTCCGGGGTCACCGTGTAGGGGTGTTCCTCGCTGACCTCCAGTCCCAGGGCTGAAAGGACCGGCAGGATGGAACTCAGCGGTTGAGCCTCACGCAGGTAGAGCTTCAGCCCTGCCTCCCCCACACCCTCGGCATCAGCCGTTCCCGGTGTCGGGGTGATGCGCAGGTCGATACCTTCTGTGCCTTCCGTGTCCAGGGCGCCGAAACGGGCAACATCCTCCAGTGCGTCCTCGACCTCGTAGACAACACGGTAGGCGGGAGGGAAGGCCTCCGCCCATCGCCGGGCCAGTCCTACAGCGGCTTCTGCGCCGAAGGAGGAGGTGAAGGCCTCCTCCATCCCTTCGCTCCACGAACGCACTGCCCGCGCCAGGCGGGTCTGCAGCCCGGCCTGATCCACGTCGCCGGCAGCCGCACCGTCGTGAAGCCGGATCCGGTAGTACGCGCGGACCAGCGCGCTGTCCCCCATCCGCAGATCGAAGTCCATCGACACCGCATCGAACGTGGAGGAGAGCTCCTGCTCGACCCGCAAACGCACCCGAGTGGACCAACGGTCCCTCGGGACGAAGACCAGCGCAGAAACGAATCGGCCGTATGTGTCCCCGCGCAGGAACACGCGCGTGGCACGCCGGTCCTGCAGGAGCATGATGCCGTCCACGGTGGAGGCGAGCGTCTCCGGATCCGTCTGGAACAGTTCCTCTCGAGGGAAGGACTCGAGGATCGCCAGCAGGTCCTTGCCGGAATGGGAGTCCAGCGCGAACCCGGCTCTGGCCAGGACGTGGTCCACCTTACGACGCACCACCGGAACGGAACGCACCGGGTCTGACACGGCAGAGGAGGAGAACAGGCCGATGAAGCGGCGCTCTCCGATCACCGCGCCGGAGGGGTCGAACGTCTTGACTCCCACGTAGTCCAGGTACTGGTCGCGGTGAACGGTGGAGCGACGGTTCGCCGTGGTGAGAACCAAGGTCCGCGGTTCCCGGGCCCGTTGGCCCCTCACGCCCGTCAGCTCGCGGGCGGTCCCTGCGGCTCGCCGCATGAGGCCGAGGCCGGAGGCGTCCACAGGCACCAGGACGTCCACATCGCCACGATCCTCCAGAAGATACTCACGGTAGCCGAGGAACGTGAAATGGTCCTCGTCCAACCACCGCAGCATCGCTGCGGCTTCGTCGGTCTCCGACGAGGGGAGGCTGGGGACGCCGGCGGCGAGGTCGTCTGCGGCCTTCAACGCTGCGTCGCGCATGGGCTGCCAATCCGCAACGGCGCTGCTGACGTCGTCCAGGACCGAGACCAGGGTCTTCCGCAGGGTCGCGGCGGCGTCGTCGTCCAAGGGCTGATCGAGTTCCAAGCACATCCAGGATTCGATCCTGGCGTGTTCGCCGGTCGGCGTGTTGAGCACGCTCAGGGAAGGCAGGGCCGCGGTGTCCCCGCTGGAGAGCGGCGATGCGGCAGGAACAGGCAACAAGGCGGTGAGCTCATCCGAACCGTCCGAGCGGTGGGCCACGAACGTGGGGTGCATGACCAGGCGGAGCCGCGGCGCTCGGCGCAGCACGGCGTTGGTCACCGAGTCCACGAGGAACGGCTTGTCATCCGTGACCACGTACACCAAGGTTGCGGTGGCGCTGGGTTCCACGACCACATTCGAGGTTTCCGCACTGCGACGTCCACCCACCCTGACGTGGGCATTCACCCTGGCCAGTAGGTCCTCGTCCGTATATCTGGATCTGTCCTGCTCATCCAGGTGGCGGTAGTAATTTCCAAGTAGGTCGTCATTGACCTGGAACGACTCGGACGGGTTGGGCAGGCCTTGGCCAGGCACGATCACGTGGTCCTCCATAGGGAACAAATACCTTCAGTCACGAGGCGTCGTTGCCTGACATGACATGTCCAGCCTAGCCCCGAAATCCGGCCCCCGCTCCGGCCGACCGACCGCGAGTGCGTTTCCGTCGCCCACTGCCTTCCGACGGACGCCCCCTGCCCAAGTCCGGGGCCGACGCAGTGGAGGGTTCAGGCGCACCGAGTACGAGGGCAGCGATCCCTTTCCGGAG
>NZ_JALAGT010000186.1 GCF_022712295.1 Galactobacter sp.
CCACGCCCCCCGCCGCGGCCCCCTCCCCCCCCCCCGCCCGGGGGCCGCGGCGTGGGGCATTGAGTCTGTACTACTCGGCGAGACCGTAGAGGCGGTCACCGGCGTCACCGAGGCCTGGGACGATGTAGGCCTTCTCGTTGAGGCCCTCGTCCAGGGACGCCACCACCAGATGGACGTCGTCGTTGTCCCCGTGATGCTCCTCCAACTTCGCGATGCCTTCGGGCGCGGCGATCAGGCAGATGCAGGTCACCGAATCGGCGCCGCGGTCGAAAAGATACTTGATGGACTCCACCAAGGTGCCACCGGTGGCGAGCATCGGGTCGATGACGAAGACCTGGCGGCCGGTGAGGTCATCAGGCAGGCGCTCTGCGTAGGTGATGATGTCCAGCGTCTCGTCGTTGCGGGCCATGCCGAGGAACCCGACCTCCGCGGTGGGGACCAAGCGGGTCATCCCTTCCAACATGCCGAGGCCGGCCCGCAGGATCGGAACCACCAGCGGAGTGGGCTTCGCGAAGGCCGTGCCGGTGGTGGTGGCGACGGGGGTCTCGACCGTGATGGTGGTGGTGCGCACCTCCCTGGTGGCCTCATAGGCCAGCAGGGTCACGAGTTCCTCCGTGAGCTGCCGGAAAACGGGAGAAGGCGTGTTCTTGTCCCGCAGGACAGAGACCTTGTGAGCTACGAGGGGATGATCCACAACCGTGACGCGCATAGGGCCAGCCTAGCCGCTCGGCGGGGACTCCACAGGTTTCTCGGCCATCGCGCGAGACGTGCCTCACAAGGCACAACATTCTCAAGCTGTAACTGTGGTGAACATAGGGATGACCCAACATTCGGTCCTGGAATAGGGGATAACAAATCTCCCCTGCTCAAGAAGGACCGCCGCCCGTGACGACCACTCAACTTCTCCTCTTCGCGATCGACCTGGTCGCCGCCGCGCTGCTGACCTTCGGTCTCTACTACCGTCGGCACCGGCGTCGCGACCTGGTGGTCGCCTTCATGGGCCTCAACGTGGGCGTCCTGGCCGTCGCCGCGATGCTCGGCACCGCAGAGGTCGCCACCGGCCTCGGCTTGGGGCTCTTCGGAGTCCTCTCCATCATCCGGCTGCGTTCCTCCGAGATCACGCAGCGCGAGGTCGCCTATTACTTCTCCTCCCTGGCCATGGGTCTGATCGGCGGACTCGGAGCCACCGAGATCTGGATCCCTTCGGCGCTGATCGCCCTGATCCTGGTGGTCATGTGGATCGCCGACCACCCGGCCCTGCTGTCCAAGACTCGCAGGCAGCGCATCCGCCTCGACCACGCCATCGTGGACGAGGACGAGATGAGGGCCGAACTCGGTTCCCGACTGAACGCCCGGATCACCAGCGTCAGTGTGGACGAGGTGGACTTCGTCAACGATTCCTGCCTGGTGGATGTCCGATACACCGCGCTGGGCTCGGCCGGGGGTCCCTCCCCAGTTGAGCGCCGTGCAGCCGGCCGCACCGCTTCCCCCGATCCGGTGAGCGCCACTTCCGTGACGTCAGTGGGGCGATCCTGATGACCGCCACCGGACTCATGGAATTCACCGCCATCGGCCTCGAGGAACTCAACGCCACCGCCGCCCTGCAGACCCGCCGTGACCGCAAGTACCTGGTTCCGCAGGCGCAGCTGCAACAGACCCTCTCGGAGCTCCCCGCCGAGACCCGGATCCTCACCATGGACGGCCTCACCGGCTTCGATTACGACTCGGTGTACTTCGACACCGCCGAGTGGGAGAGCTACTGCCGTACGGCCCGCAGGCGCCGCCGCCGCTTCAAGCTACGCACCCGGCTCTACGTCGATTCGGGAGACGCCTTCCTGGAGCTGAAGACCAAGAACGGCCGTGGGCAGACCGTCAAGGACCGCATCGCCTACTCGCCCGAGGACCTGCAGCGGCTCACCCCCGCCCGGTCCTACGTGGCCGCCGGCCTGGCACCCCTCGGCTTGACGGCGGAGACCGTGGAAACGCTCCGACCGTGCCTCAGGACCACCTACCGACGCTCCACGCTGCTGACCCCGGAAGGGGCAAGGGCCACCATCGACACCGCGCTGATGTTCTCCGATCCATTGGATCCGCAGGCCGGTCAGGTGACCTTGAACGACTGGGTCGTCGTGGAGACCAAGTCAGCCTCGGCCCCCAGCGCGCTGGACCGGGCCCTGTGGCGCAGGGGCCACCGCCCCAGCGGGATCAGCAAGTTCGGAGTGGGCCTCGCTGTCCTGCACCCCGAGCTCCCACACAACAAATGGCACCGGGTCCTCAACGGGCCTTTCTCCAGGCTGCGACCGGCCAGAGCCGATCCCTCCCCCGAGCTCTCGCCCAGCTCCCCACGATTCTCCGCCACGACAGAACTCAAGGACCGACCATGAAACGCCATACCCGATACTCCGTAGCCACTTCCTTCACCGCCCTTGGCCTGACCGCGGCCCTGCTGGCCGGCTGTTCCTCCACCTCCGGCGGCGCGAGCACCGCCCAGGCCTCAACCGTGACCGCTTACTCCGGCAAGCTCGACGCCGACACGGTGATGGCGGACAACAACGACTACACCACCGTCAACGATGACGAGTACTCGGTGGACGATGCCCTGGACGTCACGCTCTCCGGCACCGGCGCAACCTCCGACGCGGACGGTGTCACGTCGGAGGACGGAGTCGTCACCATCACGGAGGAGGGCGTCTACAGGCTCTCCGGCGATCTGGAGGGTCAGGTCGTGGTGGCCGCGCCCGACGACGCCCAAGTGGTACTCATCCTGGACGGTGTGACCATCACCAACTCCAAGGGCCCGGCCATCGAGGTCCGGACGGCGGACGACGCTGCCATCTACTTGGCCAAGGGCTCGAAGAACACGGTCTCCGACGCCTCCAGCTATGACGAGGACGCCGAGGCCAACGCCGCCATCTACTCGGACTCCGACCTCACGATCTCGGGCACAGGCTCACTGACGGTGAAGGCCAACGGCAACGACGGCATCACGTCCAAGAACGATCTGGTGATCCTCTCCGGCACCATCACCGTCAAGGCCAAGGACGACGCCCTGCGCGGCAAGGACGCTCTGGTGGTCGAGGGCGGCACCCTCAACCTCACGGCGTCCGAGGGCGACGGCCTCAAGAGCGACCAGGAGGACGACGAGACCAAGGGCTACGTCTATGTCACGGATGGCACGATCACCATCGAGGCAGGCGATGACGGTATCCAGTCCCAGACCGACACCGTCATCACCGGGGGCAAGATCACGGCCGCAGCGGCGGACGACGGCGTGAAGGGCGAGAAGATCCTCTCCGTTGCGGACGCCACGGTCACGGTCACCAAGTCCACCGAAGCCATGGAGGCAGCCAACATCGCGATCTTCAGCGGCACGGTTGACCTGGCCGCCTCCGATGACGGCATCAACGCCTCCGGCAACTCCGATTCAACGGACGCCACAACCCAGGACGATGCCGCGCAGGGCACCGAAGGTGCCGAGACGAGCGGAACCGACTCCACGGCGTCGAGCACCGACACCGAGCCACAAGCCGACGGCGACGGGCAGCAGCCCCCAGCACCAGACGGCGAGATGCCGGCCGGCGACCAGCCCCCGCAGGATGGCCAGGGCCAGGACGGCCAGGGTGGTCCCGGCGGCGGCATGGCAGGCGGTGGTGGGTTCGCCGACACCGGCGAGCGCCTGGAGATCTCCGGTGGCACCGTCACGGTCAACGCGGAGGGGGATGGTCTGGACTCCAACGGCTCACTGACCATCACCGGTGGTACCACCACGGTGTACGGGCCCACCCGAGGGGGCAACGGTTCCACCGACGCCAATGGCGACTTCAAGATCACCGGCGGCACCTTGGCCAGTTTCGGTCCCGGCTCCATGGAGGTCACCCCGTCCACCGAGGAGGACCACGCAAGCGTCCTGATCCAGGGCGTCACGATCGCAGAGGGCCAGGAGGTGAAGCTCCAGGACGCCGACGGCAACACCGTGGCGAGCGCGACCTCCAAGAAGGCCGCGACATCGTTCCTGTTCTCCAGCGAGGACATCACCTCCGGTGAGAAATACACCCTGGTGATCGACGGCGAGGAGGCCGGATCCGCGACCGCCTCCACCGAAGCCTCCGAGGAGATGGGCGGCATGGGTCAGGGTGGTCCCTCCAACTGAGCTCCCTCAGGCACACGCGTCGGCGCGTTGACACGTCCGTCGGTACGGATCAAGCGATCCATGCCGACGGACGTGTTTCCGTGCCGCAGTTCGTGGCCCAAGACGAGGTACCGGCTACCGTTGAGTCCGTGAGCCCCGTCCCCCCTCCCCCGCAGGCAGATGCTTGGATGGACGCCGCCTTGGCAGAGGCCCGCGCGGCCGGAGACCACGGCGACGTCCCCATCGGTGCGGTGGTGACCGACGCGAGTGGTCAGGTGATCGGCCGCGGCCACAACGTGAGGGAGCACCACGGCGACCCCACCGGACACGCGGAGATCGTGGCGCTGCGCGCCGCCGCAGCGGAACTGACCTCCCGCGGTATGGCCGACGGCTGGCGGCTGCCGGACTGTACGCTCACCGTCACCTTGGAACCGTGCGCAATGTGTGCGGGGGCCATCGTCTTGGCTCGGGTGCCGCGGGTGATCTTCGGCGCATGGGATGCCAAGGCCGGCGCCGCAGGCAGCGTGTTCGACGTCCTCAGGGAGCCCCGGCTGAACCACTGGGTCGAGGTCTACGGTGGGGTGCGTGAGGACGAGTGCGCAGACCTGCTCCGGGCGTTCTTTGCCCAGCACCGCGGCTGAACGTCCCCTGCCCGGCGGTCAACCATCGCTGTCAGCCCGCATCATGACGATTTATTGAGAATGTCCCGGTTTCATACTGGTGTTATCCAGACTCCGGATGTAGTGTCATGAACACCTCAAGGGTGCGAGTGATGAAGAAGCCCCCGACCAATTGAACTGGTCGGGGGCTTCGCTCGTGTTCGGGAGGATTCCGGGCTCAGCGGGCCGGGGTGATTCTCACCTCGACGCTCTTCATGAGCGGCTGGTCCGACTGTCGCGAGTAGTCCTCGATGCCGATCAACGCGTTCATCTCGGGCATGTATCCGGCCGCACTGCCCCGAGGGGTGTCGTACTTCAGCGCGGTGTAGGAGTTCACCTCACGCTTGGACCCGTCCAGGGATGTGGCCACGATATCCACCAGCGATCCCTCAGAGATCCCGCGCTCACGCATGTCTTCCTGGTGCATGAAGACGACCTCGCGACCGTTCTTCACGCCGCGGTAGCGGTCGTTGGCGGAGTAGATGGTGGTGTTCCACTGGTCGTGAGAACGCATGGTCTGCAGCACCAGCGCGTCCGCGCCCTCAGGAATCTGGTTCGGGAGCTCGGCGGCCGAGAACTCGGCCAGGCCCGAGGCCGTGACGAACTCACCCTCTCGGGCAGGCTGCGGGATGCGGAATCCACCACGGGGTTTGATGCGCTCGTTGAAGTCCTCGAAGCCCGGCAGCACCCGCGCCATGATGTCGCGGATCGTGGAGTAGTCTCCCATGTACGTGTCCCACGGAGTCACCGTGTTGGGCAGCGTGGCCTTGGCGATCTCGCAGATGATGGCCGGCTCCGACTTGAGGTGCTCGGACGCGGGACGACGCTTGCCGTAGGAAACATGGACCATGGAGAATGCGTCCTCAACGGTGACGCCCTGTTCGCCGGCCGCCTGCAGGTCCTTCTCCGTGCGTCCCAGGCAGGGAAGGATCAGGGCCTTCTTCCCGTGGACCAGGTGGGAGCGGTTGAGCTTGGTGGAGACCTGCACGGTCAGCTCACACTTGGCCAGGCCCTCGGCCGTGTGTTCGGTGTCCGGTGCGGCCAGCACGAAGTTGCCGCCCATACCCACAAAGACCTTCACGGCGCCGGAGTTCATGGCCTTGATGGTCTGCACGGTGTCGAGGCCGTGGTGCCGCGGGGACACGATTCCGCATTCGCGGTCCACCGCGTCCAGCAGCACAGGGTCGGCGTGGTGGTTGATGCCGCAGGTACGGTTGCCCTGCACGTTGGAGTGTCCACGGATGGGGGACGGTCCGGCCCCCTCACGGGCGATGTTGCCCTTGAGCAGCAGCACGTTGGAGATCTCACGGATGGTGTCCACGGCGTGCTTCTGCTGGGAGACGCCAAGGCACCAGGCGATGATGGTGCGCGGCGAATCCAGGTAGACCTGCCCGGCCGCTCGGATCTCCTCCTCGGTGAGCCCGGACTGGTGCACCAGCTCCTCCCAAGGGGTTGCCTCGACCACGGCGCGGTACTCGTCCAGGCCCGTGGTCCGGTTCGCCAGGAACTCCGCGGCAAGAACACCAGGGTCGTTCGCCGCAGCCTCGAAGACCACCTTGGCGATGCCGCGCATGAGCGCGAAGTCCCCGGAGGGGCGCACCTGCAGGTTCATGGTGGAGGTCTCGTGAGTCTTGAACCGCGCCATGTCCATGATCTCGTGCGGCACGGTGGTCTTGGTCGCCGCGATCTCCCTGAGCGGGTTGATGTGCACCACCTGCGCCCCGCGGTCGTGGGCCTCGGCGAGCGCCGTCAACATACGCGGCGCGTTGGAGGCGGCGTTGACGCCCAGCAGGAAGAGCGCGTCGGTGGTCTCCCAGTCGTGCATGTCCACGGTGCCCTTACCGGTGCCGATGGAGGCCTTGAGCGCGCGGCCGGAGGCCTCGTGACACATGTTGGAGCAGTCGGGGAGGTTGTTGGTCCCGAATTCACGGGCGAAGAGCTGGTAGAGGAAGGTTCCCTCATTGCTCAGGCGCCCGGAGGTGTAGAAGGAGGCCTGATCGGGGCTGTCCAGCTTGCGCAGTTCATCGCCGATCATGGAGAAGGCATCGTCCCAGGAGATGGGTTCGTAGTGATCCGTCTCCGCGTTGTAGGACATGGGGTGGGTCAGCCGCCCCTCGTTCTCCAGGTCGTAGTCCGTCCACGTGGACAGTTCGGTGACGGAGTGCAGCGCCAGGAATTGTGGCGTGGTGCGCTTGCCCGTCATCTCCCACGTCACGTGCTTCATGCCGTTCTCGCAGAAGTCGAGTTTGAGCCCCTTCTGGTCATCCGGCCAGGCGCAGCCCGGGCAGTCGTAACCACCGGGGTTGTGGTTCAACTGGAACATGGCCTTGGAGCCGGCCATGGGCAGGCGCTGTTCCATGAGGATCCGCCCCACGCTCTTGGCCGCGCCCCAGCCGGCCGCTGGGTGGTGGTACGGGGAGGACGTCACGGGGCCCTTGGTGGTGGGGCCGTAGCCACCCTGACGCGGCATCTTGCTCAGGAGTCCGACCGCGGTGGGGTACTCCGGCTGTTCAGACGCGGAATCTGACTTCACGCTGGTCATGGCGTACTCCGTTCACGAAGGGGCGAGCCGTGGGCATGCTCACCTCTAGAATCCCACCCCGGCGCGGGGCTGTGCAATACCGACAGGCCTTAGCGACGTCACGGATGTCAGACGGACGCGGGGGCCAGAATCCGGTCCGGGTGGCTGTAGACGTTCAAGTTGATGCCACGGACGAAGCCCAGCAGGGTGAGTCCCGCCTCCTGAGCCAACTCCACGGCCAACGATGAGGGAGCGGAAACGGCGGAGAGCACGGGGATGCCGGCCATGACGGCTTTCTGCACCAGTTCGAAGCTGGCCCGGCCGGAGACCTGCAACACGGTGCCCCGCAGCGGGAGCCGCCCCTGGCGTGCGGCCCAGCCGATGACCTTGTCCACGGCGTTGTGGCGGCCCACGTCCTCCCGCAGCACCAGCAACTCACCCGAGGCGGCGTCGAAGAGTCCGGCCGCGTGCAGGCCTCCGGTCTTGTCGAAGACATCCTGGTGTTCGCGCAGTTTGTCAGGCAGGGTGGCGAGCAGGTCCGGCGACAGGCGCAGGTCCTCATCCTGGACCCCGAAGTGGGACACGGTCCGGACGGCGTCGATGCTGGCCTTACCGCACACCCCGCAGGAACTGGTGGTGTAGAAGTTGCGCTCGGTGGAGGCGGCCGGTGCCGGAACGTGGGGAGCCAGCCCCACGTCCAGGACGTTGTAGGTGTTCTCCTCGCCACCGCTTCCAGGGCCGCCACAGTGAATGGCCGCGACGACGTCGTCGCCCTCACGGATGATGCCCTCGGAGAGCATGAAACCGATGGCCAGATCCACGTCGTGGCCTGGGGTGCGCATGGTGACGGCCAAGGGCGTGCCTGCCACCCGGATCTCCAGCGGTTCCTCGACCGCGAGCGTGTCCGGGCGGCGGCTGGCCCCGTAGCCGAGCCGGATCTTGGTGATTGGCCGAGAGTGCGTGATGCGTCCCATGAAACCTAACGCTACGCGCCCTCGTGGTTCCCGGACATGCCCACGAGCCGCAGGCCGACGGGGCGGAAGAGCAGGGTCTGACCAGCCCGTGGGGGGCCCTCCGGCAGCAACCCCGAGAGGGCCCCGGTCGGCACCTCGGCCACCAGCCCGCCCTGGGCACCGATGCGCAGCAGGCCGCCGCGGACCTCCACGGTCTCCACCACACCGGGTAATACACCGTAGGGCAACACACCGTCCACGCGCGCACCGGAAGTGTCGGCTCCCACCAATTCCACGTCGCCAGGGGACACGACGCCCAGCGCCGCAGCTCCCTCCACCGGCGGACGTGCCCCGTCGGGGAGTCCCGGCACCCAGGCGCTCCCCGCTCGCGAATTGCCGTCCACGCGCAGGCCTCCGCGCTCGGCGACCCCGTCCACCACGCAGAACCCGGCCAGCACCGCCCCGAACCGGCTGCGCGGCATGGTGGCGAGTTCCTCGGGTGTGGCCTCTTCAACTACCTGGCCACGCACCATGACCACGCAGCGATCGGCCAGCTGCCACGCGTCGGGCAAATGGTGGGTGACGAGCACGGAGGTGGTGGCCGAGCGTTCCAGTTCCGTGGCCAGGAGTCCGCGCACCGCAGGCGTGGATTCCGCGTCGAGGGCCGCGAAGGGTTCGTCCAACAGCAGCACTTCCGGCTCGGCCGCGAAGGCCCTGGCCAGGGCCACCCGTTGCTGTTGTCCGCCGGAGAGCCGGTGCGGACGCTCCCGTGCGCGCTGGGCCAGCCCCACCCGCTCGAGCCACTGCGCGGCAACCTGGTTGGCGTCCCTGCGCGAGGTCTCCTGCGAGCGGGGACCGAAGGCCACGTTCGCCCGCAGATCCAGGTGGGGAAAGAGCAACGGACGCTGCTCCACGAGCGTGATGCCGCGCTGGTGGGACGGCAGCGGGCGCCGGCCCGGACCGTTGAGCATTGTCTGCACACCGCCGCGCGTGAGCACGATGCTGCCCTGGAACATGTCGATGGTGCCCGCCAGGGCGCCGAGCACGGTGGATTTCCCGGAGCCGTTGGGGCCCAGCACGGCCAGCCGTTCGCCCGGGGCCAGCTCCAGGTCCACGCGCACGTCGAAGGCATCACGGTGGACGCGGATCCGAGCCTGTAGGCCCGTGGAGACGCCGGCCTCAGCAGCAGGACTCATCGCACGGCATCCTCTCTCCATGACCGCAGTCCGAGGACCACCACTGCCGCGCTGACGAGCAGCAGCAGGGACAACGCCAACGCGGTGTCCTGGGAGACGCCCACCCCGTTGTAGGCGGTGTAGATGGCCAGTGGCATGGTTCGCGTGACCCCTGGTGTATTGCCCGCGAAGAGGGCTGTGGCCCCGAACTCACCCATGGCACGGGCGAAGGCCAGGACGGTGCCTGCCACGAGGCCGGGCCGCACCAGCGGGATGGTCACGCGGGTCAGCACACGCCAGCGGTCGGCACCGAGGGAGGCTGCGACCGCCTCGTGTCCCTGTCCGGAGGTCCGCAGCGAGCCCTCAACACTGATGACGAAGAACGGCATGGCCACGAACACCTGCGCCACGACCACTCCCACCGTGGAGTAGGGCAGCGAGAACCCGGTGGCCTCGAAGAGCGGCTGCCCGAGCAGCCCGGAACGGCCAAGGAGGGACAGCAGCGCCAGGCCGCCCACCATAGGTGGGAGCACCAGGGGTATCAGCACCACGGCGCGCAGGACCGCCGCGACTTTGGCCGAGCTGCGCGCGATCAAGAGGGCCAGCGGGAAACCCAGCACCAGACAGACCAGCGTTGCGCCGGCCGCCGTCAGCAGGGACAGGCCCAGCGCATTCAGCGCGGCTTCCGAGGTCAGGTCCTGCCACAGGGTCTCGTAGCGGACCCGTGAGAGCAGGCCGATGAGCGGCAGCGCCAGGAGGGCCAAGCCCACCAGCGCCGCCGCCTTCAGCCATGCGGGAAGTCTCACGATGTCGGATCCTCGGTGATTGCGCAGTTGTCAGCGGGTCACGGTTTGCCGAACCCTGCGTCGTGGAGGGTCTTCTGGCCTGCATCGGAGAGCAGGTAGTCCACGAACGCCTTGCCGCCTTCCGAGTTCTCGGCGTCTGCGCTCACGGCCACGGGGTAGCGGTTGACCGCCTTGTCCGCGTTGGGCAGTTCCACGCCCTCCAGCTTGTCGCCCGCCGCCGTGACATCGGTGGCGTAGACCAGGCCCGCGTCCGCCTCGCCGCCCGCCACCCGGTTGACCACGGAGGTCACGTTGGTCTCCTGACTGACCGGCTTCAGGGTCACACCGGCGTCAGCGGTGAGCTTCTCGGTGGCCTGCCCGCAGGGAACCTCTGCGGCACACACCACCACGGAAACGCCCTTCTCGGTGAGGTCGTCCCACGTGGCCAGGCCCTTCGGGTTGCCCGGCGCCACGGCCAGTTCAAGGGTGTTGGTGGCGAAGATCTGTCCCTTGTCGGTGAGACCGGCCTCGGTCACCGGCTCCAGGGACGCTTCGGAGGCAAAGGCCAGGACGTCCACGTCCGCGCCGTCGATGGCCTGCGTTGCCAGCGCCTGTGAGCCGTCGTAGGTGATGGGCTTGACGGTGAAATCGGAGTTTGACTTCTCGAAGTCCTTCGCGACGTCGTCCAGGGGACCCTGCAGGGAGGCCGCGGCGAAGATCGTGATGGACGTGGTGCCCTTGGCATCGTCCTTGGCGTCGTCGCTGCCGCCGCAGGCGGTGAGGGCCAGGGCGCCTGCGGCCAGGATGGCCGTGGCTGCGCCGAGACGACGGCAGACATGGCGCCGTGAGGAACGCTTGGACGGCATGGGGATCTCCTGGTGGGGTGAGTGGGAATGACGAGGTGTGGGGCGCTGGGGGGTTCGCCGATGACGGGGGTGGCCTTCACGACCGCGGTGGCCAGCGATCCGACCTCCAGGCCGAGCTCCCGCACCGCCTCGGTGGACATCAGGGACACCACCCGATGGGGCCCACACTGCATCTGAACCTGGGCCATGACCTTGTCCGTGACGACGTCGGTGACGATGCCGACGAATCGGTTGCGGGCGCTGGAACCCCGCTTGACCGGATCCTGGGCAGCGTGATCGTTGGCGACGAGCCTGGCGGCCAGGTCGGAGCCTTCAACGACGGTGCGTCCCGATTCGTCGGTGCCCGCAGGCAGCGAGCCCGAATCGATCCACCGGCGCACGGTGTCATCGCTGACACCCAACAGGGGCGCTGCCTCGCTCACGCGAAAAGTGGTCATGGACCTCAGTCAACACCGAAAACCGCATCTGCGGCAATCAAACCCACACCAAACCCTCAAATGCGATTTCCACTCCGGAAAGCTGCCTCGTAACGTGACCATGCTGACTACCATGGGGACCATGCCCTTCCCCCCACTCGTACCCCCAACCGCGCGGCTTCCGCACGGGGAATCCGAGCGGGCCGCACGCCAGCTGCGCCTGCCCGAGATCGGCGACGTGGGCCAGCGACGGCTCGCCGCCGCACGCGTCGCGGTCCTGGGCGCGGGCGGGCTCGGATCCCCGGTGTTGCAGTACCTGGCCTCTGCCGGGATCGGCACGCTCGGCATCATCGACTTCGACACCGTGGAGGCCAGCAACCTCCAACGCCAGGTCCTCTTCGGTGTGGACGACGTCGGACGGCTCAAGGCCGACGTCGCGGCCGAACGCATCACCGCGCTCTCCCCCGACACCCGCGTGGTGCAGCATCGCGTCCGGCTCACCGACGCCAACGCGGCCCAGCTCTTCTCGGGCTACGACCTCGTGATCGACGGCACGGACACCTTCGAAACCCGCTACGCCGCCGCCGACGCCTGCACGGGCCTCGGCATCCCGCTGGTGTGGGGTTCGGTGCTGCGCTTCGACGCCCAGGCCACGGTGTTCTGGTCCGAGCCTCCCACCGGCACCCCCGTGACCCTGCGCGACGTCTTCCCCTCCCCACCCGCGCCCGGCGAAGTCCCCTCGTGCGCCGTGGCAGGCGTGGTCGGCGCGCTCTGCGGGCAACTCGGTTCCATCCTGGCCATGGAGGCCATCAAACTGATCTGCGGGATCGGCCGCCCCCTCCTGGGCCGCATGCTGGTGATCGACGCGCTCGCCGCCACCACTCGCGAGGTCCCCCTGGCACCCAGCGCGTCCACGGCCCGCATCCCCTCCATCTCGCTGGCTCACGCCCGCGACCTCCATGCCGTCCTCCTGGACGTCCGCTCCCCCACCGAGACCGCGGCGGGCCCCCTGCCCGGCGCCGTCACCATCC
>NZ_JALAGT010000019.1 GCF_022712295.1 Galactobacter sp.
ACCCACCCCGGATCCTCGAACGGCCCATGCGAAGCGATCAACGGTCGGGTCGAACACCTCCGCGGCACGGCGCTGGGATTCCGCAACCTCACCTACTACAGAAAACGAGCACTCCTCGAAGACGGAGGCTTCCGCACCCACTTCACCCACACCCGTGACTAACAACCGCCTACACCCCCAAATCCGAAGAGCCATGAAACCACCCTGCAACCTACCAGGCCACAGATGATAGAGGACAACAGCTCCGACAGCGATTGCGCGAAGCCCTTGAATGTCACCTCGAAAACTGCCGGGCTGGTGCCGTTGTACCTTTTCGGGTGCCGTTTCTGGTGAAATACCCGACGATTTAACCGTCTCCTACAGTTGCTCCTATGCCTATGAGGCGCAACGACAGCAGGTTGCACATGGTCGCCTGGAAGCAGTGGCTCTAACCCACCGGTCTGCGCCTGATCCGCCATCCAGCTTCTTCTGCAAGTGCCGAAACTGTCAAGTCTAACTGGTTTCTTCTGCGCCAGCGGCGTTCTGAGCGCCCTCGATCCGCTGCGAGATCACCTGCGTGATCCCATCTCCCCTCATCGACACTCCGTAGAGGGCATCGGCAATGTCCATGGTGTGCTTCTGGTGCGTGATGATGATCAGCTGGCTGTGCTCTCGGAGGTCACCGAACACTCCGAGAAGGCGCAGAAGATTGCGCTCATCCAGCGCGGCCTCGACCTCGTCCATGACGTAGAACGGGGATGGTCGTGCGGTGAAGATCGCCACAAGCATGGCGATGGCGGTCAACGACCTTTCACCGCCTGAGAGAAGGGAGAGCCGCTTGACCTTCTTGCCGGCAGGTCTGGCGTGGACCTCGATCCCGGTGGTGAGCATGTCTGCGGGGTCGGTCAGCACCAGCTCGCCGTCGCCGCCCGGGAACAAGCGGCTGAAGATCCGCTTGAACTCCACCGCGGTGTCCTCGTAGGCCGAGGTGAACACCTCCCGAACGTGCTCATCGACCTGCCGCACCAGGTCCAACAGGTCCGTGCGCGATCGTTTGAGATCGTCCAGCTGCCCCGACAAGTAGGTGTGGCGTTCCTCCAGCGCCGCGAACTCTTCCAGGGCCAGCGGATTGATCTTGCCCAGTGCGTTCAGGTCCCGCTCGGCACGCTTGAGGCGTTTCTCCTGTTCAGCGCGGTCGTAGGAAGCCCCGGATACCGGGTTCCCGTTCGCGTCCACCTCGACGTGCAAGGCGGCCCAACGATCGTTCGGATTCTCTTCAACGGGTACGGGAAGGTGTGGCCCGAAGTGCTCCACAAGGTACTCCGGAGTCATCCCCACCTCCTCCAGGATCCGCTCGCGGAGATGCTCGAGCTTGGCCTGCCGTTCCGCAGCCAGCACTTCATCCGCGTGTCCCGCTTCGGTGAGCCGAGTGACTTCGGCCTTGGCACGACCCAAATCAGCCCGCGCAACATCCACCTGGGCGCCCAGGGCACGTTGTCTCGATTCAGCCGTGCGTAGGCTTGCCTGAGCCACCTCGACGGAGTGCGCCAAGCGCTCCGCTGCGAAACGAGCGTGGTCAGCTACGCGTTGGGCCCGTGCGGCCTCCTTGGCCCGACGGCGGGCACGTACCTCGGCTTCGAAACGCGCCTGACGTTCACGTCGGGCTGCGCGACGCAGACCGCTGGCCCGTTCCGAGAGTCGCTGGGCCTGTTCCTGTGTGGCACGCAAGTCCAGCCGAGCCTGCATTTCCTCGCTGCGCCGCTCCTGTGCTTGTGTGGCCAGTCGATCCCGCTCCTCGGTCGAGGGCTCCTCTTCTGCGGGCACGGCTTGAGCGCTGTCCAGTCTCCTGACCAGATCCTCCAATGCGGCGTTGGCCTGAGAAACGGCGTCCGACGTCCTCGCTTCCGCGTGCTTGGCACGCTCCGCTTCTTGGGTGGCCTGGTTGGCCAGCGACTCGAGCCGATGGACCTCCGCCGCCGTCTTCCGAGAGGATTCGCCGGCGATACGTGCCGCCTCCGCCGCTCGTTGTTCCTCGGCCTGGGCAGCAGCGAGCTTCGGTTCCACTCTGGCGAAGTGTGCACGGGCGGTTCCCTCTGCAGCACGAGCCGCTTCGAGTTGCGCCACGGCTTCTTCGAGCCTGGCGCGCCTGGCCAACGCCGCTGTGTCCCCCGACCCCACGCGGAGGCCGAGGTTGTCCCAACGGTGACCCTGAGCGGTAACCGCGATGACGCCAGACGCTGCCAGCTCACTTGCTTGTGCGTCATCCGAGGCGAGCACCACGGAGCCGAGCAGCTGGTTCACCAGCCTCCTGTCCGCGTCGTCGCATTCCACGACCTCCACCAGCCAGGTGGCACCGGCGGGCAGCTCGCGCGGTGCGGTGACAAACTGATCATGGAGGGCATGCAGCAGCCAGACGGAGCCGTCCTCACCCGCGGCCGACGTCTCCGCGACATCCGAAAGCAGATCGGGGTCAGCCGTCAGAAGGCCGCCCTGTGCACCTGCCAACGCGGCCGCAACGGCCCGCTCATGCCCAGGACGCACCGTGAGCCGGTCCGCGAGCACACCGATGATCCTGTCGGTACGCCCCTCCAGCAGTGCCTCGGCGCCTACGTCCTGCGGCAGGGTCTCACTCAACGTGTGCACCCGGGATTCGAGTCCCGCACGAGCTTCGGCCAGCGGTGCCACCGCAGACCGCGCCGACCGAACTTCTTCTCTGACCGCTTTGACTCGTTCGCGTGCTGTTGCCAGCGCAGCGGTCGGTTCAACAGTTGCCTCTGCGGCTGCCTCCGAAGCAACCCTGGCTGCAACCAGTTCCGCCTCTGCTTGAGCGGCACGGGTACCGGCCGACTCACCGCTCTCCTGCATCCGCACGCGTTCATCCTGCGCGGATTCCAGGCGTTGGCGAGCTGTACCGACCTGTCCCGCGAGCCTCGCCAGACCCTCACGTCGGTCTGCCACGGCGCGGAGCAGATCGGTCAGCCTCTGGTCCTCGGCGCGTTGCGCGGCTTCCGCGGCACTACGCTCGGTTTGTGCGGACTCCAACGCTTCGGAGAAGCGTTCGACTTCGCGCTCTGCTTCCTCCGCCTGCTCCTCGACACGGTGAGCGCCGGCGTCCAATTCATCCGGATCATCACCAGCGTGGCGAGGTTCTTCCGGCGCACCGAGCAATCGACGGCGTTCCTCCGCCAACCCGATCAACGCTCGGTAGCGTTCCTGCAACCGCGTGAGCGAATACCAGGTATCGCGTGCAGCGACGACCAGCGGGGCCGCGTCGGCCGCACGCCGCTCAAGACCCGTCAGGTCTGCTTCGGCCCGATCTGCTGCTGCCTGTGCCCTCGTGACGACCTCGGCACGTTCCGCTCGTTCTGCGGCCGCCTGGTTCATCTCGTTCTCCAGTGTGGAGAGGTCGTCTGCCAGAAGGCGAGACCTGGCATCCCTCAGAGTGGCCTGTACCGTACGCGCTCGTCTCGCGGTCTCAGCCTGTTTACCCAGCGGTTTCAGCTGCTTGGCAATCTCCCCGGTCAGATCTTCCAGCCGGGCCAGGTTGGCCTGCATCGCATCCAGCTTGCGTAGGGTCTTTTCCTTGCGCCGCCGGTGTTTGAGGATGCCGGCAGCCTCCTCGATGAATCCGCGTCTCTCCTCCGGAGTCGCCCGCAGAATCCGATCCAGCTGTCCCTGCCCAACGATGACATGCATCTCGCGACCCAGCCCGGAATCCGAGAGGAGTTCCTGAATATCCAACAGGCGGCAGGGGGAACCGTTGATGGCGTATTCCGATCCGCCCGAGCGGAACAGGGTACGGGAGATCGTCACTTCCGAGTACTCGATGGGAAGGGCACCGTCCGAGTTGTCGATCGTCAGTGAGACCTGGGCGCGTCCCAGTGCCTGCCGTGCGGACGTGCCGGCGAAGATGACGTCTTCCATCTTTCCACCGCGCAAGGTCTTGGCGCCCTGCTCCCCCATGACCCAGGCCAGAGCATCCACCACGTTGGACTTGCCCGAACCGTTGGGCCCAACGACAGCCGTCACCCCCGGTTCGAACTCGAAGGTCGTGGCAGAGGCGAAGGACTTGAACCCACGCACAGTGAGGGTCTTCAGGTACATGCCGTCCTCACCCTCTTCCGCTTGACCGGGGAACCCGCTGACAGTATGTGCAACGGTACGAGGAACGTCCGGAATAGGCCTCACGCACAATGCGCCCGGCGTGTCCGTTCTCCCTGCAGCGGTCGCAGAGCTCCCCCGCGCGACCATAGGCGTGCAGGGACCTGGCAAAGTAGCCGGAAGCGCCGTTCACGTTGACGTAGAGCGAATCGAAGCTCGTCCCTCCTGCTGCCAGGGCATCGATCATGACGTCCCTCAAGGCGCACAGCAGTTCGGCAATCCGGCTAGGGCCCAGGGCGCCGGATGGAGTCAGGTAGTGCATGCGGACACGCCACAGGGCCTCATCGGCGTAGATGTTGCCGACCCCGGAGATCTGAGTCTGGTCGAGCAAGACTGACTTCACCGGAGCGCTGCGGTGCATCCATCCTCTGCGCAGCCGCCGAGCGGCAGCCGAAATACCGGCGTCGTCCGCCGCGACGCTTGGGTCAAGGACGTCCCTGGCGATATGTGCCGCATCTTCTGGAAGCACGGGACCTGGGTCGCCGGCGCCGCCGGGAAGTCCATCCGAGGTCGGGATCAAGGGAGACAGCCACATGCCCCCGAAGATCCGTTGATCCACGAAGCGTAGCTGGCCGGGCAGTCCCGTCCGTTCCTCCAGGTCGAGGACCACTCTGGCGTGCTTTTCCATGGGGGCTCTGGCTTCCTCGACCAGCAACTGCCCGGACATTCCCAGGTGCGCCACGAGTGCCGCGGGCACCGCGGCCGGCGTCGACCCGCCGTTGGGCATTGACGGTTCCGACAACGGAAGCCAAAGAAACTTGCCCCGGCGTACGGCCGCCCTCACCGTGACGTTGTGCAGTGAGGCCACAAAGTCTTCGGGGCCATCGTGGTGACGACGGATTGAGCGCGCGTCCAACACGGACACGCGCTCAATCCGTCGGCCCACGACCCAGGATTCGAGGCCACGGCGGACCACTTCGACCTCAGGGAGTTCAGGCACGTCAGTCGTTGGAGGAGTTAGGGCCGGCGGCCTTCGCTACTGCGTCGAGATCGGCCTTCAGTACCGGCCAGGAAGCGGCCGCCGCACGCTGCTCCGCCTCCTTCTTGGACGGGCCCTCGGCCTTGGAATAGGAGGCACCACCAATGTGCAGCACAGCCGTGAAGACTCGAGCGTGGTCTGGACCGGAGCCTTCCACCTCGTAACGCACCGTGCCGAGGTCGTTCTCGGCAGCCGCTTCTTGGATGCAGGTCTTCCAATCCGTGCCCGCACCTGACTCGTCCACTTCCTTCAGGAGCGGGACGGTGAGGCGCAGGACCAGGTCGCGGGCCTCATCGATACCGGAAGACAGGTAGGTGGCACCGAT
This sequence comes from Galactobacter sp., assembly GCF_022712295.1. GTDB lineage: Bacteria > Actinomycetota > Actinomycetes > Actinomycetales > Micrococcaceae > Galactobacter. The sequence goes on from NZ_JALAGT010000019.1 coordinate 5,445, forward strand.
GAGCGCCTCCATGGTGTCAGCCAGGATCGAGGACTTGTCGCGCCCGTTGGTCAGGATCTCGCCCTGGCCAAGCAGGATGAACTCCCCCACCCCGAGCTCACGCGCCAAGCGGGCAAGGGCCTTGGTGGACACCACAGCGGCACGACGACGGGCCAGTTGGCCCTCCGGCTGGTCGGGATAGTGGTGGTACAGATACCCCGTCACCGAGAAACCGAGCACCGAGTCCCCAAGGAACTCGAGGCGCTCGTTGTTCGGGATTCCACCGTGCTCAAACGCATAAGAACGGTGGGTCAACGCCAAACGGAGCGTCTCAGGGTCGATGTGGACCCCGAGACGCTCCGTCAGTTCAAGCGATTCAGTCATCTGATCTGCTCAAAGATTCTTTGCAGAATCAGGCGTCAGCGACCTTGCGCCCCTTGTACTCAAGGAACAGCTCGGTGCCGTTGTGATCCGTGACGACCTTGGCCTGGTGAGGCAGGCTGTAGGACACGCGGCCGTTCTCCACGGTCTTCACCAGGTTCGGCGCAGTTGCCTTCCACTGGGAACGGCGGGCGCGGGTATTCGCACGGGACATCTTCCGCTTCGGAACAGCCACGGCTATCTCTCTTCCATCTCGTTGCTCTTGTTGTCCACCGGGTGAAACTCTTGAGGTCTCACTCGGTGTCGTTGGTCAGGCCCTGTAGGGCTGCCCAACGAGGGTCCACCACGTCGTGGTGATGCCCCGGGTTCTCGTCCAACCGTACCCCGCACTGGGCGCACAGGCCCTGGCAGTCCTCCCGGCACACCGGTTGGAACGGCAAGTTGGTCACGACCGCATCCCGGAGCACCGGCTCCAAGTCGATGTAGTCGTTCTCGATGAGGAATTGCTCCTCGTCGTCCTCGCCTTGCACGATCCTGTCCTTGGAGAAGAACAGTTCCTGCAGGTCGACGTCCAGGTCATACACGATCGGGTCCAGGCAGCGCCCGCACTCCCCCGTCACATGGACGGTGGCGGTCCCGGTGGCCAGGACCCCTTCGTGCACGGCCTCGAGGCGAAGATCGGTCTCCACGTCGGAGCCCTCTTCAACGCCGATCAGGGCCAAGGACAGGTCTGCAGGTGCCCGGAACACTCCGGACTCCTCCCGCATGGTTCCGGCTGCGCGAGCCAGTTCCTGGACACCGAAGACCCATGGCGAAGCGGGGTTCGGCGTAGCTTCAAGCACGTTCTCACCCATCTTCTCTCACGACTCCTCGACACTTTGGGGCACAAACCGACACATCAGTCTATCCCGCGACCCTGGTTCGAACAAACAGAAAGGCTCCTTTCGGCGCGCCAAGTGACACACCACACTATTTTCCGATTCGACCGACACCAACACCTCGGCGCAGCCACGTCCTGGACTGTTGTGAGTCCCGTGCGGCCTAGACTGCTGTACAAGTTTGGTGCCGTGTACGCACCGTGTACCTCCGACGAAGGACCCCATGAGCCAAACAGTCCCCGTGGAAACAGAGTTGCGACCCCGACGGCAATTGAGACCGCGCAAACTCGATATCTCCGCAAAGGGTACCCACCTGGACATATCCGCCGGCTGGGATGAGAAGCTGTCCCCCGTTGCGCTGTGGCTCCGTTTTGGCCAGCACCACTGGGTGCCGCTCGAGGCCGAGATCTCCGGCGAGAACGGAACCTGGCACTTCAACGTGGATCTTGAATCCGCACCGAGCCAGGCCGTCGCGAAATCCTCGGTGTCCCCTCTGGGGCTGACGACCGAGGCGCAACCCCCGCGGTCCTCCAAATCGGCCGACGCAGACGACTCCGCGGGTGACAAGCCGGCCGACGAGGACGACTCCGTCGAGGACGCCGATTCACCCGTCTCTGTCGAGGACCAGGAGGAGGACGCAGTTGCTCTGCTCCCTGTCTGGCCCACCGACCTCGCAACGGGTTCCTGGATCGGCAGGGCCACGCTCTACGTCGAATGCGATGACCTGATCCCTGAGGACACCGGCGTAGTGGACCAGGAAAAGTCTCCGTCATCCCTTCCGGAAGGGCACGGGCTCTTCCTCCTGGGCCGGGCACATGAAACTCATCTTGCCGGAGCGCTCAGCTTCGATACGGCGTCGCCCGTCACCGTCTACTGTGGGCGCCGAGGCTTCATCACCTTGTGGTTCAACGCGGCTTTGACACCGCATCAGGCCGTGGTGGTTCATTCTCTGCGCATGCATGGCTCACACATGCGTATGATCGGCGAACTTCGTCACCGTCATGCCCGTGCCACCGATGCCTGGCTCGAGTTGACCGAGCGAGGTACGGAAACCGTCCACAGCGCCCGAGTCGCCTTGGGGCCCAATGACGTGCAGTGGCAGCGCGACCACTACGGTCACGACCGCCGCACCTTCGAGGCAGAGTTCGATTTTGCAGAGACTCTCCGTGAAGACCTGCCCGCAGACATGTTGGTCGACGCGCGCATCCGCACGGAGTTCGATGGCGCCGCTCCGGGAGAACTCGCCTCTCGTGTGGGACGTACGCGCTTCAAGGCACGTCAGATGACCAACGAAGGCTCCTACGTCCGCGGCGACGAAGCCCTGAAGATCATCCCGTACTACACGGTGAAGGCGAAGAACACCTCGTTCCGCTTGGAGCGCTTCAGTGCGGCGGCCTTGGCCGAACTGGCGGCGATCTCCCGCAAGCCTTTGGTCAGTTACGGGAAGCGGAGCCAACGCCCGGTGTGGCTCATCGGAGAACAACCTCTGAAGGCACAGGACAGCGGCGCGGTGCTCTTTCGCTATCTCAGGAACGCGCACCCAGAGATCGACGCGTACTACGTGCTGGACGCAGCCTCACCGGATCGGGCCGAGATCCAGGACCTGGACCACATCGTGGACTACCGAAGCGCGGAACACATCAGGCTGGCGGCCACCGCCGAGGCACTGGTCGGCACGCATCACCCCGACTACCTCCTGCCCACTCGCAGCGAGAAGTTCCAACGTGTCGTCAGGGCAACCAAGGTTTTCCTCCAGCACGGAGTCATCGGTATGAAGTGGCTCAACACCCTGTATGGGCGAAAGGTGCCCTCCTTCTCCACCGATTTGTTCATGGTTTCCTCCGAGCGAGAGAAGCAGCTGGTGGTCAGGGACCTCGGCTACGACCCGGACATGGTCAAGCCAACCGGCCTACCCCGGTTCGATCAGCTCTTCGACGGAACCGTTCAGGCCGATCCCCACAAGTTGCTGATCATGCCGACGTGGCGCCCGTGGCTCCAGACCGACGACGGCTTCCAGGCCTCTCAGTACTTCGAGGCCTGGCGCGACCTGCTCAGCAGCGATCGCCTGCGTGCCCTCGCCGAGGAACAAGACCTGGACATCATGTTCCTGCTCCACCCCAACATGTCGACCTACAAGCGCCACTTCGAGGATCTCGGAGCCACGGTTGCCATCCAGGGCGAGGTGAACATCCAGCAGATGCTTCGGGAGGCCGGCACCCTCATCACGGACTATTCGTCCGTGGCTTGGGACTTCTCGTTCCTGCACAAACCCGTGGTCTTCTACCAGTTCGACTCCAAGCGCATGTTCCGAGGAAGTCGGCCGCACGCCGATCTTGCCAAGGAGCTCCCTGGGCCCATCGTCCGCGACCTTGACGGCGTGCTGGACGCGCTGGATGCCATCGCAGCGGCCGATTTCACGATGGATGAGCACTATATTCACCGAGCAGATCGTTTCATTGCCGATCGCGACACCCTGCACTCGGAACGCGTGTTCCAAGCAATCCGGGACACCCCCCGTCCTGCACTCCCCACACGTCCTCAGGCTGTGGGTGAGCTGGAGAACATGCTCTTCCGGCGGTTCAGGAAGAGCAAGTACTACCACCCGCTGATGCGGACCATGTACAAGGTGGTGTCCAAGTTCCCCGCAGATCACGACCTGATCGTGTTCGAGGCGGGACTGGGCCGCCAGCTCAACGACAGCCCCAAGGCGATCTACGACGAACTCGTGCGACGCGGCGATCCTCGACGGAAGGTCTGGTCATACAACAGGCGAATGGTTTTCGACGAACCCACGAGTGAAGCCGTGTTGCGCCTGTCACCGCGGTACTTCTGGACCATCGCCCGTGCTGGCGCTTTCGTCACGAATCAGAATCCGCAGTTCTACATCACCCGTGGCCCGGGCAGAACATTCGTCGAGACGTGGCACGGCACGCCGCTGAAGAAGATGGCTCGTGACATCGAGGTGGTTCATGGCCGCAGCGAGGGGTACATCGACCGTGTCACATTGGCCGCCAAGCAGTGGAGCGTCCTGATCTCGCCAAACCACCACACGACGGCGGCACTGCGCAGCGCTTACGGTTACGAAGGTCCAGCGGTGGATATCGGTTCGCCGCGTAACGACGCCCTGGTGCTGCAGGATCATGCGGAAGTCAGGGCGCGGATCCTGGATGAATACGATATTCCTTCCGATGCAAAGGTCATTCTCTACGCACCAACCTTCCGCGATGACCAGCCCATCGGAAGAGGAAACTTCGCGTTCGAACTCGCCTTCGATCCGGAGGAATTCGCTGCTCACTTCGGCCCAGATACCGTCCTGCTGCTGAGGATGCACATGTTGTCCCGGCTGCGAACACCGATTCCGAGAGAGCTCGCCGGCCGGATCATCAATGTGTCAAGGTACCCCGAGATCCAGGATCTCTACTCCGCCGCAGACGTCCTGGTGACTGACTATTCATCCGTGTTCTTCGACTATTCGATCCTGAAGCGCCCCATGGTGTTCTTCGCACCGGATCTCGAGAACTACCGCGAGGAACTGCGCGGCTTCTACCTGGATTATGAATCGACGGTGCCCGGCGAGGTCGTGACCACGCAGGAAGGGTTGTTCTCCGCCCTGGACCGTGCGCTCGTCACCGCCGACGCCGGAGACGACCCGCGGGTGAGCGAGTTCTCGAGTCAGTTCAATCCCCATGCGGACGGACACAGCGCGGAACGGGTGGTGGATCGCTTCCTTCAACCCAGGAAGTGGTCAAACCTATTGGCCGGTCCCAAGTCGCTCCTGCACAGGATGACCCGGCGAGTGCGCTGACAAGTCGGGGGCGGGCACAGAGCCCGCCCCCGACCTGAAGTGAAGCCTCAGCTCAGTTCCTTCACGATCTGGTCTATGACGTCCAGCGCACCCTTGAGTGCGTCCACCTTGGTGGAATCGAAGTTGGACAACACGCGCTTCAACTCCGTGGTGGAGATGCCGTCGGTGCGCGGCAAGTAGTACACCTCGACCTTGTCCTCGAGGTCGTCGAACTTGCCCTTCCAGTCCTCACCGATGCCGAAAACGTCGACGTCATACTTGTCCACGTCGGTACGCTTCTGTTCCCAGTTCTCCTCCGGGATGACCAGGTCCACGTACTTGATGGCCCGCACGATCTCTGCGCGCTGCTCGAACGGGATGATCGGCTTCTTGCCCTTCACTGCATTGAACTCATCCGTGGACACGGCCACGATCAACCGGTCGCCTTTTTCCCTCAACCGCTTGAGGATATTGAGGTGTCCGATGTGGAACATATCGAAGGTGCCGTAAGTGATCACGGTCTTGGTCATGCTGGCTCCTGTTCGTCGTCGACTGCGCCTTCGTGAAGTTTAGCGGCCGACCGCCGTGACTCCTCGCAGCGCGGTCAACGATCCAACGGCTCCGCGACGGTAGAGTGAAGCCAAACTTTCCGTCTCTCCACAGGAGCTTCGTATGCCTGCAGGTCCGTCGCAACCACTCCCCAAACGCCTTGCCCGGCGCGTGGCGGCGAAAGTACTGCCGACAGTGGAACGCGCAGCGGGTCGCCGTTCTACCGGCACCCCGTCCAAGTCGGGCTCACCTGTCGCTGCCGTTTCAGCTCCTTCAAAGGTTGCATCAACCTTTCAGAACGATCCGGAGACTGTGGCCCGCGCTGCAGCAGTAGAGACAGTCATCCGGGGCGGTTCTTCCGCCGAAGGCTGGATCAGCGCGGCGCAGGCACTACTCAAGACCAAGAAGATGCAGGAAGCCGTCTCCCTGGGTCTTTCCCTGCGTGATCGAAGCGGGCAAAGCGACGAAGGCAATCTGGTCCTTGGGCTGGTTCAGGCTCAGCACTCCAACCCTGGAATCGCTTGGGCTACTCTCAAGGCCCTGCCGGATTCACTCACCGACCTCATCGCCGATGTTTTCTATCGAGTTGGTTTCGAATCCAATCCCCAAGAAGCCACTGAGGTGCTGAACGAGCGCCTCAAGAACCAGGGCCACACGGCTTGGAAGTCCGCCTACCTGCTGCGAATCTCTCGAGACGCCGCCAGCACGGGCGCGGAAGCTCAAGCCACACAATTGCTTGACGAGATCGATAGCCGTCCAGCCTCGACCATCACCAAAGCCGTACGTGCCGGCACGGACCGCGAGCGTAGTTGGCTACCCGGCGGATCGTTCCGCAAACCCATCAAGACCAGCGATCAGGCCATCAATTTCGGGTTGCTGAGTTACCAGCAGCCCAACACTGTCTCACGCAACATCGGTGACTCGATTCAGACGATCGCAGCCATGGGAAACCTCGTCCGGCACAGCGGCTTCACGTACACGGGTGATACCGAACTCACCAAGTTCGTCGCGGAAGCCAAGTCCCGTCTGAAGGCGGACGGCGTCGTCGATTCGCCCGAACGGAGCATCAATCTGATTGACCTGTACCGGGACGGAAACGTCTATCAGGATCTGCCTGAACCCACATGGGCCATCATGTACGGCTGGTACATGCATGCAACATATGCCGGCGGTTACAACCTGCCGTTCCACCCGAACCTGCATCCGATCCCGATCTCGATGTACTTCCGGTATCCGGAGATGCTGACCCCGGAAGCCATCGACTACCTACGCGAGATCGGACCGATTGGCTGCCGCGATTGGCAGTCTGTTGCCCTCTTGACCGCGGTCGGTGTCCCGGCGTTCTTCTCAGGCTGTATCACGACCACGGTCGATACTCTGTTCGCAACCGAAGGTCCAGACAAGCGCGACAAGGCTTTGTTCGTCGACTCCCCGAAGACCGGTCCCGGAGAATTCCGGATCCAGGAAGTCGATGACATGAAGGAAATGACCAACCTGGAGAATCTCCGTGAGGCCCGCCGCTGGGTCACTGGATACGCCGACGAATACGCCAAGGTCACGACATCCCGACTTCACAGCTACTTGCCTTCACGCTCCGTTGGATCCACGGTCACGTTCCTACCGAAGAATCCGTCCGACAACCGCTTCGGCGGTTTGATCGATCTCACGGATGACGGGCTGGAGGTCATGCGGACCAAGATCCGCGAGAAGATCTCGGCGATGCTGCAGCTCATTGCCCAGGGCCAGTCCCCGCATGAAGTGCGAGCCGCCTGGCGTGAACTGGTTGCTCCCGATGTCGAGTCTGCACGTGAGCGACTCACATCGTGCGGTAGCTTCCACCGGAATCTCGCCACATCGCATACGCCGTCCAGCCCCGAACAGGACCAGATCCTTGACGTGGTCATCGATGCTCGCGACGCCGAGGTCAAGGGACTCAAGCCCCTCGTCTCCTCGCTGGTGGAGCACTCAAGCCGTCCGCTTAGACTGCTGGTGGCCGCATCCAAGGTTTCTGGTGCAACACGCAAGGCCGTGACCACTGCTGCAGGCAACCACATTGTCGAATGGATCGACACTGCGGCGGCGAACTACTCCGCCGGACACGATGGTTTGGTCCTGACGGCCATGGACCGAGCAACCGGTAAGGCCGTGGTTCTCCCGGCCGCTGCACACATTCACACCGACGTCGCCTCTTTGGTCGAAGCACTCGGCGACGCGCCTCTGGCCGCCGCAGCCGACCCGCGCAAGAATTGTCACAGCGGGCTGACTCTGATCAGGCGACTGGCCTCGGGTTTCAAGGCCGAGCACTCCCGTGCACTCGAATTCACGTTCAAGGCCACCAACGGCCTCGAACGCGATTTCATCGCCCTCGACACTGGCGTGATGGCCTTCGATGCCGATGCACTTCGGGCGGCAGGAACACTTGCGGACGTCGACTCCTTGGCCCAGTTGAAGCAGGCGTCACTGGAAGACGCCTTCAATGTCATTCTTGGCCCCGTAGCTCGAGTGCTGACTCCCGAATGGAACGCTCAACCGCGCTACATTTCCCCGGCCGAGCCTCACATCACATCGTGGCGACGTGGTGCAAAGCCCTGGTCCTCCGTCTACGTGTCCGGTCCTGCGGCTTCCTGAGGTACCCCTATGCCACATCTGTCCAGTCCGCCAAAGGGAGACATTGTCAGTGTCTTCTGGGGCATCGAACCCAACTATGGAGGCATGACCAAGATCATGCTTGCCCGTACGTCCATGCTGGCCACAGCGTGGAAACGTCGGTGCCGCTTGTTCTTGCTCAGCCCCGCAGAGTCTCTGGACGTCTTCAAGGACAGACTGTCCGCCGGCGGCCATTTGACCTCTGAGGCGGAGATCCGTAGTCCCTGGGAAGACGTCATTACGTGGACGGACCGCGCCTTGAGGAGTCTCGTCGGCGACCATCTGCAGGATCCTCGTTCGGTGGAGGACACTCTGGAATTCGGCGGCGATCGAGTAGCCGAACGTTTCAATGCCAAGGGTAAAGCACTCCAGACGGATCATTTCCGATCCGATGGAACCGTTGCGGCTTCCTACCGTAGGGATATGAAGGTTCGGGGGGAACTTGGCGGAGCACGGCTGACGCTGTTCGATCGGCGTGGGCGCGTCAGCGGCGAATGGAGGTCAGCAACTTCTTTCTACTATTCGTGGCTCGATGAGGTGATCGGGCGACGTCCCACCTACCTTTTCAGTGACTCCCACTTTGCGGGCGGCCTCCTGGGAAAATACCGCAACCCGAGTGCGACCACCATTCAGACCATCCACTCGCCGCATCTGCAACGCAGATCTGATCCATTGGGTCCGCTGACCAAGAACAAGATCGGGTTGTTCAAGGACCTGGACGGTTTTGACCTCGTTGCGACTCTCACGCAGCGCCACCTCGATGACCTGACGGCAGCTGGAATCGCAGGACCCAACGTGTCGGTGGTGCCGAATCCTCAAGCACCGATGGAGCATCTCGCTCCGAACCAGCACGAACGAGCCAGAGGTATCACCATGGCTCGACTCGACAAGGTCAAGAGACTCGAACACGCCATTCGTGCTGTTGCTGCGACAACCTCGGAAGCAACTTTGGACATCTATGGGCGCGGTCCCGAAGAAGACTTCTTGCAAGGGGTCATCGATGAACTCGGCGTCGGCGACCGGGTCAGACTCCGCGGTTTCGACAAGAACGCGAGTCACCAGCTCAAGACGGCCGGATTCAGCTTGCTCACGAGCTCTGCCGAGGGTCAGCCTCTCGCCATTCTCGAAAGCATGGCGGTAGGTTGCCCACCGGTGGCATACGACATGCGCTATGGGCCTTCAGACATGATCCAGAATCGCGTCAACGGGTACTTGGTACCGGAGCGCGACGTCGAAGCTGTGGCGGAGGCCATCGACGAGCTGATTCGTATGGACACCGACCAATACGCCGCCATGTCCACAGCAGCCGTCGCCCGAGCTTCGGATTATTCGCCCGAGACGGTGACGAACCGTTGGGCCGATGCCCTCACTGATGCTCAATCACGCCGTTCCAAAGAGAACCCCGCTACGGTCGCTGCGAACCTCAATTCACTGCAGGTCGACAACGAGAGAGTTGTCTTCACCATCGAGGTGCTTCTTCCACCCGGGGAATTCGAGCGAGTGACAGCGATGGCACTGACCTGGATGGCTCGTAAGCAACCGATCTACGGTCGCGTTTTCGCTGAACCTCAGATGACGCCTCGTGGGCTCATGTTCGCTGCCGAGGTTGCCTCGAAACGCCTTTTCGAGGCTTCGGAGGACTTCACCGACTTCTACCTGGATGTTTGGGTCGACGGGCGCCGCAACCGCAACCGTCTGGCTGCACCTACGGATGTCAGTACCTTGCCCATCGTCGTGGGAGACCTCGAAGCCTATCCCACCAAATACGGCAGTCTGAGTCTGCGCCCCCTTCGCGGCGAATGAAGTAAGCGGCAGCACGGCGGGCCCTGGTCCATGAGGATCAGGGCCCGCCGTGCTTCACAGACCTGTTTGCGTCACCGCGGTCCCGGACTAGTCCGTGGTCGGGTCCGCGGCCCTCTTTTCAGCTGCCGCCTTCTTGGCGGCCTCCGCCTTGCGCTTCCTTGCTGCAGCTAGCTTTCGCTTCTTGGCAGCGGCAGCCTTCTGCTCCGCCGTGAGGTTGCTTGCGCTGCGGGAGGCCTCGTACGCCTTGATGACCTCGTCCGGGGTCCCGTCCATCTTCTGGACGCCCTTCTCGATCCAAATGGCACGCGTACACGTGGAGCGAATGGAACGCATGGAGTGCGACACCAGAAAAACCGTACCGGCGTTCTCACGGATCTCCCGGATCTTGGCTTCGCTCCGCTTGCGGAAGCGGGCATCACCCACGGCAAGGGCCTCGTCCACGATCAGGATGTCGTGCTGCTTCGAGGCGGCGATCGCGAACTTCAGGCGGGCCGACATGCCAGAGGAGTAGGTCTTCATCGGGAAATCGATGAAGTCCTGCAATTCGGCGAACTCGATGATCTGCGGCCGCAGCTCCTCGATCTCGGCCCGGTTGAAACCGAGCGCCAGGCATCCCAGAGTGATGTTGTCGTTGCCAGAGAGCGCCGGGATGAGCGCAGCACCCACGCCGAGCAGATTGGGCCGGCTCGAGGCCCACACAGCGCCTTCTGACGCTGGAGTGAGACCGGTGATGGTGCGCAACAGGGTCGACTTGCCGGACCCGTTGGACCCGATGACGCCGATGGACTCGTTCTTGTATGCGGTGAAGCTGATGCCCTTCAACGCATGGACTTCCTTCAGGCCCTTGCTGGCGCGCGTGAACAGGCCCTTGCTGGCGGCTCCACCGGCCGCCCGTCCGGAGGAGAATACCTTGTACTTCACGTGCAGGTTGTCCACCACGACCACCGGTTCCTTGGCCGCTGGGTTCAGGCCGAGTTCGGGAGAGTCGTTGTCAGTTGTCTCGGCCATAACGCTCCTCAGCCTGCCAGAAGAAGAAGAATCCACCAATGAGCAGGACCACGGACCACGCGGAGAGCCCGATCCAGTGCATGGGGTCGAAGGTCCTTTCGTCCAGGATTGCTCCGCGCGCGATCTCAAGGACCTGGTAAATGGGGTGGAAGTCGTAGACCGTGACCAACCACGGCCAGGACTTGAAGAGGTTGTCCACGGAGAAGAGCACGCCGGAGGTGAAGAAGAAGAACCGCGTGACCAACGGAATCAGCTGCGTCAGATCGTGGAAATGCACCGTCAGACGGGCACAGATCATCGCGATACCCATGCTCAGCAGAGTCAGTAGTCCCACGATCGGCACGATGTAGAACCATGACCATTTGGGTGTCTGCCCCAGGATGAGCACGTAGATGAACATCACGACGATCATGGGCGCCAGGGTGAGCAACTGCTGGATGATCACGGAGACCGGCAGCGTCAGCCGTGGAAAGTTCAGCGATTGAACCAGTGCCCGGTTGCCGATGATGGATTTGGCTCCATTGGCCATGGAGTGGGAGAAGAACTCGAAGAGGAACACGCCGACCACCACGTAGGCGGGGAAATCCGGTCCTCTGCGTCCACCCTGCAGGATTCCGAAGATGAACCCGTACATCAAGGCGTTGATGGTGGGCTTGAGGATTTCCCACAGCATGCCCAGCCGGTTTGCCTGGTTCCGCGCCTTGATCCTCGACTTGGCAAGCGTGTAGGCGAAATCCCGACGCGCCCACGTCTGCTTGAGATAGGTGATGGGCCCTGGGCGGGCACCAACCCTCTGCAAGCCGTGTTCGGCGGCGTATTCGGCAGCGGTCATGACCTTGAAGAGATCCTTCGTGAGCGTTCGGCTGCACGCCGGTGGGCGCCGCCTTGGACGAGTCTACAAGCGCGAGTTCTACGTTCAGCGCATTCCAGGTGTGACCTACTTCTTGGAATCCTCCGGCAGATTCTTGTACACCGTGGCCATCTTGCCCTCCTTGATCCCTCGGCCCACTTCGGCGATGGCACCCTCGTCAGGCAGCACGATCGATGCGCCCCCGCTCGAGGTGCCGGTGCCGGCGGTGGGCAAGGTGAAGCTATGGATGTCCCCGGATCTCAATGAGGTCATCTGCCCGGCCAGGCCGGCCAGGTACGAGGCGTCTCCAAGTTCGTCATCGATGGTGACGTAGGGCAGCACCTGTTCTGCCAGGTTCAGGATCTTGTTGGGGTTGGAGAGCACTTCCGGACTCAGGGTTTTCTTGAAGATCGCCTTCAGGAATTGCTGCTGGTTACGCACGCGCTGGTAGTCACCGTCGACGAAGGCGTGACGTTCGCGCACCCAGCGCAGGGCCCGGTTGCCCTTGACGCTGATGGTGCCCTTCTTGTAGCAGGTCGGCGGATTGCTCTTGTACGCGCAGAAATCAACCGGGTTGTTGACCTTGACGCCCCCGATCGCATTCGTCAGGCCTCGGAATCCGTCGAAGTCCACGGCGACGAAGTGATCGATCTTGGCGCCCAACTTGCTTTCCAAGGTCTGTGCCAGCAGTGGCACGCCGCCATATTGCATGGCTGCGTTGAGCTTGGCCTCTCCATGTCCCGGGATGTCCACCCACAGGTCTCTCATGATGGACATGATGTAGACGCCGGAGCGATCTGCGGGAATATGAACCCACATCATGGAGTCGGAACGCTGGTCCCCACTCTTGTCGGTGAAGCTCAGTTTCTCTCCCGACTGTGACTTGTCAGCACCGAGCAGGAGGATGTTCATCGACTCGTCACCCGGATCCTTGGTGGGCTGGTCCGAATACGATGGGAGGACGTCTGCCTTGTTCACGTGGTTGGCGGAGTTCAGTCCGGTCAGCAGTCTGTCTGCGTATGTACTTCCTACGGCCAGCACGCACACCAGAGCCATCGCCACCGAGAGCAAGACGGTCCGTCCCACCCGGCGGGGCTTTCGATGCATTCGGCGGGGCACGTACTCCGTGCTCGCAGACTGACTGCTCATAGAAGCTCCTTGGACATGCAAAAGCCACCTGGACGGCGGCGTGACTTGGTCCAGAGTACCGAACCACCCCTGAAAGGCCGCTGATAATCGCTCGCCAGCCGGAGCCGGGAACGCTCGCCTACATCCTGCTGGATCAACTCAGCCGCGAGATGACGGCCTTCGGAACAAAGGCAGAAATGTCGCCGCCCAGGCCGGCAACCTGCTTGATCAGGCTGGAGGACACCTGCGCGTAGGCACCGTCACCCTGCAGGTAGATGGTTTCGACACCGGTCAGATGCCGGTTCATGGCCGCCATCGGGGATTCGAACTCGAAATCCGCGGAACTACGTAGCCCCTTCAGGATGGCATCGGCATTGAGGCTCTTGACGTAGGTTGCCAGGAGCCCGTTCCCCATGGGCGCCACGGTGATACCCGAGAAACCGGCCACGGATTCCCGGACCATCTCCACCCGCTCGTCCTCGGAGAAGCGATAGGACTTGTCCGGGTTGGTGGACACTGCGACGACCACTTCATCGAAGAGGACGGCTGCCCGCATGATGATCTCGAGGTGACCTTTGTGGACCGGATCGAAGGAGCCTGGGCAAACTACGCGTCGCATAACGCCACCCTACCCAGGAGAGACCAGAGAAATCTCGTTCAACGCGGACAAAGTCTGCGCGTAGTAATAACTGTTGGTCATCGGCGTTCAGCACCCGACGCGCCACAATGGGTGTCGTGAGTTCTCTTCCGCATATCGATCTGTCCGCCGATCCCTGGATCCGTGCCGCGCAAGGCGCCAGGCTCCTCAAGGCCGACGGCACGGCCGCTCCCACCATCTTCGAGGAGATGACGGCCGCAGCGAACCGCACCGGCGCGCTCAATCTGGGACAGGGTTTCCCGGACACGGACGGCCCGGAGGACATGATCCGGTTCGCGGCCGAGACCATGCTGCAAACACCGTCCCCGGGCTCCGCGAGCCCACATCAATATGCACCGGGTTCTGGTCATGCCGTTCTGAGAACAGCGATCTGTGAGCACCAGCGCCGCTTCTACGGGGTGGAGCTCGACCCGGACACTCAGGTGGTCGTCACCACCGGCGCAACGGAGGCCATCGCCGCGACGCTGTTGGCCTTGTGCACGCCCGGCTCCAACGTGGTGGTGTTGGAACCGTTCTACGACTCCTACGGCGCCATCGCATCCTTGGCCGGCGCGCAGCTGCATCCCGTCCCGCTCCTGGCCCCGGACTTCCAACCGGATCCCGAAGCCCTGCGTGCAGCGGTGGACCGGGACACTGCCGTCATCATCGTCAACGACCCTCACAACCCCACAGGGACCAGGTTTTCTGACGCCACACGCCAACTCATCGTCGACCTGGCCAGGGACAACGATGCCGTGATCCTGGCGGACGAGGTCTACGAACACCTGGTCTTCAGCGGCCGTCACCGCCCCATCGCGTGCCTGCCGGGTGCCGCTGAGCGCACCATCACGGCCTCGTCCGCGGGGAAGACCTTCTCCCTGACGGGGTGGAAGGTGGGGTGGGCCACCGGCCCGGCCGAGCTGATCACCGCGGTCCGCTCGGTGAAACAGTTCCTGACCTACTCGTCGGGGCCGGTGTATCAGTCCGCGGTGGCCCGCGGGTTGGGGTACCCGGACGAGTTCTTCTCCTCCCGCGCTGCCGATCTGGGGCGTCGGTCGGAGCTGTTGTCCGAGGGCCTGCAAGCCACTGGCGCACGCGTGTTCCGCCCGCAGGGCGGCTACTTCGTGGTGGCAGACCTCGCGCCTCTCGGCATCGCGGATGCCACGGCGGCGGCCCGCCTGTTGCCGGAGGCCGTCGGTGTGGTCGGCATTCCGGTGGGGGTCTTCTGTGTGCCGGAGCACGAGCGGTCCTATTCGTCGCTGCTGCGTTTTGCACATTGCAAGCGCGACGACGTCATCTCGGCCGCCGCTGAGCGCCTCGCCGAGGGTCTCCCCCGCGTGGCCGACGCGCTGTCAGGCGCCCCGGCGGGCGACGGTGCCGGAGGCGCCGCATGACCGGGGACAGGCCGTCGGCCCTTGGGCCCCGCGTGCGTCTGCCCGCCTCAGGGACCGAGGCCGGCTGGGAACCGGACCCGTATCGGCCCGACGCCGTGGTCCTCACCGTGGGAGGTGCGGAACAATCGACGTTGGTCCCGGGATCGCCCACGACGTTGGTGTACGAGTACCTCCAAAGGGTCGCGAACATCCTGGACCTTGTCCCTGCGCTCTCCCACCACACGCCGACGGAACCGGCGGCCATTGCGCACCTGGGTGGCGGCGCGCTGTCCCTGACCAGGCGACTCGAGGTCACCCACCCGGGCCTCAAACAGGTGGTCGTGGATCTTGACCAAGAGCTCATGGACTTCGTGACAAGCTCCTACCCGTTAGCGACACCGTCACTGACCAGGATCGTTGCAGGGGACGTGGAGCACGCGCTGGGTTCGGTCGAATCCGATGCGCCGTTCGCCGCGGTGGTCCTGGACATCGCCCTGGACCAGCACTCCCCCGCCAGGCTGCTCTCGGCCGACTACATGGGCAGGCTCCTGTCCCTGACTGGCCCGGACGGCGCCGTGCTCATCAACATCGGGGACGACGGCGGCCTGCCGGCCACCCGCACGATCGTGGCCGCCTGCCGATCGCAGGGTGCATCCGTGTTCGTCACCGCTCCGAGCGACGTTCTCTCCGGCGATTACACGGGCAACGTGATCCTGGTGGCGTCGAGACATGCCTGGCCGTCGGAGCGGCTGGAGCAGGTGAAAGCCGCCGGCCCTCATCCCGCCTCGGTGTTCTCCGGAGCAGAGCTGGACTTCCTGGGTAGCTGATCCCCCGCTAGCCGGCCGAGGGGTCTTCCTCCACCGGGATCTCGTAGAACCAGAGCGTGGTCTCCCCGTATCCGCGTTCCTTCAGCGCGTGCCAGCGAGCCGGCACGGTGGGCTGCGGTGAGCGTGAGGAGCGTTCCACCACGATGACCGCGTCCGGAGCCAGGTGTGGGTCCAGGTTGGTCAGGGTCTCCGCGAGGGCCTCCTCGCTCAAGGGGTAGGGCGGGTCAAGGAAGGCGAGCGTGACGTCCGGCCCCGAATAGGTGCTCAGGAACGCATTCACGGACCTCCTACTCACCTCCACCCTGGTGCGTTGCGTGGACACCAAGGAGGCGTTGGCCTTGAGCGCCCTTTGCGCCGCGTTTGCCTGGTCAACGAGGGTTGCCGTGGTGGCACCGCGACTGACGGCTTCCACGCCAAGCGCGCCGGAACCTGCATAGAGGTCGAGGACCACTGCGTCGCGGAGGACGTCCCAACTCTCGAGCCTGGAGAAGAGGGCCTCTTTGACCCGATCGGTGGTGGGGCGGGTGGCGTCCGTGGGGACGGGTGTGAGGCGTTGGCCGCCTGCGGTGCCAGCGATGATGCGGCTCATCCTGTCTCGTCAGCCCCTTTCCAGATAGGCGTCGTCGGTGCCCAGTTCATCCAGGCGAGAGTCAACGGCTGCGGCGAGGGTGGGATGGTCGTCGCGCCAGCCGGGTGTCACGACCTCCGCCGCGTCCTCACGGGCGGCCTGAATCAGCTTGGCGTCTCGCATCACCCGCAGGTGTTTCAGCGTGGAGCGGCCGCCGGATTGCATGGCGCCAAGGATGTCACCCTCCCGCCTGGTCTGGAGGTCCTTCTCCGCCAGGACGAAGCCGTCGCGGGTGGCGGCCACGGCCTCGAGTCGTTCCACGGCCGGGTGATCGTGGTCGAGGTCGGTGACCAGCAGGCAGGTTCCGGGCAGCGACCCTCGCCCGATGCGCCCACGGAGCTGGTGCAGCTGGGAGATACCGAAGGCATCTGCGTCGATGATGGCCATGACGGTCGCGTTGGGGACGTCCACGCCCACCTCCACCACGGTGGTGGCCAGCAGGATCTGTGTGCTCCCGTTCTCGAAGGCGGCCATCGCCGCAGCCTTCTCGTCCGCAGGCATTCTCCCATGGAGGGTGCCGATGGAGATGCCCTGCAGGGCAGGATGGTCGCGGAGGACGGTCTCCATGGTCTCCAGTGGAGTCCTGCGCGGTTCGTGGGCCTCCGATACGCCGGTGTCCGACGCCGTGAGGGCCGGCTCCGGAGCGTCATCCTCTTCTGCCTCGTCCTCACTGATCCGGGGCACCACCACGTAGACCTGGTGCCCCGCCTGCGCCTCGTCCCGTAGCAGCGCGAAGAGCCGGTCCCTCCACGCCGGTAACTGCAGGGGCACCACGAAGGTCCTCACCTCTGCGCGGTTTCCCGGCAGGCCCTTGAGGGTGGCGACCTCCACGTCACCGAAGACGGTCATGGCGACGGTGCGCGGGATCGGGGTGGCGGTCATGACCAGCAGGTGTGGGGTGGGACCGTCCCCCGACCGCAGCTTGTCCCGCTGCTCCACACCGAAGCGATGCTGTTCGTCCACCACGACGAGGCCGAGGTCGGCGAAGATCACGTTGTCCGAGAGCAGCGCATGTGTGCCCACCACGATCCCGGCCTCGCCGCTGGCGGCCTTCAGCAGCACGTTCTTGCGCTGGGCGGCGGGCAGCGAGCCGGTCAGCAGTTCCACCTGCGTGCCGTTCTCGTTCCCGCCCAGCATTCCGCCCTGCGCCAGATCGCCCAGCAGGGAACGCAGCGTAGCGGCGTGCTGAGCGGCCAGCACCTCGGTGGGGGCCAGCATGGCTGCCTGACCACCGGCGTCGAGCACCTGCAACATGGCCCGCAGGGCCACGAGCGTCTTGCCGGAGCCGACCTCGCCTTGTACCAGCACGTTCATGGGGTGTGGCGTGGCCAATCCTCGCTCCAGGCGAGTGCCAACCTCCACTTGGCCCTCGGTGAGGGTGAAGGGTAACCGGGAGTCGAAGGTGTCCAGCATCCCTCCAGAAGTTCGAGGACGTGGCGTCGCTGACCGCTCCGCGTTCGCCAGCCTGCGCTCCGCCAACACCACCTGCAGCTGGAACGCCTCGTCGTAGGCGAACCGCCGCCGCGCGGCGTATCCCTCGGCCACAGTGGCAGGACGGTGCACCGACTCGAGGGCCTGCACCAATCCCGGGAGTCCTCGGGCGCTACGGATGTCCGCAGGCACGGCGTCGGGGAAGGCCCCCACCGTGACGCTGTCGAGGACGGTGGCGATGGTCCTGCGCAGGCGCACCTGGGAGAGCTTCCCGGAGCTGGGATACACCGGGAAGGGACGGGCCTCGGCTTCGTCGTCCTGACCGAGCAACGTGTACTCCGGATGCGTCAACTGCGTGTGTCCCCGGTAGGAATCCACCACGCCCGAGAACACGGCGCGGGTTCCGGGCAGCAGGTCCTTGGCGGCCTGATAGCCGTTGAAGAACGTCATCCGCAGGCG
This sequence comes from Galactobacter sp., assembly GCF_022712295.1. Lineage (GTDB taxonomy): Bacteria > Actinomycetota > Actinomycetes > Actinomycetales > Micrococcaceae > Galactobacter. Next base: position 23,806 of record NZ_JALAGT010000019.1, read on the forward strand.
GCCCTGGGACGGGGCTTCGTCCACGACCTCCACCTCCAGCAGAAAACCCCGCCGAGAATGCATACGTCGCTGAGAGGCATGCACCACGGTCGCCACGACCGTGACGTCCTCCCCATAGGGCAACTCGACGATGGGCGTGATCTCCCCGACGTCCACATAGCGTCTGGGCAGATGGTCAAGCAGCTCCCCCACCGTGGTGTAGTCGAAGGCCTGCTGAATCACCTTGGCGCTCTTGGAGCCGATGACGCGCGTCAGGTCCGTCTCGGGTCCCACGGCCGTGGGATCGGTGACGCGAGGCGCGCCCGGCCGGGAACCGGCGCCCGTCAAGAATCGCTCCCGTTCGTGGACGCCGAGGCATCGCCATGGTCGTGGCTGAGGGAGGTGATGCTGATGGCGGTGGGTTCTCCCTGCGACCGGACGGCGTTCAACGCCACCTCCGCGTCGGGGACGTGCACGTGGACGCGCCATACGAATTCAGAACCAGCATGGTCCTCCCCCGCAGTGGATTCCGTTCGAGGCAGTGGTGTCATCAAGACCGAGTCACCCACCGAATCGAGTTCCGCGCGCAACGTGGCGGCCGCCAGGGGTTCCATGGAGACGGTACACATCACCTCGACACCTTCGGCCTGTTCTGCTGCCTCACTGATGTCCGGGGCGTCGACGGCATATCCGGGAAGTGCATCGTAGAAGTCCTCGTCCAGGGGCGTCCCCATGACGGCACAGACCAGGGACTCCAGAACCAGATGCATGCCGACGGCTCCTGCGTCCACAACGCGGGCCTCTTGAACCGAGGCGAGCTGGTGCCGGGTCTGCGACACACCCTCCGCCGATGCCGTCAGCATTGCCGTGAACACCTTCGACAGGACCTGCCGTGCCGGTTCATCCGGAGTGCACATTGACGCGCTGCCGCCGGCGGCCCGCGCGGCAAGGGAAAGCGTGGAGAGCAAGGTACCCTCCACGGGTTCGGACAAGGCCGACCAGGCCCTCACCCGAGCGACGTCGATGGCCCGGGCCACCACCGGACCGGTGAGATTGGTGACACCCTCCAAGCCCTCTGCGAAACCACACAGCGCCACAGCGAGCAGGGTGCCGGAGTTGCCTTGAGCCGATTCAAGTCCGGTTCGGGCCGCTGCGCCCAGAACATGGCCAAGGTCCGCCGTCCCACCCCGGACCGCAGGGACATCGCGCAGCGCCTGCTGGATGGAGCGCGCCGTACGGTACAGATTGGACCCCGTGTCGCCGTCTGCGACGGGGAAGACATTGATCGCGTTGAGACGGTCGGAGTGATTTCCCAGCGCCGATACGGCCAGATCCAACCAGCCCCGCAGAGCGGCTTCGCCGGTACTGGGACGGGAGGTGGTCTCTGAGTCTGTACTCATGGCTGGTCCGCGACCCCTAGCTTGTTCTGACTTAGCGTGCATGCCGCTCCCCAGTCTAGGTCCGTCCGTAGGTGGGCCCGAAGAGGCTAGGCTGGCAGATATGCGTGTCAGTTCTCCGTGGGCCCCTGCCAAACCTCGTAGTGCCGTTCGCGGCGGGTTCAGGGCGCGCAGCGTGGCGGCTCTTGGCACGCTCGCTGTCGTGACACCCGTGCTGGCCGCCTGCACTTCGGCGGAAACCGTACAGCCCGCCCCGTCCGCCACGGATCCAGGGTGCGCGCAGGTCATGCTGGACCTCCCCAAGGAACTGGATGGCTTGGAGAAACGCACCACCCCCAGCCAGGCCACCGCTGCGTGGGGTGCCCCTGCTCGCATCATCCTGCGCTGTGGCACCAAGGATCGCGGTCCCACCTCGGATCCGTGCACCACCGTGGGCGAGGTCGACTGGGTCTCCACCGAGGAATCCGAGACGAAGTGGCGGATGACCGCCTATGGCCGTGTCCCCGGTATCGAGGTCAACCTCGACACCGAGCATGTGTCCAGTTCCAACGTGGCCGAGGCTCTGGCCGAGGCCGTGAAGAACGTCCCTGCTGAGAAGAAGTGCCAGGAGGCACCCCGATAATCAGCGCAGGCCGGTCTTGCGATGTAAGGCCAGCTGTAAGAGCTCATCCACCAGTTCGGTGTAAGGGACGCCCGTGGCCGCCCACATCTGCGGGTACATGCTGTGCGGGGTGAAACCGGGCATGGTGTTGATCTCGTTGATCACCCAGTTCCCTTCCGTGTCCAGGAAGAAGTCCACGCGTGAGAGACCCTCACCGCCCACGGCTTCGAAGGCACGCACAGCCTGCTCGCGGATGCCCTCGGTCTGTTGGGCCGTCAGGTCGGCGGGGCACACAGTCTGTGCTGCGGCCGTGTGGACGTACTTGGTGTCGAAGTCGTAGAAGCCCTGGAGCTCGGCGTCCACCACGATCTCGCCAGGGTAGGAGGCCCGAGGCAAGGTGGCTGCACGGCCGTCGAGGACACCGCATTCGATCTCGCGGCCGGTGATGCCCTGTTCCACCAACACCTTGGGGTCCTCCTTGCGGGCCACCTCGATGGCCGCCACCAGGTCGTCCCCGACGTCCACCCGGGTGATACCGACCGAGGACCCCGCGCGGGCAGGCTTCACGAACACCGGGCGCTGCAGGTGCTCGCAACGCTGCACCGCGGCCTGCGGATCACGTAGCCAGTCCCGGTCGGTGATGACCTCGTAGGGTCCCACGGTGAGTCCGGCCGCCTCGAACGCCAGTTTGGACAGGTGTTTGTCCATGCCGAGGGCGCTCGCTGCGACCCCGCAACCCACGTAGGGGATGCCGGTCAGCTCCAGCATTCCCTGCAGGGTCCCGTCTTCGCCGTAGGGACCGTGCAACAGGGGCAGGACCACGTCGATACGACCCAACTCGGACAGGACACCCGAGGGGTTCACGCTCTGCACGGTCGAAGCGTGCTGGGTCCCCGTGTCCCCCAAACGCACGTGCTCGCCGCTGTCCGTGATCTCCGGGGTGTGACCTGATGCCAACGCGTCGGGGTCAAGCACCTTGGAGGAAGGATCCACGAGCTGCCATGCGCCGGAGCGGGTGATCCCCACCGGAACCACGTCATAGGCTGCCGGGTCCAGGGCACCCAGAACGCCGGCCGCGGTCACGCAGGACACCGCATGTTCCGAAGAGCGCCCTCCGAAGAGCAACAGGACCCTGGGGCGTTGGGCAGTCATCGACGCTTCTCCTCCGACTTCAATTCACGATCAAGCAGCTTCCGTGCCATGTCCGACACGGGGGCCTTACCCTCCACCACGGCCACCACGGCCTCGGTGATGGGCATCTCCACACCGTGGGCTGCGGCGAGGTGCGCCACCGCGGCACCTGACTTGATGCCCTCGGCAGTCTGAGTCATCAGTTGCCCGACCTCCTCGAGGGTGTTCCCCTCGCCGATCAGCCGGCCGGCCGTGTGGTTACGCGACAGCGGCGAGGAGCAGGTCGCGACCAGATCGCCCATACCTGCAAGCCCGGCCATGGTCTCTGCCTTACCACCCATGGCCAGCACCAGACGTGTGGTCTCGGCCAAACCGCGGGTGATGACGGTGGCCTTGGTGTTGTCCCCCATGCCGAGCCCGTCGCAGATACCCACGGCGAGGGCGATCACGTTCTTCACGAGCCCGCCGAGCTCCACACCGATCAAGTCGGTATTGGTGTACGGACGGAAATAGCCGGGACTGCAGGCCTGGGCCACCCATGCCGCCACTTCCTCGTCGTCCCCGGCGACCACGGACGCGGTGGGTTCGTTGCGAGCAATCTCTCGTGCCAGGTTGGGGCCGGAGAGGACCAGCACCCGTTCTGAGGGGACCCCCGCGACTTCGGTGACCACCTGAGACATACGCAGGTCGGTGCCGCGTTCCAGTCCCTTCATGAGGGACACCACCACGGCGTCGGGCGAGATGGCCTCGCCCCATGCCTCCAGCTGGGACCGCAGCGACTGCGCGGGTACGGCAAGAATGACCAACGAGGCACCCTTCAGCGCCTCCCGCGGGTTCACCGTGGCGGAGATATTGGCCGGAAGTGCGGTGTCGCCCAAATATGTGGAGTTGGTGTGGTGCTCATTGATCTCCTGCACCACGGCATCGCGACGAGCCCACAACACCACGGGCACACTGGGATCGGAATCGGCCAGGACCTTGGCGAACGTGGTTCCCCACGATCCTGACCCCATCACTGCGATGCGATTCGGAGCGCTCAACATCAGTTCTTGGTCCTTCCGCCGGCCTGAGCTGCAGGAGCAGTCGGATGTCCGGTGAGGCTCTGGCCGTGTTCCTCCGGGTCCCAGGGGGTCTCGGGCGGCGTGTCGCGCGGACGGAGTCGAGCGACCTCTGCCGTGAGCGCCGCAACAATCCGGTCGGTTGCCTCGTTGAGCACCGTCCGGGTGGTCTTGCCCCCACGCAGGTCATCCAGATCCACTGGATCGCCTGCGCGCACCGTCACGTGCTTCCGAGGGAACGGGTGGATGCGTTTGGCATAGGGAGGCAACAACTCCTGATCGCCCCAATGCGCCACGGGTATGACCGGGGCACCGGTCTTCAGTGCCAGTCGAGCCGCACCTGTACGGGCCTTCTGTGGCCACAGGTCGGGGTCCCGGGTCAGGGTGCCGTCGGGGTAGACGACGATGCAGCCTCCGCGATCCAGGACCTGCCTCGCGGTACGCAACGACGCGCCGGCACCGGCTCCACCGCGGTCCACGGGGATCTGGCCGGACTGTGTCAGCAGTTTTCCTACGACGGGGAGCTTGAACAGGGACTCCTTGGCCAGGAATCGCGGATTGATCCCGTTGTCGTACAGGGCCAGGCCAACGGTCACCGGGTCCAGTTCCGTCACGTGGTTCGCCACCAGGATTGAACCGGGAGGGATCCGGTCGAAGCCGCGCCAGGTATGCCCCAAGAGCAGGTTCGCCACGGGCCGGGCCGCGTTGGCCAGGGTCGCGAAACCGATCCGCGCGGCCAGTGGTTCCTTGGTCTGCCCGAGCAGGCGGGGACGACGACGCATCAGGCTCGTCCCCCGGTCTCCTCGACGTCGGCGCCCAGACCGTGGAGCTTGTCCACGAAGTGCTCGTAGCCGCGGGAGATGATGCCGATACCGGAGGCGTTGGAACGCCCCTTGGCGACGAGCGCAGCGATGACGTGGGAGAAACCACCACGCAGGTCGGGGATCGTGAAGTCGGCTCCCTGCAGGGTGGACTTGCCCGTGATCACGGCGGAATGCTTGAAGTCGCGGTTGTTGAAGCGGCACGGGGCGGAACCCAGGCAATGGCGGTGCAGCTGCACCGTGGCCCCCATGCGTTCCAGTGCGTCGGTGAACCCGAAACGGTTCTCGTACACGGTCTCGTGAACGATCGAGACACCCTTGGCCTGGGTCATGGCCACCACCAGTGGCTGCTGCCAATCGGTCATGAATCCCGGGTGGGTGTCGGTCTCCACTACGAGCGGGTTGAGATCCCCGCCCGGGTGGTAGAAGCGGATGCCTTCCCGGACCACGTCGAATTCGCCACCGAGCTTGCGGTAGGTGTTCAGGAACGCCGAGAGATCCTGCTGGTCGGCACCCTGCACCAGGATGTCACCCTCTGTGGCCAGTGCGGCGGAGGCCCACGAGGCTGCTTCGTTGCGGTCCGGCAGCGCGGTGTGGTCGTAGCCCCGGAGCGTTTCGACGCCCTCGATCACGATGGTGCGGTTGTCTTGGACGTTGATGATGGCGCCCATCTTCTGGAGCACGGCGATCAGATCCATGATCTCCGGCTCCTGAGCGGCGTTCTTCAGCTCCGTCACACCCTGCGCCTTCACGGCGGTGAGCAGCACCTGCTCGGTGGCACCGACGCTGGGGTACGGGAGGCGCACCTTGGCGCCATGCAGCCCGTTGCGACCGGAGATGACGGTGCTGTGGTCCGTCTTCGACACGTCCGCGCCGAAGTTGCGCAGCACCTCAAGGTGATAGTCGATGGGCCGATCACCGATCTTGCAGCCGCCCAGGTCCGGGATGAAGGCCTCACCGATGGTGTGCATCAGGGGGCCGCAGAAGAGGATCGGGATGCGGGAGTCCCCGGCAAAGGCGTTGATCTCGTTGCTGGAGGCCGTCTTCGCCGCCGACGGGTCCATGGTCAGGTCCCCGGTCGCTTGGTCCTTCACCACGGTGACACCGTGAAGCTCCAGCAGGCCCGTGACGACGTCCACGTCCTTGATCTCCGGCACGTTCCTCAGCACTGAGGGGCCGTCCCCGAGCAGGGCCGCGACCATGGCCTTGGGAACCAGGTTCTTGGCTCCACGGACCTTGACGGAACCGCTCAGTGGCTGTCCGCCGTTGATCGTGAGCACCTTGTTCAACACGCTTGCACGCACCTCACCTGAAGATTAGACCACCCACGAGTTCCGTGGACCGGATTCATCATACCCAGGCCACCCTGGCGCCGCCGTCCGGCGCGCGAGAGTTCCCTGACAGCGGATTCCTAGGATTCGCCTGTCACCGGGCGCGACGGACCGGGATGAACGGCTCCTCGAACTTGGCCGGAAGGGTCTTGGGCTTGAAGGAGGGCCGCTTGGCCTCGTACGCGGTGATCGCGTCGGCCTGTTGGAGAGTCAGGTCGATGTCATCCAGCCCCTCGGTCAGACGCCACGCGGTATCGGGGTCCACCTGGAACGGCACTGTGAGGGAACCCACGGACACCGTCTTGGAGGGGAGGTCCACCGTGACCTCGGTTCCTGGATTGTTGTCCAGTTCCTTCCAGATCAGTTCGACGTCGCCCTGATCCACCTGCGCTGCCAGCAGACCCTGCTTGCCGGAGTTTCCACGGAAGATGTCCGCGAAACGTGAGGAGATGACGGCCTTGAATCCGTAGTCGCGCAGCGCCCATACGGCGTGCTCACGGGAGGAACCGGTACCGAAGTCCGGGCCGGCCACGAGCACGGTGCCGCGATCGTAGGGCTCCTGGTTGAGGATGAACTCGGGATCCTGACGCCACCGGGCAAAGAGGGCGTCGTCGAACCCGGTCTTGGTGATGCGCTTCAGATACACCGCAGGGATGATCTGGTCGGTGTCGACGTTCGAGGCATGTAGCGGGACGCCGATGCCGGTGTGGGTGGTGAACTTCTCCATGATGTGGATGCTTCCTGACTGAAAAGAAGAAAGAGAGGGGTTCGCGTCGTTCTGGGTGCCTGCCGTAGGCGGGCCGACCCTGCGAAGGCGGGGCGGGCGCGGACGGCGACTGCACCGTCGTCGGGCATGACCGCCGTCGAGAGTACTCAGCCGACAGGCACCAGAGAGGGCAGGTCGGAAGGCGAGGACAGGGTTCCGCGCACGGCCGTAGCCGCGGCGACCAGCGGCGACACCAGGTGGGTGCGCCCACCCTTGCCCTGCCGACCCTCGAAGTTGCGGTTCGAGGTGGAGGCGCAACGCTCCCCCGGCTCCAGCTGGTCAGGGTTCATGCCAAGGCACATGGAGCAACCGGCGAAACGCCACTCCGCTCCGAAGTCCTTGAAGACCTGATCGATCCCCTCCGCCTCGGCCTCGAGGCGCACACGAGCCGAGCCCGGCACCACGATCATGCGCACGTTCGGGTCCTTCTCACGGCCCTTGAGAATTTCCGCGGCCGAGCGCAGGTCCTCAACGCGGGAGTTGGTGCAGGAACCGAGGAAGACCGTGTCCACGCGGATGTCCTTCATGGGCGTCCCCGCGGTCAGCCCCATGTAGTCCAGGGCCTTGGCTGCGTTGATCTTCTCGTTCTCGTCCGTCATGGCCTCCGGATCCGGGACGGGCTGGGACAGGGAGACACCCTGGCCGGGGTTGGTGCCCCAGGTGACGAACGGTTCCAGCTCATCGGCGTCGAGGAACACCTCGGCGTCATAGGTGGCGCCCTCGTCGGTGGGCAGCGAACGCCAGTACTCCAAGGCATCCTCCCAATCCTGACCCTGCGGGGCGTGCGGGCGACCCTTGATGAACTCGAACGTGGTCTCGTCCGGGGCCACCATCCCTGCACGAGCGCCGGCCTCGATGGACATGTTGCACATGGTCATCCGCGCCTCCATGGACAGAGCACGAATGGCCGAGCCGCGGTATTCCAGGACATAACCCTGGCCGCCGCCGGTGCTGATCTTGGCGATCACGGCCAGGATGATGTCCTTGGAGGTCACGCCGGGCTTCAGAGTGCCCTCGACATTGATGGCCATGGTCTTGAACGGCTTCAGCGGCAGCGTCTGGGTGGCCATGACGTGTTCCACCTCGGACGTACCGATGCCGAAGGCCAGGGCGCCGAAGGCACCGTGCGTGGACGTGTGCGAGTCACCGCAGACGATGGTCATGCCAGGCTGAGTGATCCCCAGCTGCGGTCCCACCACGTGGACGATGCCCTGCTCCTTGTCCCCCAAGGAGTGCAGGCGGACACCGAATTCCTCGCAGTTGGAACGCAGCGTATTGATCTGCTTGGCGCTGATGGGATCGGCGATGGGCTTGTCGATGTCCAGCGTGGGGGTGTTGTGGTCCTCGGTGGCGATGGTCTGGTCAACGCGACGCAGCTCGCGGCCGGCCAGGCGCAGCCCCTCGAAGGCCTGAGGGGAGGTCACCTCGTGGAGGAGCTGGAGGTCGATGTAGAGCAGATCGGGGCGACGGTCGAGACCTTCGCCTTCCCCACGGACCACCACGTGGTCCTCCCAGACCTTCTCGGCCAGTGTGCGCGGCCGCGATGTCGTCTCCATCGTCACTCCTTGATACCTAGGTCCCCACGGGGTGTGTGGGCGTTCCCGTCGGATACCACTTTTGCAGCAGGCGCGTCGAGTGTCCACAATGCGGTCTTGCATCTCAACATATGAGATGCAAGGATGGTTGCCATGGAGAACGGAAGCGGAGTCGGGGTCATCGACAAGGCAGCCCAGGTATTGGACGCCTTGGAAGCAGGACCGGCCAACCTGGCGGAGCTCGTGGAGAGCACCCATTTGGCCCGTCCAACAGTGCACCGGCTGGCGCAGGCTCTGACACATCATCGACTCGTGGCGAAGGACGTCCACGGCCGCTTCATGCTGGGCCCACGCCTGGTGGAACTCTCCTCGGCCGCCGGCGAGGATCGCCTCGTCACCGCTGCGGCACCCCTGCTGCTTCACCTGCGCGACCTGACCGGGGAATCCACTCAGGTCTTCCGGCGTCAAGGAGACCACCGTGTCTGCGTTGCCTCTGCCGAACGCCCCGTCGGTCTCCGCGACACCATTCCCGTGGGCACCCAACTGACCATGAAGGCCG
>NZ_JALAGT010000187.1 GCF_022712295.1 Galactobacter sp.
CTCGAGACCGTGACCCGTGACGGCGTCGAGAAGACCGTGCGCGTTCGCTACGCCAAGGCAAGCGGAAAGGCTCTGTGATGACTGAAGCAGCAACGTACATCGCACCGCGTCTGAAGACGAAGTACAACGACGAGATCCGCACTGCCATGAACGAGCAGTTCGGTTACGCCAACGTCATGCAGATCCCCGGCCTGGTCAAGGTCGTCGTGAACATGGGTGTCGGCGAGGCCGCCAAGGACTCCAAGGTGATCGAGGGTGCCGTGCGCGACCTCACCGCCATCACCGGTCAGAAGCCCCTCGTCACCAAGGCCCGTAAGTCCATTGCGCAGTTCAAGCTGCGTGAGGGCATGCCGATCGGCGCGCACACCACGCTGCGTGGCGACCGCATGTGGGAATTCGTGGATCGCCTGGTTTCCCTGGCGCTTCCCCGTATCCGCGACTTCCGCGGCCTGAACGCGAACCAGTTCGACGGCAACGGCAACTACACCTTCGGTCTCACCGAGCAGGTCATGTTCCACGAGATCGACCAGGATTCCATCGACCGCACCCGCGGTATGGACATCACGGTCGTGACCACCGCCAAGACGGACGACGAGGGTCGCGCGCTGCTCAAGGCGCTCGGCTTCCCGTTCAAGACCAACTGATCCACTTACGTTCTAGGTCCGCACCCTCCCAACCAGGGCACGGAAACCAGAACGAGGAAGGGCGAACAAGCCCACATGACAATGACTGATCCAGTCGCAGACATGCTGACGCGTCTGCGCAACGCGAACTCCGCTCATCACGAGGACGTCTCCATGCCGTCCTCGAAGCTGAAGGTCCGCATCGCCGAGATCCTGAAGGCCGAAGGCTACATTCAGGACTTCCGCGAGGAAGCGGCCCGGGTCGGCAAGACCCTCACCATCGACCTCAAGTTCGGCCCCCAGCGCGAACGCTCCATCGCGGGCATCCGTCGCATCTCGAAGCCGGGCCTGCGGGTCTACGCGAAGTCCACCGAGCTTCCCCGTGTTCTGGGTGGCCTGGGCATCGCGATCCTGTCCACGTCTTCCGGTCTGCTCACGGACCGTCAGGCGAACTCCAAGGGTGTCGGCGGCGAAGTCGTCGCCTACGTCTGGTAAGGGAAGGGAGCACTAAACCATGTCCCGTATCGGACGTCTCCCCATCACCATCCCGGCCGGCGTCGATGTGAACATCGACGGCCAGGCCGTGAAGGTCAAGGGCCCCAAGGGCGAGCTCAGCCACGAGGTTGCTCGCCCCATCGAGGTTGCCGTGGACAACGGCACCGTTTCCGTGACCCGCCCCAACGACGAGCGCAAGTCGCGCTCGCTGCATGGCCTGTCCCGCACGCTGATCAGCAACATGATCACCGGCGTGACCGAGGGTTACTCCAAGAAGCTCGAGATCTCCGGCACCGGTTACCGCGTGCTGGCCAAGGGTACGGACCTCGAGTTCTCCTTGGGCTACTCCCACACCATCACCGTGAAGGCGCCTGAGGGCATCACCTTCGCCGTGGAGGGTGCCAACAAGCTCACGGTCTCCGGCATCGACAAGCAGCAGGTCGGCGAGGTCGCTGCGAACATCCGCAAGCTCCGTAAGCCCGACCCGTACAAGGCCAAGGGCATCAAGTACGAGGGCGAAGTCATCCGCCGCAAGGTCGGAAAGGCAGGTAAGTGACCATGGCTCTGGCATCCAAGGGAAAGAGCAAGGCCGCTCAGCGCGGTCGCCGTCACCTGCGTGTGCGCAAGCGCATCACCGGTACCACGGTTCGTCCCCGTCTGGTCGTCAATCGCTCTGCACGCCACATGGTGGCTCAGGTCGTGGACGATTCCCGCGGCGTGACCGTGGCATCCGCCACCACGATGGAAGCAGATCTGCGTTCCTTCGACGGTGACAAGACCGCCAAGGCAAAGCGCATCGGCGAGCTCGTTGCAGAGCGCGCCAAGAGCGCCGGCGTCGAGGCCGTCGTCTTCGACCGCGGTGGTAACAAGTACCACGGTCGTGTGGCCGCGGTCGCCGACGGTGCACGTGAAGGTGGGCTGGCGCTGTGAGTGAAGAAAACAACCAGAAGGACACTCAGGTGAGCGAAACCGCAACGCAGGCACCCGAGGCCAACGAGACCCAGAACTCCAACGACCGCGGCCGTGGCCGTGGCGAGGGTCGCGGCCGTGGCGAAGGCCGCGGTCGTGGCGAGGGCCGTGGCCGCCGCGACAACCGCAAGCAGGACGAGGACAAGGACAAGTTCCTCGAGCGCGTCGTCTCCATCAACCGCGTCTCCAAGGTCGTCAAGGGCGGCCGTCGCTTCAGCTTCACCGCGCTCGTCGTGGTGGGTGACGGCAACGGTCTCGTCGGCGTCGGCTACGGCAAGGCCAAGGAAGTTCCCGCGGCCATCGCCAAGGGCGTCGAGGAAGCGAAGAAGTCCTTCTTCCGCGTTCCTCGCGTCGGCACCACCATCCCGCACCGTGTGCAGGGTGAAGCCGCCGCAGGCGTCGTGCTGCTGATCCCGGCCTCCGAGGGTACCGGCGTTATCGCCGGTGGTCCGGTTCGCGCCGTGCTCGAGTGCGCCGGTATCCACGATGTGCTGTCCAAGTCCATGGGCTCGGCCAACCAGATCAACATGGTGCACGGCACCATCGAGGCTCTGAAGGGCCTCGAGGAGCCTGCAGCTGTTGCCGCTCGCCGTGGGAAGTCCCTCGACGAGGTTGCACCGGCCGCCATGGTCCGCAAGATGCAGAACACGAAGGCAGGTGCATGAGCATGTCTGCAACCCAGAAGAACCTGCAGCCAAGCAATGCCAAGCTGTCCATCACCCAGGTCAAGGGCCTGGTCGGCACCAAGCAGTTCCAGCGCGACACCGTTCGCTCCCTGGGCCTGAAGCGGATCGGCCACTCGGTCGAGCGCAGCGCCGACGCCGTCACGGTGGGCATGATCAACAAGGTCAAGCACCTTGTCTCGGTCGAGGAGGCCAAGTGAGCATGAGCGAGAACAACGAGCGTGCGCTGAAGGTTCACCACCTTCGTCCGGCCCCCGGAGCCAAGACCGCGAAGACCCGTGTGGGTCGCGGTGAGGCTTCCAAGGGTAAGACTGCCGGTCGCGGCACCAAGGGCACCAAGGCCCGTTACCAGGTGAAGGCCGGTTTCGCCGGCGGTCAGCTGCCTCTGCAGATGCGTCTGCCGAAGCTGCGCGGCTTCACCAACCCCTTCCGCGTCGAGTACCAGGTCGTGAACCTGGACAAGATCTCGGAACTGTTCCCCGAGGGTGGCGAGGTCACCGTCGAGGCACTGGTCGCCAAGGGTGCAGTGCGCAAGAACCAGCCCGTCAAGGTGCTGGGGCAGGGTGAGCTCTCCGTCAAGGTGGACGTGAAGGTCAACGCCTTCTCCAAGTCCGCTCTTGAGAAGATCTCCGCTGCCGGCGGGTCCGCCGAGACCCTCTGACGTACGCGTAGTCAACGACGTGGGCCCCGTGCCCGGCCAACAGGCCGGGTGCGGGGCCCACGTCGTGTATCGGCGGCAGGAGTGCCAACAGCATCAAGGTGGCCCAAGATGTACGTCTGCGGCGACTCCGAAGCGGACATCTGCGGCCGAGTGGCCCGTAACTGTAGGCCTCAGATGCCCGTGTTCGTGAGGATACGCACTGGGACTCCTGAGGTTTCTGTGATTTCGATTGCTGCAACTGACGCCAGGGCGGTTAGACTTCCCTAGGTTGCGTCTGTGCTCGTCACCGACGTAGCGAACCATTCACGTGCAAGGAGATTGTGTGTTCAGCGCCATCGGGCGGGTCTTCAAGACCCCCGACCTGAGACGGAAGTTGCTCTTCACCCTCGGGATCATCGTCATCTATCGGATCGGTGTGTTCATTCCCGCGCCGGGTGTGGACCTGGATGCCGTGCACCAATGCATGGCCATGGGCAACACCACGGGCGGGGCCTACGACTTCGTGAACATGTTCTCCGGTGGCGCCTTGCTGCAGGTCTCCGTGCTGGCCATGGGCGTGATGCCCTACATCACGGCATCCATCATCATCCAGCTGCTTCGCGTGGTGGTTCCCAAGTTCGAGGAACTGCACAAGGAGGGCCAGGCCGGCCAGTCCAAGATCACGCAGTACACGCGTTACCTGACCATCGCGCTCGGCCTGCTGCAGGCCACCACGCTGGTGACCATGGCCAACACCGGCCAGCTCTTCCAGGGCTGCAGCCTGCAGATCATCCCTGACGACTCCCTGTTCACGATTCTCACCATCATCGTTGTGCTGACCGCGGGCACCATGTTCATCATGTGGCTGGGTGAGTCCGTCACCGAGAAGGGCGTCGGCAACGGCATGTCCCTGCTCATCTTCGTGTCCATCGCCGCCGGCTTCCCGAGCTCCATGATGGGCATCCTCCAGGACAAGGGCGTCTGGACCTTCGTGATGGTCCTCATCGTGGGCCTGATCATCCTGGGCCTCGTGGTCTTCGTGGAGCAGTCCCAGCGCCGCGTCCCTGTTCAGTACGCCAAGCGGACCATTGGCCGCCGGACCGTGGGCGGTACCTCCACCTACATCCCGATCAAGGTCAACATGGCCGGCGTGATCCCCGTGATCTTCGCATCCTCCCTGCTGGCACTGCCGCAGATGCTGGTTTCCTTCTCGGCCGGCTCCAACAACGAGCTGAAGCCCTGGGCAGAGTGGATCCAGAACAACCTGGCCGGCCAGGATGCGCCGCTGCACATGCTGGCCTACGTCCTGTTGACCTTCGGCTTCACGTACTTCTACGTCTCCATCACCTTCAACCCCGTTGAGGTCGCGGACGACATGAAGAAGTACGGTGGCTTCGTCCCCGGCATTCGTGCTGGTGCACCCACCGCAAAGTACCTGGGCTTCGTTTCCTCCAGGATCACTTTCGCCGGTGCCGTCTATCTCGCGGTGATCGCTCTGATCCCCGTCGTGGCGTTCGTGCTCCTCAACGCCAACCAGAACTTCCCGTTCGGCGGGACCAGCCTTCTGATCATGGTGGGCGTCGGTCTCGAGACCGTGAAGCAGATCAATGCTCAGATGCAACAGCGACACTATGAAGGACTTCTTCGATGACTCGTCTTCTGATCGTCGGCCCCCCAGGTTCCGGTAAGGGAACGCAGGCCTCCCGTATCACCGCCGCGCTCGGCGTGGTGGCCATCTCCACTGGTGACATCTTCCGCGCCAACGTCAAGGAGCTCACGCCCCTCGGCATCGAGGCCAAGAAGTACATGGATGCGGGAGACTATGTTCCCGATTCCGTGACCAACGAAATGGTTCGTGACCGCTTGGCCCAAGACGACGTGGCCAATGGCTTCCTGTTGGACGGCTACCCCCGAACCCTGGCCCAGGTCGATGAACTCGATGACATCCTGAAGAGCAACGGAGAGAGCCTCGACGCTGTCATCCTGTTGACGGCAGATGAAGGCGAGCTGGTGGCACGCCTGCTCAAGCGCGCTGAGATCGAAGGCCGCGCAGATGACACCGAAGAGGTCATCCGTCATCGTCTCGCGGTCTACCGGGAGCAGACCGAGGACGTCGTCAATGCCTACCGCGAGCGCGACCTGGTGCGCGAGGTGGACGGACTCGGCGAACTCGAATCCGTGACGGAGCGCATCCTGGCTTCGCTGGCCTGACTTCTCCGGCCTGACGCCTCTGGTCCGGCTTCGAAAGTACCGGCCATGACGGCCCCTACCGTTGAACTGCGTGGAGCAGCTCAGGGTGGGGGCCGCTGTCATAGGCAGGTCAACACAAAATTCACTACTCGTCTTGGGAGAAGACCCATGGGATTCGAACGTATCGAATACAAACACCCTGCAGAGTTCCAACGCATGAAGGAAGCAGGGCTGATTCTCGCGGACGCACTGGACCGCACCGTCGCTGCTGCACGGCCCGGATGCACCACCAAAGATCTCGATGAGGTCTTCGCCGGCGTGCTGCAAGAGCACGGCGCCACCAGCAACTTCCTGGGGTACTACGATTTCCCGGCCACCATTTGTACCTCGGTCAATGACGAGGTGGTCCATGGAATACCGGGCGAGAGAGTGTTGGAAGACGGCGACGTGCTCAGCATCGACGGGGGTGCCATCATCGATGGTTGGCATGCCGATTCCGCCCGTACGGTGATCCTCGGTACGGCCGACCCTGCGGACCAGCGTCTTTCGGATATCACCGAAGAGTGCATGTGGGCAGGGATCGCTGCCATTGACGGTGCCAGGCATGTCGGTGAGATCGGAAACGCGATCGACGACTTCGTCACCGAGCAAACGGGTGAACCGCTGGGCATCTTGGAAGACTACGTGGGCCACGGCATCGGGTCAGAGATGCACATGGCTCCGGATGTCCTCAACTATCGGTCCGGGCACAAGGGCCCTCGGATCAAGCCAGGTATGGCACTGGCCGTGGAACCGATGCTGGTGCGGGGTGGACTGGAAACCCGGACGTTGGAGGACGACTGGACGGTGATCACCGAGGACGGCTCGCGCGCAGCCCACTGGGAGCACACCGTGCTGATCCATCAGGCCGGCATCTGGGTCTCCACGGCCGTGGACGGCGGGGCCGAACGGCTGGCACGCTACGGAGTCACGCCATCGCCCCTGCGGTGAGTCGGATGTGAGCGATGTCGCTCACCGGCGGGATTTCCTTAAGTGTCGTTGGGGCGGTATGCTTAATCGTTGGTTGTCTCCGAAGCCTGTCTGCGCCCGGGAACGGACGCTCAGGTCAGGAGAAACCTCATCATCTGAACACACTCCGGGGCATCCAGTCCCGGCCGACAGGTTAGCGGAAGGTATATGGCGAAGAAAGAAGGCGTCATCGAGCTGGAGGGCACCGTTACGGAGGCCCTGCCGAACGCGATGTTCCGCGTGAAGCTCCAGAACGAGCACGTCGTGCTCGCCACGATCTCCGGAAAGATGCGGCAGCACTACATTCGCATCCTCCCTGAGGACAGGGTCGTCGTCGAACTGACGCCGTACGACCTCAACCGTGGACGCATCGTCTACCGCTACAAGTGAGTTGCGGGACGGTAGCCCATCCAGGACTACCGCGCCCAACCAGGTGATGCACCTTAAAGACATCCACGTCAACACGAAGGAATGCGTACCGTGAAGGTCAATCCGAGCGTGAAGCCGATCTGCGACAAGTGCAAGGTCATCCGTCGCAACGGCCGCGTCATGGTGATCTGCGATAACCCGCGGCACAAGCAGCGCCAGGGCTGATTCCCTCCTCATAAGAGGGTCGCACCACACGCCAGAATCACATACAGGCAGTTCCGTTCCCATTCGGGAGCACACCCCCGGATCAAGGGGCCGGGGACTCACGTCGGGAGACGTGAGACACGAACTGCTCCACACCTCTTGAACTCGAAGACAGGAAGACAACCGAAATGGCTCGTCTCGCTGGTGTCGACATCCCGCGCGAAAAGCGCGTGATCATCGCACTCACCTATATCTACGGCGTGGGCAAGACCCGTGCTGAGGAGACCATCGCCGCGACCGGGATCAGCCCGGATACCCGCGTCAAGGACCTCACGGACGACGAACTCGTCCAGCTGCGTGACTACATCGAGGGCAACTTCAAGGTTGAGGGTGACCTCCGCCGTGAAGTGGCCGCCGACATCCGCCGCAAGGTGGAAATCGGCTCCTACCAGGGCCTGCGCCACCGTAAGGGCCTCCCCGTCCACGGACAGCGCACCAAGACCAATGCTCGCACCCGCAAGGGCCCCAAGCAGACCGTCGCCGGCAAGAAGAAGGCCCGCTGATTCTCAGCGGATCTGATCTGAAGAACTCAAGGTAGGAGAAACACATGCCCCCTAAGGCACGTACCGCGGTTCGTAAGCCGCGTCGCAAGGACAAGAAGAATATCGCCCAGGGTCAGGCTCACATCAAGTCGACCTTCAACAACACCATCGTGTCCATCACGGATCCGACCGGTGCTGTGATCTCCTGGGCCTCCGCCGGCCAGGTCGGGTTCAAGGGCTCCCGTAAGTCCACCCCGTACGCCGCGCAGATGGCCGCAGAGCAGGCTGCAAAGCAGGCTCAGGATCACGGCATGCGCAAGGTCGACGTGTTCGTGAAGGGCCCGGGCTCGGGCCGCGAGACCGCCATCCGTTCCCTGCAGGCCGCCGGCCTCGAGGTCGGGACGATCCAGGACGTCACCCCCAGCGCTCACAACGGCTGCCGCCCGCCGAAGCGTCGCCGCGTCTGATGCGCGTCCACGTGTTCGGGTGATCCGGTCCTCCCGACCGGCACCCGAACACACAAGGGACCAGAAATCCGGTCCCCTTGTCCTCGTGCGAGATCCAAGACTCGTATGCGGACGTCGACCAAGTCACCCTGTGTTGCGTCATATAGCGGACGCTCGCTGAAAGGACCCCATCAGTGCTCATTGCACAGCGCCCGACCCTGACCGAAGAGTCCGTCGCCGCAAACCGCTCCCGGTTCACCATCGAACCGCTGGAACCCGGTTTCGGCTACACGATCGGCAACTCCCTGCGTCGTACCCTGCTGTCCTCCATCCCCGGTGCCGCTGTGACCAGCGTCCGCATCGACGGAGTTCTGCACGAGTTCACCACGGTGCCCGGCGTGAAGGAGGACGTCACCGAGATCGTCCTCAACGTCAAGCAGCTCTCCGTCTCCTCGGAGCACGATGAGCCGGTCGTCGCCTACCTGCGCAAGCAGGGCCCGGGCGTCGTCACCGCCGCCGACATCACGCCGCCGGCGGGTGTGGAGATCCACAACAGTGACCTGCACCTGGCCACGCTCAATGAGAACGGCAAGTTCGACATGGAGCTGACCATCGAGCGTGGACGCGGCTACGTGTCCGCCGCTCAGAACAAGAGTGCAGACGCCGAGATCGGTCGTATCCCTGTGGATTCGATCTATTCGCCCGTCATGAAGGTGACCTTCCGCGTCGACGCCACTCGTGTTGAGCAGCGTACGGACTTCGACAAGCTGGTGCTGGACGTCGAGACCAAGGAGTCAACGACTCCTCGCGACGCTCTCGCCAGTGCAGGTACCACCCTGGTGGGCCTGTTCGGTCTGGCCGAAGAGCTCAACCCCGAGGCCGAGGGCATCGAGATCGGACCTTCCCCGGCGGACGCTCAGATCGCCGCAGATCTGCAGCAGCTCATCGAGGAACTCGATCTGACCGTTCGTTCCTACAACTGCCTCAAGCGCGAGGGCATCCACACCGTGGGTGAGCTCGTTGCTCGTTCCGAGGCCGACTTGATGGACATCCGCAACTTCGGTGCGAAGTCCATCGACGAGGTCAAGGAGAAGCTGCAGGAACTCGGCCTGTCCCTCAAGGATTCCCCGGCCGGCTACGACCTCTCGGCTCACGTCGGAAACGATGTGGACGACGAGGACTTCGAAGCCTGAGTCGACACAAAAACTCATTCCTTCATTCCCTCGACTCCCGGCTCGTAGTGCCGGGTAAGCGGGGGATCCCCCTAGGAGAACATTCCAATGCCTACCCCCACCAAGGGTCCCCGCCTCGGAGGCGGCCCGGCGCACGAGCGCCTCATGCTCGCCAACCTCTCGGGTCAGCTCTTCGAGCACGGCCGCATCACCACCACGGTGACCAAGGCCAAGCGCCTGCGCCCGTTCGCCGAGCGTCTGATCACCATCGCCAAGCGCGGAGACCTTGCCTCCCGCCGTCGTGTGCAGGGCGTTCTCGCCCCTCGCTCCGCGACCAACAAGGGCATCGTCTACAAGTTGGTGGCCGAGATCGCTCCCCAGATGGCCGAGCGTAACGGTGGCTACACCCGCATCACCAAGATCGGTACCCGCCCCGGCGACAACGCCCCTATGGCGGTCATCGAGCTCGTGACCGAGCCCGTTTCGCCCAAGCAGGCAGTCGTCAAGGAGGCCGAGAAGGCCGCCGAGAAGTCCGCACCTGTCGAGGCAGAGGCCACCGAGGAGAACTGACTCCGCGAGTGAGCTGAGCCTTCAGTTGGACCCCGGAACCACCTGGTTCCGGGGTCCTTCTGCATTCAAGTCCATCCAAATTGCGGTGCTCCGGCACACGCGTCGGTACGGAGGGGCCGGTCAGCACCGACCCGTGTGAATGGATGCCGATATGTGTGGATGGAGGCAACGTCGATACGATGAAGCGGTGTCTGAAACCCTCCGCCTTGCGCTGACCCTTGCCTACGACGGCACCGATTTCCACGGATGGGCCAGGCAGCCAGGCCATCCCAGCGTGCAACAATGCCTGGAGGAGGCACTGTTCACCATCACGCGAGAAACGATCCGCGTGGTGGTTGCGGGGCGGACGGATGCCGGCGTGCATGCACGCGGTCAGGTGGTCCACCTGGATCTCCGCGCCGCGGCCCAGGCGAAACTCACGGTCAAAGACGGGGCGTCCAGGCTGGAAGAGACCGTGCCACGGCGTCTCAACGCGGTCCTGCGCAGGACCGCAGCCGGTGCCATCAGGATTCGTTCTGCACGGATCGTACCTCCAGGATTCGACGCCCGTTTCTCCGCGCTCTGGCGCTCCTACACCTATACCGTGTGCGACCGCAGCGAGGACTGGGATCCGTTGCGGCGCAGGGACGTCCTGTTCCTGGAGACGCCCCTCAACGTGGACGCCATGAAGGCCGAGGCGCTGTCCTTGCTCGGGTTGCACGACTTCCTCTCCTACTGCAAACCGCGGCCAGAGGCCACCACCATCAGGGATCTGCAGGCGGCCGACGCCAGGCGCGGAGCCGATGGACTGATCCGGATCCACCTGCGTGCAGACGCCTTCTGCCACCACATGGTCCGCACGATCGTCGGCTCACTCATCGAGGTGGGAAGCGGCAGACGGCAACCGGGGTGGGCCCGGGAACGCCTCGAGGCTCGGACCCGGGACGCCTCCACCCGCATGGTGGCCGGCCACGCCCTGGTCCTCGAGGAAGTCGGGTACCCAGACGACCACGAGTCGGCCCTCCGGGCCGCCTCCACGCGCGCGCGGCGAACGGACGACGAGGCCGACTGACCCGCCGTCGGCCATCACCGGACGCGGTGAGCAGCACCACCTCCTCCCCGCCTTGGCCAGTGTCACGGACATCGGGTAGCATTGACTGTTGTTGTGCATGTGCGTGTCCGACACCACCTACCCGCGTGACGGCCTGGTTGCAGGGCCTCTGGTCTGCGGGTGGAAGCGGACTCATGGCGCCACACCATCCTCAGCCGTCCTCACCGGCACCGGATGGAGTGAATGCACCGACACCACCACGGCGTCGGGCTCAAGCGGAATCTCACACCCGCAAGATCCAAGACGTCTGACCAGTACCAGTCAACGAAGGCATATACACAGTGCGTACGTACACTCCTAAGGCCGAAGACGCGAACCGCCAGTGGCACATCATCGATGCCACTGACATCGTGCTCGGTCGCCTCGCCAGCCAGACCGCAACCCTGCTGCGTGGCAAGCACAAGCCGACCTTCGCCCCCCACGTGGACATGGGCGATTTCGTCATCATCATCAACGCCGAGAAGGTCGCCCTCACCGGCGCCAAGCTCGAGCAGAAGCGCGCCTACCGCCACACCGGCTTCCCGGGTGGCCTCCGCAGCGTGAACTACGCCGAGCTGCTGGAGAAGAACCCTGTTCTCGCCGTGCAGAAGGCCGTCAAGGGCATGCTGCCCAAGAACTCCCTGGCTGCCCAGCAGCTCTCCAAGCTGAAGGTCTACCGCGGTGCCGAGCACCCGCACGCAGCCCAGCAGCCCTCGACCTACGAGATCTCGCAGGTCTCCCAGTAATCCTGGGCCACCCCCCAACTCAAGAAGAAGACTTCCAAGGAGAAAAAGTGGCTCAGAACGAACAGCTCCTCGAGGAAACCCCCTCGACCTACACCACCGAGTCGTCCGCGACCACCGCTGGTGCCC
>NZ_JALAGT010000188.1 GCF_022712295.1 Galactobacter sp.
GTGGCCCCGTCCGACGGGTCGGAGGAGTCGGGCGCGGAGGGCTCCGGTACGGAGAGTGAGGCGGAGGAACCCGCCGCTCCCGACGCGGGCGCTGCCGCCGACTCCGGCGATGAAGCAGACGGCGAGAGCAAGGAGCAGGTCGTGGCCGGGGGCGGCAACGGCGGCGACGGCGGCAACCTGGCCCACACCGGCGCCACGGTGCTTTCGATCGCGCTCATCGCGCTCGGTCTAGGAGGCGCCGGCTGGGCGCTGCTGGCGAACTCGCGCAGGCGCGCGGCATAGCGTTGGCCAGTGGGCTCGGCGGAGGCGCCGAGTCGTCAGGGAACGGTCCCCGGATCTCCAAGGTTCGGGGACCGTTCTGTGCGCGTTCGGACCGAAAGAATCAACCCTTGCGCATCACTATGGACATAGTTATTGTGTGAGAGACGGCACAACGACGAGTCGAGGAGGGCGCATGGCCCACGAACACACCGCCGCGGCGGACCTGGTCAAGGGGTTCTCCCTGGAGATGACCGGTAAGGACATCGAGCCGCTGCGTGAGGCGGCTCCGTTCATCCCGCAGGGCACTCGCGTGAACGTGACCTTCCTCGGCAACGAGGACCTCCAGATGCGCGTTGCGGCGTCCGCCGAGGTGAAGCGGCTCGGTTTCGTTCCTGTGCCGCACCTGTCCGCCCGTCGACTGCACGATGAGGATGAACTGGCGACCTTCCTCGACGAACTGGCGAAGGTCGACGCAGCGGAGCATGTCTTCTCCGTGGGCGGCGACCCGGCGGAACCGCTCGGCCCCTTCCCGGATGCACTCACCGTCATCAAGTCCGGCGCCCTCCAAAAGGCAGGCGTCAAGAGCGTCGCGATCTCCGGTTACCCCGAGGGCCATCCGGACATTGCGGAGAACGTGCTGTGGGAGCACCTCGAGGCAAAGTCTGCCGCCCTGGCGGAGGCTGGACTGGATGCCACCATCCTGACCCAGTTCTCCTTCGACGCGGACGCCGTTCTGGCTTGGATTGCCGAGGTTCGGCGGCGCGGCATCACCGCCCCGATCCGCGTGGGTATTCCCGGGCCTGCCGGCATCAAGCGACTGCTCGGCTACGCCAAGCGCTTCGGAGTGGGCTCCAGCGCGGGCATCGTCAAGAAGTACGGCTTCTCGCTGACCCACCTGATCGGTTCTGCCGGCCCGGACAAGTTCGTGGCGGACCTGGCCGCAGGCCTGGCCCAACTGCCCAATGCCGGTGAGGTGGGCGTTCATCTGTACACGTTCGGAGGACTCAAGGCCTCAGCCCAATGGGCCTCGGCGGCCCAGGAGGCCTCGGCATGACC
The DNA here is from genome assembly GCF_022712295.1 of Galactobacter sp. Lineage (GTDB taxonomy): Bacteria > Actinomycetota > Actinomycetes > Actinomycetales > Micrococcaceae > Galactobacter. The sequence continues at coordinate 1,318 of NZ_JALAGT010000188.1, forward strand.
ATCGAAGCAGATCTGAGATCGGTGGCTTCCGCACCGGATCCGAGCGACCCGGCGGCCAAACGTGGTTGCTTGTTGGTCAAGGGACCGGATCAGCCGGGAATGGTGGCCGCAGTGACCACTCGACTCCGAGATGCAGGCGCCAATATCGTCTCCCTGGACCAGTACTCCGACGATCCCGACCACGGCGACTTCTTCCAGCGGGTGGTCTTCCAACTCGAGGACCTCCACAGCCGCATCCCACAGCTGCAGCAGGAACTTGACAGCCTGCTGACACCGCTTGGTTTCACGTTCAGCCTCACGGAACGGGCCAAGCGCAAGCGGATGGCGATCCTGGCTTCCAAGTCCGATCACTGCCTGCTTGACCTGCTCTGGCGCTACCGTCGCGGTGAGCTGCCCGTGTCCATCCCCATGGTGATCTCCAACCACACCGAGTGCGTGGAAGACGTGCGCAGCCTCCAGGTTCCCTTCTTTCACGTCCCCTCCGCCACGGGTGAGGACAAATCGGCATCGGAAGCGAAACTGCTTGAGTTGCTGAAGGGCAATGTGGACTTCGTGGTTCTGGCCCGCTACATGCAGATCCTCTCCGACGACTTCCTCAAGGAGGTCGGCGTCCCGGTCATCAACATCCACCACTCCTTCCTGCCCGCCTTCATCGGCGCTGCCCCGTACAAGCGGGCCAAGGAACGCGGTGTGAAGCTGATCGGCGCCACGGCCCACTACGTGACCGGAGACCTGGATGAGGGCCCCATCATCGAGCAGGACGTGGCCCGTGTGGACCACTCCATGACCGCCGCGGATCTGCAGCGCCGTGGCGCCGACGTGGAACGCGCAGTGCTCTCCAGAGCGGTGCTCTGGCATGCGGAAGACCGCGTGATCAGGCACGGCAACCACACCGTGGTCTTCTGACGCCACCGCGCGCAACCGCCGCCTACCCGGCTTTCGAGTTTCCCCCTATCAATGCCATCGACCATCCCGACAATCTCAAGGACGAGAGGACCAACCATGGCCAACGAACAGAACCTCCAGCAGCTCCTGGACTCCACGAACCCCGTGGACCTGCTGCGCAACTCCCAGATCGGCTCCTATATCTACCCGGTGGTCCCCGCGGACTTCACCAACTGGATCAAGGAGCAGAAGGCCTGGCGTGAGACCGCCGTGCTCTACGACCAGTCCCACCACATGGACAACGTGTTCCTGAAGGGCTCGGACGCCATCAAGCTGATCTCCGACACCGCCATCAACTCGGTGGCCAAGTTCGAGGTCAACCAGGCCAAGCAGTACGTTCCCACCACGTCCGCCGGCCACGTGATCGGCGACGGCATCCTCTTCCGTGAGGCCGAGGACGAGTACACCTACGTGGGCCGTGCCCCTGCCTCCAACTGGCTGCTCTACCACGGCGAGACCGGCGGCTACTCCAACCTGGACATCGAGGTGGACCGTCGTAGCCCCTCCCGCCCCTACGGCCACGCCGTGCCCCGCCGCTACTACCGCTTCCAGATCCCGGGCCCCAATGCCTGGCCCATCATCGAGAAGCTCAATGGTGGCCCGCTGGAGCAGCTGCGCTTCTTCCGCATGTCCACGATGACCATCGCGGGCCGCACCGTCCGCACGCTGCGTCACGGCATGGCAGGCGCCCCTGGTCTGGAGATCTGGGGTCCCTATGAGGACCACGACGTCATCCAGGAAGCCATCGTCACGGCAGGCGCAGAGTTCGGCCTGCTGCCCGTGGGCTCCCGTGCATACCCGTCCAACACCCTCGAGTCCGGCTGGATCCCGTCCCCGCTGCCGGGTATCTACACGGGCGAGGCCGAGCGCGGCTACCGCGAGTGGCTCGGCGTGGACTCTTACGAGGCCACCGGCACCCTGGCGGGCTCCTTCGTCTCGGACAACATCGAGGACTACTACACCACGCCGTGGGAGCTCGGGTACGGATCCTTCGTGAAGTTCGACCACGACTTCATCGGCCGCGACGCGCTGGAGAAGATCGACCCCGCGACGCAGCGCCGCAAGGTCACCATGGCTTGGGACGCAGAAGACCTCGGCAAGGTCTGGACCTCACTGCTGAACGTGGATGGCCCGCAGTACAAGTTCTTCGATCTGCCGCTGGCCAACTACGGTTCCGCGAACTACGACGCCATCATCGACGCGAACGACAACGTGGTTGGCTACTCGATGTTCACCGGCTACTCCTCCAACGAGCGCCGCGGACTCTCCCTCTCCATCGTCAACCCGGACGTTCCCGAGGGTGCAGAACTTCGTGTGGTCTGGGGTGAGCCCAACGGCGGTTCCTCCAAGGCTTCCGTGGAGCCGCACGAGCAGACCGAGGTCCGCGCCGTGGTCTCCCCGGTGCCGTACTCCACGGTGGCTCGCGACACCTACCACGGCGGCTGGCGCACCAACTACTCGGAGTGAGTCCAGGGTCTTGATGCCCGACGGCGCGTACCCGACTTGGTCGGGCACGCGCCGTCGGGCATGGTGTCTACGATTGCTTGAAGGCCGCAGCAGCGGCCGGACCACCACCTGGAAGAGGAGACCGTGAGCCTGCGATTCGCCCTGCTGACCCTGCTGCGTGTGGGTCCGTTGTCCGGATACGACCTGAAGAAGCAGTTCTCCATGTCGGTGGGATACGTGTGGCATGCCCCGGACTCTCAGATCTATCCGGAATTGAAGCGGATGGCCCGCGACGGGCTGCTGGAACCGGAGGACGTGCCGCGTGGCCCCAAGGGGACGCGGACGATCTATCACGTGACGGACGAGGGTGAGGCAGCCTTCCTCGACTGGTTCGAGCAGATGCCCACGTATCAGCGGCAGCGCGACCCGGCGAGCCTGCGCGCTGCGTACCTGGAATCGGCCACGGCCCAGCAGCAAACGGCTTTCTTCGAGACGCACCGTGCGCACTGGCAGGGGGAACTGGACCGTGATTCCGCCGAGCTCGAGCGGCTCAAGGCCCGGACCTCTCCGGCGCTGCTGCGGCGGCTGGAACATCTGGCACCAGGGGAGCGGGACGCTGCCGTGGCCTGGAAGGTGTTCGCCTACGAGGGGTTGGTGGCCCGGGCGGAATGGGAACTGCAGTGGGCCCAGCGGGGTCTGGACCTGGTGGGGCGGTTGGAAGCCAACCCAGCTTCGGTTTGATTCCCAATTTCAGCCGATCGCGGTGATCTGGCTGAAGTTGAGAACTTCGCCGACGTTGCGATCGGCCGCGCACTTCGGAATGGCGAAGCCCCTCAAGATCAGCGGAATCTCGCTGTTCTTGAGGGGCTTCCAAGAGCGGTGACGGTGGGATTTGAACCCACGGTACGGGGTTACCGTACACAACATTTCGAGTGTTGCACCTTCGGCCGCTCGGACACGTCACCAGGCCACAGCAGTCTACGGCACCGTATGAGTCCTGCCCAAACCGAGGTGTGCAACCAGACAGTCCGCAGCCGCACTGCGTAGCATTGATCCCATGCAGTCTTCCCGTCGCACCGCCACCGTGGTGACCGTCTCCGACCGGTCCTTCTCAGGGGCGCGGGAGGACCGTTCCGGGCCTCTGGCGGCCTCGCTTCTGCACGACGCAGGGTGGTCGGCAGACGTCGTGGTGGTGCCTGACGAACTTGACCAGATCGCTGACGCGATCCGCTCCGCCGCGGCGCGTGGGGACTCACTGGTGGTCACCACGGGAGGCACGGGACTGGGTCCGCGGGACGTGACGCCGGAAGCCACCGAGCCGTTGCTGGACAGAACCGTCCCGGGGATCGCGGAACGGATCCGAACCGTAGGTGTCGAGAAGCTACCCCAGGCGATGCTCTCGCGGGGGTTGGCGGGTATCGTCGGGCACAGCCTGGTGGTGAATCTTGCCGGTTCTCCAGGCGCCGTGGCGGATGGTGTACCGGTGATCCTCACGGTGGCCGGCCACGTGGCAGATCAACTAAGGGGAGGAGACCACCAGTGATCGTCTTGACTCAGCTGACGCTCGATTCCCTGGACGTCGCGGCCCACGTGGACGCCGTCGCGTCACCGCAGGCCGGAGCGAGTGCAGTATTCATCGGCACCGTGCGTGATCACGACCCGGAGGCCGCAGGGGAAGTGGTGACGCTTGAGTACTCGGCACACCCGGACGCCGAACGCATTCTCGGTCAGATCGCAGCGCAAGCGGACGCTGACCACGAACAGGATCCAACAGGTCTCCGGATCGCGGTGTCGCACCGTGTGGGCAAGCTGGGCGTTGGAGAGGCAGCGATCGTCTGTGCGGTCTCGTCCGCTCACCGGGCGGATGCCTTCGACGTGGCCAGGGACGTGGTGGAACGGGTCAAGGCACAGTTGCCGGTGTGGAAGCGCCAGATCGAGTCAGACGGAACCTCCGGCTGGGTGGGGCTGGGAGGCCTTGAGGACGTGAGCGCGTGAGCGTCGTGTCCTTGGGCATGCCGACCCTGCCGCGTAGGGCATCCGACCCGCTGGAGGCGAGGCCGGTGGGTGAGGATGTGTGGGAAGGCCCGCTCGTGGACCGCTTCGGCCGGGTCCACAAGGACCTGCGCATCTCCCTGACGGACAAGTGCAATCTGCGCTGCACCTACTGCATGCCTGCAGAGGGTGTGCAGTGGTTGCCCAAGCAGAACCTGCTGACCACGGACGAGATCGAACGAGTGGCCTCCGTGCTGGCACGCCTCGGGATCGAGGAGATCCGTCTGACCGGCGGTGAACCGCTCCTGAGGCCGGACATCGTGGACGTGGTGGGCCGCCTCTCGACGTTGCATGGTCCGTTCGGACCGCTGGAGATCTCCATGACCACCAACGCCATCCGCTTGGATCGCAAGGTGGAGCAGTTGGTCGAGGCCGGGCTGACACGCGTGAACATCAGCCTGGACACCGTGAACCCAGAACGCTTCAAGAACCTCACCAGGCGGGAACGCTTCGAGGACGTGGTGCTCGGCATCGAGGCCGCTCGGGACGCGGGATTGCACCCGTTGAAGCTCAACGCCGTGGCCATGCGCAACGTGAATGATGACGAGTTCTGCGACCTGCTGCGCTTCGCCGTGAAGTACCAGGCCGAGCTGCGCTTCATCGAGCAGATGCCCTTGGATGCCGGGCACACGTGGTCCCGGCACACCATGGTTCCCGGGCAGGAGATCCTGGACCAGCTCTCTTCCGAGTTCAGCCTGGCTCCGAAGGGGGAGCGCGGCGCCAGCCCTGCCGAGGTGTTCACCGTGGACGGCGGACCAGCCACGGTAGGTGTCATCGCCTCGGTCACGGCGCCGTTCTGCGGTGCGTGCGACCGAGTCCGACTCACGGCCGACGGGCAGCTGCGCAATTGTCTCTTCGCCCGCGACGAATCGGATCTGCTCACCCTGATGCGTGGTGGCTGCACCGACGAACAGATCGCCGCGATGGTCCGTTCCTCGATCGAGGCCAAGCTTCCAGGGCACGGGATCAACGACCCAGGCTTCCTGCAGCCGGACCGCCCCATGTCCGCCATCGGCGGCTGAGTGGCGCCGAAACGGATGAGTCTCACCCGCCGGCAAACGGGGGGAGCACGTCCACGGTTGCGGAATCCGGCACCACGGTTTCATCGTCATCGAGCCGGGTGCCTTCGGCCAAGAGGGAACACCGTCCAAGCACGCGGGCGAACTCCGGCCCATGCGCCTCGATCAAGGCAGAACGCAGGGCAGCCAGGTTCAGCGGGCCGTCCACGACGGACTCGTCCAGCCCTGCGGCGTCAGCCGCACCTGCAAAGAACCGGATCTTCACTTGGCCCCCTTCGCGGAATCGCCGGAGTCGTCGCCGTCGGGGTGGGTCTCTCGCCAGGCCTCGACCCGCGCGGAAACCGCCGAGGCGGCGTCCTCGACCGACATCCCGGCAGCCACGGCCTGCCCCATCAGGTAGGTGGTGATCGGCCCGCCGGGACGGGTGACGGTGTGCGCCACGTCCCGTGTCAGATCCAGCAGCAACTCGGTGGGCACGGTCGCTGGGTCCAGCCCCAGCGCGGGTGCCACCTCGGCGATCCACTCCGGTAGTTCGGGTGGCGGTGTGCGGTGCATGGGGCTCTCCTTCGCGTAGTTTCTGACATCGTCCCAGGTATCCAGATCCACGGCATCCCCCCGCACGTCGGGCACCCGCCGCAGACACAACGGTCCGACGACGCGGCGCAGCGGAGCGCCGTCCACGTCGCCCGCAGCGGCGAGCGCCGCCGTCAGGGAGGGGACCCGGTAGAGCCCGGCCAGCCATTGGTCGCGGCCGGTGGCGTCCTGGATGATGGCGCCGTCCTCTGCGTCCCCCAATGGCCGGGCGGCGAGGGCCGTGTGGATCGTCTCGACGAGTCCGGCGGCGCGCGGGAGGTCGCAGGCCAGCAACCAGACCAGGCCAGGGACGGAAGAATGCCCGACGACGTGTGTCTCCGCTGCGCTGTTCGTCGACAGGGCGCTCAGCCCAGCCGCGAGCGCGGCGGCCGGGCCGCCGAAGGCGGGTTCCTCGCGGGTGACGAGGACACCCCGTCGGGCAAGATGTTCTGGTCCCACCAACACCAGCGGGGAGACTCCCGAGAGCGCTGCCAGCGCGTGATCCACGAGGGCCGCTCCGTCCACCTGGACGGATGCCTTGTCGGCTCCGCCGAGGCGGGAGGCCCGGCCCCCGGCGACGACGATGCCTGCAGCGCGCTCGCCACCTGTGCGGACGTGGGGGAGGGCGGCACTCATGCGCGGTGCCAGTCCCCGCTCTTGCCGCCGGTCTTGGCGAGCAGCTCGATGCGTTCGATGGCGACGGACTTGTCCAGGCCCTTGAGCATGTCCACCACGGTGAGGGCGGCGACGGAAACGGCGGTGAAGGCCTCCATCTCCACCCCGGTGCGGTCGGCGGTGCGCACGGTCGCGGTGATCTCGACGCCGGAGTCCTGGATCTCCAGGTCCACGGTGGCGCCGTGGACGCCGATGACGTGGGCCAGCGGCAACAGTTCGGGGGTCTTCTTGGCTGCCTGGATGCCGGCGATCCGGGCCACGGCGAGCACGTCTCCCTTGGGGACGGACCCGTCCCGCAGCGCGGCGACCACGGTGGGGGAAGCCATGACGTGCCCGCGGGCGGTGGCGGAGCGGACCGTGGGGACCTTCTCGGTGACGTCCACCATGCGGGCGTGCCCGGCGGCGTCCAGGTGGGTGAATTGTTGACTCATGCGAGCACCATGACGGTGACGTCATCTCCTTCGTTGACCCGCTCCACGTGGGCGGGGATGAGTGCGAGCGCCTGGGCCTTGGACAGGGAGGCGACCAGATGGGAACCGGAACCGCCGCTCGTGGCCGCCGCCACGCCGTGGTCTCCGACGAAAACGGCGGGCAACACCTGGGCACGGCCGGGCGGGGTCTTCCAGGAAGCGGAGGCTGTGCGGGTGATCTCCGGGCGGAAGAGGTCGGTGTGGCCTGCGAGCTTGCGCAGGGCGGGGCGGACGAAGACCTCGAAACAGGTCGCGACCGCCACCGGGTTTCCGGGGAGCGCGAAGATGAGCGCGTCGTCGTCCCGAACCCCGAACCCTTGGGGTTTACCGGGTTGGATGCCGACCTTGTCGAAGCGAACGCCGCGGGGAGCCAGGGTCTCCTTGACGACGTCGTAGGCGCCGACGCTGGCTCCCCCGGAGAGGATCACAGCGTCGGCCTCGGCGGCATCCACGAGTGAGGCCAGACGTTGACCTTCGTCGTCGCGGACCCTGTCCACGGAGGCCAGCTCCATCCCGGCGGCTCGCAGGGCGGCGGTGAGGACCACGGAGTTGGACTCCGGGATCTGCCCGCGCGTGGGGTTCGCGGATGGATCGATCAACTCCGAGCCCGTGGAGATCACGGCCACGCGGGGGCGGCGGTGCACGGGAACCTGGCCATACCCGGCGGACGCCACCGCCCCCAGCTGCCAGGGTCCAAGCACCGTTCCCGCAGCGAGGGTGACGGCACCGTCGGCGATGTCCTCGCCCCGCCTGCGGATGTGGGCACCCGGCTTCGGCTCGGTGGTGACCTCGATCCAGGCCGGTACCCCATGCTCGTCGGCCGGCCCAGCGGTGACCTGCTCGATCGGCACCACGGCGTCGGCCTGCGTGGGCATCGGTGCGCCGGTCATGATGCGGGCTGCCTGGCGCGGCCCCAGTGCGGGATCCTCGCCGCTGCCGGCAGGAACGTCCGCCACGACCTCCAGACGCGCACCAGCTTGGGCCTCGGTGCGGTGGACGGCGTACCCGTCCATGGCCGAGTTGTCGAAGAGCGGAACTGGCCAGCGGGACACGAGGTCCTCAGCCAGGACGCAGCCCCCGGCCTGCTCAAGGGGCACCGTGACGACGGGCAGTGGCTTCGCCGCATCCAGGATGCGGGCGCGGTGCTCCTCCCAGGGGATCATGCTTCTCCTTCGGTTGCGCTCTGGTGCGCTGCGGTGGGTCCGTGGTCGGCGTACCCGCCGGACAGCACCCGGATGTCCGTCTCGGGGTTGGCGGCTGCCAGCGCGTGGGCCGCGGCGCGGGCCCGCGGGCCTTGCTGACAATGCACGACGATCGGTGCGGCCGGCGCGGGAGCCGCGCCGTCGGCGTCGGGCAGGGGAATGCGCGCGGCGAGCGCCGCCACGGCGGCGGTGGGGTCGGCCAGGACGTCGGGCA
>NZ_JALAGT010000189.1 GCF_022712295.1 Galactobacter sp.
CTCGGTGTTGCACATTGCACTGCGGCCGCACCTTCCACTGGCTTTCCGTCACCGCCTCCGGGATGCTCCAGGCGGCGGTGACGGAAAGCCTGGGCAAATGTGTCCGGCAGAAGCGTCAGCGGGTGTGATGCACCGGCGCCAGCCGGTAGACCGGCGTAGGCACCCCCTCGTAACGCGCCTTCAGCTGCAACGCCAGGTAGAGCGAGTAGTGGCGCGACTGATGCAGGTTGCCGCCGTGGAACCACAGGCCCTCCTGCTGGGTGGGCTTCCACATGTTGCGCTGCTCCCCCTCCCACGGTCCGGGGTCCTTTGGGGTATCGGAGCCGAGGCCCCACACCTTGCCGACGGCGTCGGCCACCTCCGGCGAGACGATGTCGGCGACCCAGCCGTTCATGGACCCATAGCCGGTCGCATAGACCACCAGATCGGCGGGCAGCTCCGTACCGTCCTCCAGGACCACGGCATCCTCGGTGAGATGATCCACCTGGCCGTGCGCCAGCTTCACCTCACCGTCGGCCACCAGCTCCGCAGCACCCACGTCGATGTAGTAGCCGGAACCACGGCGCAGGTACTTCAGGAAGAGGCCGGAGCCGTCCGAGCCCCAGTCGTGCCAGAACCCGGCCTTCTCCAGCCGGTCGTAGAAGTCCTTGTCACGCTCGGCCATCTGCTGATACAGCGGGATCTGGAACTCGTGCATGACCTTGTACGGCAGGGACGCGAAGATCAGATCGGCCTTCTCCGTGGTCACGCCGGCGGCGAGCGCACGCTCCGAGTAGAGGTCCCCAAGACCGATGTCCATCAGGGAGTCGCTCTTGACGATGTGGGTGGAGGAGCGCTGCACCATGGTTACGTCCGCGCCGTTCTCCCAGAGGGCGCCGCAGATGTCGAAGGCGGAGTTGTTGGAGCCGATCACCACGACTTGTCTGCCACGGTAGGCGTCCGGTCCCGGGTGCCGGCTGGAGTGCTGCTGCTCGCCCCGGAAGACGTCCTGCCCCGGGTAGCTCGGGATGTTGGGTTTCCCGGACATCCCGGTCGCGAAGACCAGTTGCTTGGGGTGCAGGGTCAGCTTCTCTCCGTCCCGGTTGACCTCCACGCTCCATTCCTTGGCCGCCTCGTCATAGGAAGCCTTCAGCGCCTCGGTCCGGGACCAGTACGGCACCTCCATGACCTTGGTGTAGAACTCCAGCCAGTCCGCGATCTTGTCCTTGGGAGCAAACACGGGCCAGTTGTCGGGGAACTTGATGTAGGGCAGGTGGTCGTACCAGACCGGGTCATGCAGAGCCAGGGACTTGTAGCGGCCCCGCCACTGGTCACCGGGCCGGTCGTACTTGTCGATCACCAGGGACGGCACACCCAGCTGGCGCAAGCGAGCGCCGAGCGCAATGCCACCCTGGCCGCCGCCGATCACCAATGTGTACGGCTGTTCCGTGCGCCCCAGAGATTCGGCCTCCTGTGCCTTGCGTTCCGACCACGTCACTCGGTCAGGGTTGGCGCCGTGCTCCGCCCCCTTGATGCGGCGCGTTCCGCGGGGCTCCTGGAAGCCGGCGAGTTCCTGGAGTGAGGTCAGCAAGGTCCACGCCTTGTGGACCCCGTCCTCCTCGCGAAGCCGGACGAGCCCACGTCCCGTGCCCTCCGCAGTGGAGAACGTGAACCAGACGGTGTTGACGCCGTCCGCGAGGTCGGCCGGCTCCTCCAGCGCGAAGTCGTGCGGGCTGACGCGCTCCAGGTTGGCGGAGAGGAGGTCCTCGACGCCGGCAGGGTTCTCCACGGTGGTGAGGTTCCACGTGAAGGACACGAGGTCCCTCCAGAAGGATTCGGCTTGGAAGCAGTCCGCGGCCGCAGCGATGTCCCGGGCCCTCAACGCGGATTCGAAGCGGCCGAGCCACTCGTTGGCGATGTCATCCGCCTCGGAGGTGGTGGGCGGTGTGAGAGTCGTGGATGACATGGGTACTCCTTCGGATTGCGCCGTTGCAATGAGTTCGACCCGGCACCGGCCAGGCCTGGACTCCACGAACCGTGTGCTGGGTCACATCATTCAAACGCTCTGGGATCCGCACCAGAACCGTTGCAGCGTGTTGCAACCCGGGCTACCCTCACCGCAGGAGGTACCAATGACGGCACCCTTGCCTGCGCCCGTCCCGCTTGATGAGCGGGCCCGCGCCACGCGTCGCATGCATCACGCGGCCCTTGCGGGCTCGGCCTTGCCCGAACGCCCACGCGATCTCGTGGCCCGATCGTGGGAACGCGTTCTGCATCTGGGCCTCGATACCTCCGGCCGAAACCTCCGGGACCCACTGGGGCTGGACCGCGTGGAGCATATGCGCGCCACCTCCCCGCTACGCCACGTGATCGACGACGTGCGCGGCGTGCTCACCACGTCGGCCGATGCGGCGAACTACATCGTGGTGGTCACAGACGCCGAGGGCCGCATCCTCTGGCGTGAGGGAGCCTCCCGAGTCCGGATCACCGCAGACCGCCTGGGCTTCGCAGAGGGCGCCGTCTGGACCGAGGAGCGTGTCGGAACCAATGCGATCGGGACCGCTTTGGCGGAGGCAGCGCCGGTGGACCTCTTCGCGGGCGAGCACTTCGAGTTGGAGCAGCACCCCTGGTACTGCAGCGCGGCGCCCATCCACGATCCGCGCACCGGCAAACTGCTGGGCGTCGTGGACGTGTCCGGCCCGGCGCTCACCCTGCACCCCGCCCTCAGTGCCCTGGTCCGCTCCAGCGCGACGTTGGCGGAGGCCATGCTCCACCAACGGCATCAGGCCGGCTTGGAACGGCTTCGCCGTTCCTCTGCACACCTGGTGCGCTCGGGGCCGGCGCTGGTGGTGGACGACGACGGGTGGGTGGCTTCCAGCGTGGGCCTCACTCCGCGCGAACGGATTTCCGCCCCTGTGCCCGACGTGCCGTTGGCGGTCCCTGGCATCGGCACCTGCGTGCCGGAGCGACTTCCGGACGGCTGGTTGATCCGCCCGTCCGGTCCTCGTTCCCGCCTCAGTGCCGTGCTTCGCGGAACCTCCCTCGAGGTCTCCTCCGATGGTGAACCGTGGACTGTTGAACTGACCCCACGGCATGCGCAGATCCTGCTGCTGCTGACAACGGCTGGCCGCGATGGCCTCACCGCACCACGATTGAGCGTGGCCCTGTTCGGGGACGCGGACCACGCAGTGACCATTCGGGCGGAAATCTCCCGACTGCGCAGGGCGGTCGGATCCATCATCGCCACCGGTCCGTATCGGATCGCCGACGACGTGGATGTGCTGGCGCAGGACTGAATCCACCGCTCAACCACACATGAGAGCGCGCGACACGTGCTCTGCGGTTGCTTCGTCGCGTCGATACGATGACGCCATGCCTAGCCCGAAGGAAGACGCACCCAAACGCCCCACCATTCGTGACGTGGCAGCAGTTGCAGGAGTGTCAAAGTCTCTAGTCTCCCGCGCATTCGTGGATCCCCAACGCGTAGGAAGCGACAGCCTCAAACGCATCAATGATGCGGCCAACCGCCTGGGCTTTGCACCAAGCTGGTCGGCGCGAACGCTCAACGGACCGGACGGCGGTTTCGTGGGCATTGTGGTCTCAGACCTGTACTCGCCAGCCTTTGCCCCTATGGTCATTGGTGCGTATCGACGCCTCAAGTCCGAAGGACTGGATGTCCTACTCTCGGCAGCCAGCCTCAGTGAACCTGGCGCGGATCGAACCTTGGAAGAGGCTCCCATCGCCTTCTTGCGCGGGCTGCGACCAACGAAAATGATTGTCATCGGTGGAGTTCACGACATGTCGACGCTAGCACCCCTTGCCACCGCCGTCCCAACGGTCGTGGCCGGCGTGCGCGACGTCGCTCTGGATTCGATCGCCGAAGTCTTCACCGACGACGACGCAGGGATGGACCTCGTCGTGGAGCACTTGACCGGACTCGGACACACCCGCATCACGCATCTTGCCGGTATCGGACGCGTCGGCACAGCGAGGTCCCAGGCCTACGTTCAGGCAATGAATGTCCGCGGGCTCGGCCATCAGATCCACGTTGAGTCCGCTGACTTCGAGGAGGCTGCCGGATACGCCGCCGCATCCCGAGTATTGGACGCGGCGGAACCGCCTACGGCCATAACTGCAGCTGGTGATCCAGCAGCCATCGGGGCGCTGGCTGCCGTGCGCGAACGGGGCGCCTTGGTGTCAGTAGTGGGATACGGAAACGCCCCATCGTCGTCATACCGGCTAGCGCAGCTGACAACCGTGGATCCGGATAACCAGACCATCGGCGCGCAGGCGGCGGAAACTCTATTGAGGGCCCAAGCCAGCCACCCGAAACAGGGGCAGCACCTGCACGTACCTCCGCGGCTCATCCTGCGATCCACCACGCACCCGGTCGTTTAAGCAGCGGCGTCCGAACACGGCCATCCGGCCCGTGATTCATAGTCTCCAGGGCTGACAGTCGGCCTTCTGTTGGACTCGAACAGGAAACACACTATTGACATGACATGTTTACATGCATAGTGTGTGGACCGGTCCACATGACGTGCACCACAATCACTACAGATGCGGAGAGAGCACCGATGCGCACAGTCGCAGAGGAATACGAAGTCGCCGTCGCTGGCGGAGGGTTGGCCGGATTCTCAGCTGCTATTGCCGCAGCGCGGCACGGAGCCAAGACGGTCCTAATCCAGGATCGTCCAGTCCTGGGAGGCAACTCTTCCTCAGAGGTCCGTGTAACCCCACACGGGGCTGCAGCCTTTCACGGATACGCACGAGAGACCGGCATCATCGCCGAGGCGCTGGTTCAGGACCGAGTCACCAACCACGCCACCATCGAGGAGAACGGCTGGACCAACTCCGTCTGGGACCTGACTCTCTACGACATGGCCGTGCGCACCGAGAACTTGACGTTGCACATGAACACCGGTGTCGAAGCAGCCACAGTCAAGAACGGGCGCATTACATCCATCCAGGCGCGAACCTGGGGCGCTGAGCTGATTCACGACATCCATGCTGGCGCCTTCATCGACTGCACGGGTGAGGGCACCCTTGGCGACGTGGCCGGCAATCCATCACGCTTCGGGCAGGAATCGTCCTCGGAATTCGATGAGGCCTACGCACCCACTGTCGGCGATGAGCACACCATGGGTTCATCTCTTCATTTCAAGACCGTGGACACCGGTTCACCCACCGAGTTCCATGCCCCCGACTGGGCCGTTCGCTACGACAACGACGACTTCCTGGTGAAGGGCGGGCGCAAGATTCAGACGTTGGACAGCGGGTATTGGTGGATCGAGCTCGGGGCGCCATGGAACACGCTTTACGAGAACGAAACCCTCCGCCATGAACTCACCCGCCACGTCCTGGGGATCTGGGACTACCTGAAGAATCGCCACCCGTACTGGTCGATGCATGCCAAGAACCGGTCACTCGACTGGGTAGGGCAGGTCCCCGGAAAGCGCGAGTCTCGCCGACTCGAGGGTCGCCATCTTCTGCTCGAACAGGACCTGACAGGGAACCGCATCTTCGATGATGAGGTCGCCTTTGGCGGTTGGTACCTTGATCTGCACACCATTGGCGGCCTCCTGAAGGAGGTTGCCGAACCCAGCACTCAGAACCAGTGGAGCGACCCGCACAAGGCTTCAATGGGGTCCAAGTACGTCGGCCCTTTCGGGATCCCTCTGAGCGCACTCACCTCTGCGGCATTGTCCAACCTCTTCTTCGCCGGACGGAATGTCTCCGCTACTCATTCGGCCATGAGCGCCACGCGCGTCATGGGCACCTGCGCCTCCATGGGGCAAGCTGTGGGCGTCGCAGCGGCGTTGCACCACCGAGCAGACAGTGTCGCCGACGCCGCAACGTCCGATGTCACCACTATCCAGCAGACCCTGTTGCGCGACGGAGCGTTCTTGGTCCACGTGGACAACCAGGACCCGTTGGACCTTGCCCGCTCTGCCACGATTTCAGCTAGTTCGAGCGACGTCGTCACTGGGGTTGGCCCCTCGTCCCCGGATCGACTCAACGGCGTGGGTCACTGGCGCAACTACCCACTGTATCCCTACACCGGCGACCTTGAACGCCGTACAGCACAATGGATCATCCGCGGCGAAGGCGACCCCCTGGACACCGTGAGTCTGGCCCTGTCCAACACCACTGGAGCAGACACCCGCGTCAAGGCGACCCTCTACTCCGTCACGGATATTTGGGACTACCGCGTCGAAGCAGGTGAGCCGCTGGCAGAAACAGAACTTGTAGTCCCTGCCGGAGGCCCGCACTGGGTGGATTGGGACGTCAAATTACCGGTGTCCGACTCCACGAGCTATATCCGCATCGACCTGCAGCAGGCGTCCGGAGTCGTTTGGCACATCTCGCCAGCCGTCCAGGCGGGCCTCATCGCCGCCTACGAGGACCACCCCGGCCACTATCGCCGTTTCGGCTCGGGTCAGACCCTTTCCTTCCGGGTCTCTCCTGCCCAGCACGGCTACGAGCCGAGCCAGGTCGTCACCGGAGAGGCACGTCCGCACCGTTCCACGAACCAATGGCGCTCGGATTTATCGCTTCCGCTGCCGGCCTGGCTGCAGCTCGACTGGGATGAACCACAAACGTTGCGCCAGGTCCAGGTGACCTTCCCGGGCCACCTCCTGCGCGAGTACCACGCCTATCCCGCGTTCTACCGTGACCCCGACACACTGCGTGACTACGAGATTCAGGTTGCAGATGGCCAGACCTGGAAAACCGTCATCCGTGTCGAAGGCAACACCGCAACCCGCGTCGTGCACACCCTCGAACACCCCGCCGTTTCCGGTGGCCTCAGGCTCGTGGCACTTGCTACCAACGGAGGACCAGCGGCAGGGGTCTATGAGATCCGGGCTTATGCAAGTCCTGTTTGCACCCTTCCCTCCTACTCCGGTTTCGAGATCTCAACTTCGTAACCGGTCGTCCGGCATCTACCGGACTCCCAATGGCCGGGCAGGCGTTTCGTCCCGCCTGCCCGGCCACCACGGTCTCCTAGACCGACGATCCGCGCCGAATCCCTCGGCACCCTAATCTGGACCCCCTCCGGCGATGTCCTTGAGCAGAGAGGCTTGAGAGTCATGAACAAAGTGGTCATACGCAATCGGCGTGACATCCTTAAATACCTGGAAGACAACCCCCGCAATACTCCCCGAGTAGGCATTCTCTTCGCCATCGCCCTGACTTCGGTCTTCGCCGACGCCTACGACCTAGGGAGCCTCAGCATCGGCGTTGCTTCTCTCACCAACGATCTGGGGCTGACCGCAACGCAGGTTGGCATTATCACCTCATCCACAGCTATCGGCGCGTTGGTAAGCGCGCTCGCTGGCGGCATGATCGCTGATCGAACTGGACGCTATCGGCTCTTCATCATCTGTGCGGTCCTCCTGGTCATTGCCCCCATCGGAGTTGCCCTGTCCGTGAACTTCTGGATGGTGCTTTTCTTCCGTGTTGTGCTTGGTATTGCGGTTGGGCTGGACATACCCGTCGCCTTCTCTTTTATGGCTGAACTACTCACAAAAGAGACCAGCGCCAAATTCATCAACTTCTGGCAGCCGGTGTCGTCCTTCTCCAACATCCTCGGTGTGGCCATTGCCCTGCCGTTTGCCCTTGGTGCCGTAACCTCCGGTATCTGGCGCTATACGGTTGGCTTTGGGGCCGTCATCGCCCTTGTCGCCTTGGTGCTGCGTCTAAAGTATTCCGAGGAATCTCCGCTCTGGTCGGCTAAACACCAGAATCTGATTAAGGCTGCAAAGGTTCTCGAAACCACCTACGACATCAAAGTCCAACTGGAGCCGGATGGCACCGACGATCAGGAGATCGATCCGAGTAGGCGTCGCTACGGTCTGAGTCTGCTCTTCGAAATCGGGCAACTTCCCAAAACCGTTCTGGTGTCCGTCTGTTCCTTCTGCCAGCAGTTGCAGTACTACGGAATCGGTTTCTACGTCCCGCTCATTGCTGGCATGGTGTTTGGGCACGACCTGGTCTCCACCATCATCGCCACGATCTGCGCTCAAGCAGTCGCGATGATCGCTGGACTCATCGGAGTTCGCTTGACCTCTCGCCTCGGACTACGCCAGCTGGGCCTGATCGGCTACAGCATCGTCTTGGTCAGTCTTCTGTGGATGAGTTTCGTTGGAGTGGACAGCGATCATCCATCACTACTTCCGATCGTGCTCGTGTGCCTCATGCTTGCGGGCACCGCATTCGGCCCCGGCCCTCTGTCCAAGACTCTTGCAGCGGTCGTGTACCCCACTGAAATTCGTGGCATGGGCACAGGCTGGTCGGAGACCATGGGGCGCGCGGGATCCATCATCGGGTTGTTCTTCTTCCCGGTGGTTCTCGCGGCGGTTGGAGTCCAGACCACAATGCTTATCATCTCCGTGTTCCCCATTTTGGCGATCGTTTCCTTGATCACCGTGCATTGGGGCAGCAAAAGCGAACGCAAGCCCCAAGAGCTGACGGTGGTAGCAGGTTGACAACACGCTGGGTGTGGGTGTGCACAGTGAAGCTCGTGCACACCCACACCCAGGAGGGCTGTTTAGGCCAAGGCCGCAGCAGGAAATCACTCGCCAAGTACTGGCTATCCGAACGGCAATGCCGCAACAGCCATGGCAACCTCGGGAAAGCGATCCGGGTTCATGAAGGCCACGTCCGTGTAGGTGTCCTCACCCAGAGCGATCTGGGCCAGCAGTTCACCGATGCCTGCGGTGTGCTTGAACCCGTGGCCGGAGTCGCCTCCGGCGAGCACGAGACGTGGATCCCCGCCCGGGCGACCGATCAGGAACTGCGAATCCGGGGAGTGCGTCACCATGCACGGGATGGTGCGGGCGGGCATCGGTTCGATCCCGTCGAAGGCATCCGCGACCCATTCCGAGACCTGGCCCAGGTCTTCACGCGGGTGGATGTAGCGGTCCAGTGCATCGGCGTCCGTGGCGGCGAAGTCGGCGAACTCCCCGTCCATGCCGATCTTCACCTGCCATGTTCCCTCGGGGCCATCGTAGGAACCGTGACCCCACAGCCGTCGTCCGTCCGGCAGGTCGTGCACCACGGCTGGGAAGTCCGGCATCGCGAACTCGGCCTCGTGACCGGGCTTGGGGTCCCACCAGAACATCGGAGTGCGTCGAGGGATCAGTGGCAGCCCCGGGATCAGCTTCGGATTCCACGCGCCGGCCGCCACGATGGCCTGACGGGCCCGCACCGTGGCAACGGGCGTGGTCACCCGGACACCGTCGTCGAGCATTTCCAGCCCGGTGACGCGAGTGTCCGCGAGGACCCGCGCTCCTGCGCGGACCGCGGCCTCCCCCTGAGCACGAACGTCCCGCTCGGGGAAACAGACTCCGGCCTCTGGGTCGATCACCCCGACGGCACGCTGGTCGGTGCCCGTGAACTGTGGGAAGCGGCGCAGGAGTTCCTCGTGATCCAGTTCCTCGAGGGTGATCCCGGCCTGGGCCGCCGCTGCCTTGGTCCCTGCGATGGGAGGGGTGTCGGGGGCCCCGACGGACAGGCAGCCGGTGGTCATGATGAGGCTCTGCCCGGTCTCCCGCCCCAGCTCCTGCAGGAGATCTCGCGATTTGCGTGCGATCGGAGCCAACCCGGGATGCTCCTGGCAGGCCACCCGGAACAGTCGGGTGGTGCCGTGAGAGGAACCCAGGTGATGGCCCAGCCCGTAGCGGTCGATGCCCACCACGTTCACACCACGTTCGGCCAGCCTCCACAGCGCCGCCGCCCCGAAGGCCCCTAGTCCGATGACGACGATATCCGTGGTGATCTCTTCCATGTCCACCATCCTAGGAGCCGGGCTGCCTGCAGGTGGACCCGCCCCAGCTCATGAACTACTGGCGCGGTGCATGCGGGTCCATGCCCTGGCACAGAACTGAGGCGACACAAAGGCGGGGCGCCCCCACAGAGGGGACGCCCCGCCGTCGGGCATGAGGACTCGGAGCCGCCTCAGCGGCGCATGACCCGCTTGGCCAACCAGTTGCCGAGCATCTGCGCCAACTGCACCAGCACGATGATGGTGATGACCGCGAGCAGCGTGACCTTGGTGTCGAACTGCTGGTAACCGTAGGTGATCGCGAAGTCGCCCAGGCCGCCGCCGCCGATGTAACCGGCCACGGCGGACATGTCCACCACACCGATGAACAGGAAGGTGTAGGCCAGGATCAACGGGCCGAGCGCCTCCGGCATCACCACGCCGAAGAGCACGCGCCAACGCCCGGCACCCATGGATCGTGCGGCCTCCACGACCCCGGGGTCCACGGCCACGAGGTTCTGCTCGATCAACCGGCCGAACACCACGCCCGCCATCAGCGTCATGGGGACCAAGGCCGCCTGCCAGCCCGTGGTCACGCCGATCAGCGCCTTCGCAGTGGGCTGCATCAACGCGATGAAGATGATGAACGGAATGGGCCGGAAGATGTTGATGATCACGTTCACCACGTTGAACACCACGCGGTTCTGCAACAGGTTGCCCGGCCGCGTGGCGTAGAGCAGCAGGCCGATGATCAGGCCGAGGATGCCGCCCAGAACCATGGTGATCAGCACCATGTAGAGGGTCTTCTCGATCGAGTCGCCCCACTGCTCCACCAGGAATGACCAATCCATCAGGCAGCCTCCTCGTTCTCAGCGTTCCAGTCGATGACGTCGGTCTGCTCCCGCAGTTCCCGAACCACCTGACTCAGTTTGGTCTCGTCTCCGCGCAACACATAGGTCAGCGAACCGATGGGGCGTTCTCCGATCTCCGTCACTGAACCGTAGACCACGTCCGCGTGGACGTTGCCGACGCGCTGCAGAACGGCCGCGACGTCCACGCTGCCGCCCACCTCCGCGCGGTCCACCACGGAGACCGTCACGAGTCGGCCGTCGTACCGGCCGCGTAGGCGAGCCACCGTCTCCGGGCTCGGCTGGTCCTGGATGGTGGAATCGATGAAGCGCCGGGTGGAGGCGTTCTTGGGGTAAGCGAAGATGTCGTACACCGGGCCGGCCTCCAGCAGCGCACCCTTCTCCAACACCGCGACGTCGTCGCAGATGCTGCGCACCACGTGCATCTCGTGCGTGATGACCAGGATGGTGGTGCCGAGCTCGCGATTGATCTTGGTCAGCAGCCCAAGCACGTCCTGCGTGGTCTCGGGGTCCAGCGCGGAAGTGGCCTCGTCGGCGAGCAGGATCTTGGGGTCCGTGGCCAGTGCGCGGGCGATACCCACACGCTGCTTCTGGCCGCCGGAGAGCTGGGTGGGGCGGGCCTTGGCCTTGTCTGCGATACCCACGAACTCGAGGAGTTCCTTCACGCGAGCCTGGCGCTTGGCCTTGTCCCAACCCGCCAGCTTCAGCGGGTAGGCAACGTTGGCGGCCACGGAGCGGGAGTTGAAGAGGTTGAACTGCTGGAAGACCATACCGATGGTGGAACGGAGCTTCTTCAGCCCTGTCTCACCGAGCGTGGTGACTTCCTGGCCGTCCACCTGCACGGACCCCGAGGATGGCGTCTCCAGGGCATTCACCAACCGCACCAGGGTGGACTTACCCGCGCCCGAGTAGCCGATCACTCCGGTGATGGATCCCTCTCGGATCCCCAGAGTGATGTGGTCAAGGGCCGGTGGCGGGGTTGCACCCTTGACGGGTTTCCCGAACACCTTGGTGACATCGGTGAAAGTGACGATGTCGCTCATCTGGCCTCCTCGAGGCGTTGTTCTTGGGCTGCCTCCCCCTTGCGGCTCATAGCGAGCCCGTTGGGTTTGGATGCGTTCTGGATTTGGCACTGCACCTTACGGGACTTTCGCGGCGATGCCGGTATCCACGCTGCAGGCACAACGGCCAATGACGTGTGGGGCGGCGCCCGGAACCGAGGTCGGTTCCGCGTGCCACCCCACGACGTTGTGAGAGCATCAGCCCAGGATCACTCGGCTCCGCCGTTGTCCTTGATGTCCTTCTCGATCTGAGCCAGCGTGTCCTGCAGGTCCTTGGGGTCGTTGGTCTTGAAGACGCCGCCCTCACCGAGGTCCTTGACGATGGCCTTCTCCACCTCGGGGTCGTGGTAAAGGTCCGCGACCTCCTTCAGGGTCTTGTTGTCCTTGTCCTTCTCACGCACCACGAAGATGTTGATGTAGGGCTTGGCAACATCCGAGTTCGGGTCGTCAGCGGTGACGATGTCGTCGTCGCTGAGCTTGGCGGCCGTGGCGTAGTTGTTGTTCACGATGGCGCCGGCCAGTCCATCCACCTGCTGAGCGGTCTGCTTGGCATCAACGGGCACGACCTCCACCTTGGACTTGTCCTTGTCCAGATCGGCGATGGTGGTGACGGTGCTGAAGGGCTTCTTGAGCTCGATCAGGCCGGCCTCGCTGAGCACGCCCAAGGAACGGGCGGAGTTCACCGGGTCGTTGGGGATGGCAACCTTGTCGCCGTTTTTGAAGTCCTCAACCGAGTCGTACTTCGTGGAGTACAAGGGCAGCGGGTAGACCGCGGTGGCGGTGATGGGCTGAAGGTTCTGGTCCTGCTTCACGTTGGAGTTGGCCAGGTACTGCAGGTGCTGGAACTCGTTCATGTCGAGTTCGCCGTTGTCCAAGGCCTTGTTTGGCTGGTTGTAGTCGGAGAAGTTCTTGAACTTCACATCGACGCCGGTCTCCTCCTTGACCTTCTTCTTGTAGACCTGCCAGTACGACTCGGCGCCGTCCGCGACACCGATGGTGACGGTCTTGACGTCGTCGCCGATGGCCTCATCAGCGTCATTGCCGCCACCGCAGGCGGTCAGGGACAGGGCTGCGATGGCGCCGAGGGCGCCAAGGCGGAGTGCGAGGCGATGCTTGGACATGAGAGAGATTCCTTGGGTTCAGTGGTGCGTGGCTTACGGCTGTGTGCCGCACTGGGATCAATGGGACCACATCGAATCATTCCCGGGCAAAGTGGGATTCTTCCGAAGGGTAAGCGCCAGGCTCCGGCATTTTCCGGAAGTTCTCGAATGATCTTCGATATCTCGTGTTACCGGCGGGTGAAGCATCGAGCACTGGCACCATGCGCCGTCATCCATATTGACGCACCTACGCCGCCATCCCGCCCCGATCGTGACCGACTATGACCAACGTCTCCTCGGCCGGACCACATTCAGCCTGCGCACGGACTGCCCGGCTACCCTTTCGACGTAGCAGTTGCGGCCGTGGGGTCGTGGCACAGGGACCCCGACGCCTAAGGACGATGCGATGCACAACGAGCCGGAGATCTCGGAAGCAGTGACCAGGCTTGCAGAGATCGCAGCGCCTCTGGCGGAGTCCAACGGTGAGGACTTCAAGACCTTACGCACCGGCTTGCAGCGGTTCATGTTGGAGTACGAGTTCGGACTGCAGGAGATTGAGACCAAGATCGACATCCTCCGCCAGGAGTTCCAGCATGTCCACGACTACAACCCCATTGAACACGTGGCGACCCGGATCAAGTCTCCAGAATCGCTGGCAACGAAGATCCGGGATCGCGGGCTGGCTCCGTCCCTACCCGAGATCCGTAAGCACATCACCGATATCGCCGGCGCCCGTGTGGTCTGCTCCTTCAAACGCGACACCTACCGGATCTTCGACTTGCTCTCCCGTCAGAACGACATCGAAGTGCTCGAGGTCAAGGACTACATCGCCCACCCCAAGCCCAACGGCTACACCTCACTTCACGCCATTGTGCAGGTCCCGATCTTCCTCTCCACCGGCCCAACACCCGTGACCGTGGAGATCCAGTTCCGCACCATCGCCATGGACTTCTGGGCCGCACTGGAACACAAGATCCACTACAAGTTCGACGGCGACGTCCCCGCGGACATCACCGAGGAACTCACCCGCGCAGCGCACATGGCCGGCAACCTGGACTCCACGATGCAGGCGCTCGACGAACGCGTCCACGGCCGCCGCGAGTAACCGCGAATTTCCAGGCCCGACGGCGCGGCCCCGGCGCCGCGTGCCCGGCGCCGGGCGCCGGGCACCGGGCGCGCTCTGGCCGTCCACACCGCAAGGTCGGTCCGCACCGCTTGCGTTCCCTTGATCAGCCCCTGTCCGTCGGCCACCTAGGCGCGTACCGTGCGTTCATGGCTTCCACCAACTCCAGGTTCTCCTTGTTCTCCACCGGATCCTTCCTCTCCATCGGCTCCAAGAATTCCTTAATGTCGATCGGCAGTGTGGGATCGGCCTTCTCGATCGGATCCATCGGCTCCTTCGCCTCGATCTTCTCCGTCGCCTCCGCCGTATCCATGGGAGCGATCATGTCGTGGCGCTCGGTCGCCGCGGTCATGGACGCACGCCACCACGGGCTGCGTCGTAGTCATCAGGAGCAGTCCACACGCCGCGGCTGAGCCGCGCGAGAACACCCGGCGTTCGCGCCCAGGTCCTCGCTCCGATACAGCTTCTCTTCGGCTCCCCGTCGGAACCAGTCGGAACGCCGACGTCCACTCGAAGCTCCTCACGCCGTGGCTACCCTCGCGTCGTGGTTACCCTCATGCCGTGGCGACTCACCACGTCAAGGTGACTCTCCACGTTGTGGTGATGACTCCTTGTACCCGCCGTAGCGCCCCTCACGCCGGAGTGGCTGGCCGGGGCCCACCAAAACGTCAGGGGTGCCTCCTCCCTGTTGTCACCGCAGAAACCACCGTCGGAGGGAGCTTCGCTGATACATCTCTAGAATGCATTTAGCGGTGAATCGAAATACACGCCTTAGATGCGCTCAAGAATCAGCTTGAACCACTTGTTGAAGCATATCAAGGACTATCTTTCGTGCGCTGTCTTCATGCCGATCGAACATGCATTGTATTTGCCCACAGCGCCGCGGCCAGGGGCGAAGCTTGCGGAACCCGCAGGCCTCCACGCTGGGCGCAAACACGCTGCAAATGGCCGTCAGTTCGGCGTGTCGTCCACACTTAGTGAGACCACTCCACTAATTCCTGGGAAAACCCTGGCAAATCCGCAGAAACCTTGACCGAAGATCCGCCGAGAGTAAGATTAGTGCATGGCAACCAATCACGGTTCCCATGATGGGGGAACGGACGCAACCAAGGGCACCGGTGCGATTCATTCAGCATCCGGTAGCAAGCCCTCAAGTCGCGTCGCCTCGACCACCGAAACACCTCAAGACCGTCACGGTACCGGTCAGGATCACGGCGGGCAGGTGCACCCGGGGATTGCAGCCATCAAGAACGCCCTGGGCAGCCTCACGTCGACTCGCGCAGTATCGACAGACACCACTGCCCCGCGACTGGACCTGGCTGCACTGTCTGATGAGGAGACGTTGGCGAGCATCGGGCAGCTTGAAACGATCGGGCGGATCATCGAGTCCGTGCAGGCCGTGTTGACCTCCCACCTGATCGACTCACGCACCGCAGAGCAGAGGGCCAAGGACCGTTCACCGCGTAACGTCCGCGCCGGCGTCATTCGGGACGTCAGCCTGCACCGTGGCCTGAACGCCACTCGGGCGCGCAAGGTCGTCGACGTCGCCATCGACGCCCCGGAGCCTGTCAAGTTTTCTGTGTAAGCCCTCCTGATATTTCTTGGTTGTTGGTGGGTCAGAGGTAGGGGTTGATGCGCTCGGGGTAGGCGACGGCGAGTTGGGCGAGGGCTTGTTTCCAGTTGGTGGTTACCGCGCCTTC
>NZ_JALAGT010000020.1 GCF_022712295.1 Galactobacter sp.
CCACCCCGCTCCACTCTCCCCCCCCCTCCTCGCGGGGGGGGGCCACGGGTTGGGTCCCGTGGGCCCGCCCGCCGCGGGACGTCAGTTCGTCAGATCTTCAGCTCAGCGGCCCGCGTAGGGGTCGGCGATGCCGATGTACTGCACCGTGGAGTACTCCTCGATGCCCTCGGCGCCGCCCTCGCGGCCCATGCCGGACTGCTTCACGCCGCCGAAGGGTGCTGCTGCGTTGGAGATGACACCAGCGTTGAAGCCCACCAGCCCGAACTCGATCTGCTCGGAGACGCGGAACATGCGGGACACGTCAGCGGTGTACAGGTAGGAGGCCAGCCCGTACTCGGAGGCGTTGGCCAGGTCGATGGCCTCTTCCTCGGTGTGGAACGTGGTGATCGGAGCAACGGGGCCGAAGATCTCCTGGCGCAGGATCGGCGCATCGGAGGGCACGTTGTTGAGGACGGTGGGCTGGTAGAAGTAGCCGTCGCCTTCCACCTTGTCGCCGCCCACGGTGACGGTGGCGCCCTGCTCAACGGCGGTGGTCACGAAGGCGTGCACCTCGTCGCGGGCCTTCTCCTCGATGAGCGGGCCCACCGTGGTGTCCGGCTCGGTACCGCGGCCAGGCTTGAGCGCTGCCATGGCCTCGCCGAACTTCTTGGCGAACTCGTCTGCCACGGTGTCCTGGACGATGAAGCGGTTGGCGGCCGTGCAGGCCTCGCCCATGTTGCGCATCTTGGCGGCCATGGCACCCTCGACAGCGGCATCCAGGTCGGCGTCCTCGAACACCAGGAAGGGAGCATTGCCGCCCAGTTCCATGGAGGTCCTCAGCACGTTGTCCGCTGCGTCCTTGAGCAACTGCACACCGACGGGGGTGGATCCGGTGAAGGAAACCTTGCGCAGGCGGTGGTCCTTCATCAGCGGACCGGAGATCTTGGACGCCGAGCAACCGGAGACCACGTTGAGCACACCTGCGGGCACGCCGGCCTCCAACATCACGGCAGCGAAGAGCTGCGAGGTGAGCGGGGTGAGCTTGGCTGGCTTGAGCACCATGGTGCAACCTGCGGCGATCGCCGGGCCCACCTTGCGGGTGGCCATGGCCAGCGGGAAGTTCCACGGGGTGATCAACAGGCAGGGGCCCACGGGCTTGTGGTGCACCAGGATCTTGTTCTTGCCCTCAGGCGTGGTGACGTAGCGGCCGTAGTGACGCACGGCCTCCTCGGAGAACCAACGCATGAACTCGTTGCCGTAGGTGACCTCGCCCAGCGCCTCGGAGTAGGGCTTGCCCATCTCCAGGGTCATGATCAGGGCGAAGTCGTCGCGACGTTCGTTGATCATGTCGAAGGCGCGGCGCAAGATGTCGGCGCGGAAACGAGGCGAGGTCAGCGCCCACTCGCGCTGAGCTGCATCGGCTGCATCGAGTGCGGCGACCGCGTCATCGCTCGTAGCGGAGGCCAGAGTGGCCAGGACCTTGCCGGTGGCGGGGTCCAGCACGTCGTACGTGCCTCCGTCAGAGGCGTCGCGCCACTCACCATTGATGAGCAGGCCCTTGGGAATGGAAGCGAGCAGTTCCGCCTCGCGTTCAGCGGTCACGTTCATCGTCTCTCCTTGATGTCGCCGTCGACGGATCGTATGGGTATACGGATCGTATTAAGTATGAAGGCTACATGCGCGTGTACCCCGTCACGCAGCAATCGTATACGTTCGATGGGGGTCTGGCACCGTGATGATCCTCAGATGACGAGAGGGTACCGACACGATCCAGCATGCAGCCACCTGAAATGGGCCGGTACCGATGTACACGGTCGACCAGGGGGCTGGCGCGGGTCAGGAGCGGGACTCGAGTACCGCCTGATACAGCTCCCGCTTCGAGGCACCGGTATCCGTCGCGACCTGTTGGCAGGCGTCCTTCAGGCGAATCCCCGTGGACACGAGGGCCTCCACCCGATCCACCAACTGGGCCGGATCGGCCGCCGCCGGCGGCTCCGCGCCGGAGACCACCAGCACGATCTCCCCGCGTGGGGCGTCCTCCCGCACGCCGTCCAGCAGGGAGCCAAGGTCGCCTCGCCGGAACTGCTCGAAGAGCTTGGTCAGTTCCCGAGCCAGCACCGCCGGCCTGTCGTTGCCGAACGCCGCCGCAAGCGCCTCAAGGGTGGCCTCGATCCGGTGCGGGGCCTCGTAGAAGAGCATGGTTCGCTCCTCACCGGCCAGCTGCTTCAGCCGCTGATTGCGCTCCCCCGGCTTGCGAGGCAGGAACCCTTCGAAGGTGAAGCGATCCGACGGCAAACCGGAACCGGCCAACGCAGTCAGTGCGGCGGACGGCCCCGGGACCACGGAGACGGGGACCTCGCTCGCAGCGGCGGCCTCGACCACCCGGAACCCTGGGTCGGACACGGTCGGCATACCGGCATCCGACACGACCACCACGCGTTCGCCGCGTTGGGCTGCCTCCACGAGTTCCGTGGCACGGTCGGCCTCGTTGTGTTCGTGGTAGGCCACCGCCCTCCCCTGCAACGTCAGGCCCAGCCCGGAGAGCAGATGATGCAGGTGCCTGGTGTCCTCAGCCGCGACGACGTCGGCCTCGGCCAGTTCACGACGCAACCGTGGCGAGGCATCCTCGAGGTTGCCGATGGGGGTGCCCGCCAGGACGATTGCGCCACGCTCGGAGGGCTCGTGTGCGCCAGAGTTCTTCTTCACGCCCTCAACCCTACTCAAGCGCGGCATCGCCGACCGAGTTGACCCCCAACCGGCCGGCTACCTGACGGCCTGCGCCCTTCCTGCCGACACCCCGACGGTAAAGTGTCGGGGGTGACCATGACCTCTGCGCAGCCTCGCACTCACCGGACGTCACCGGTATCGCAGACCACGCCGACGGAGGCCTTCTCGCCCCGGTCTCTCATGCTGCGCCTGACGGGTACCGTCACCGGACGCCTGCAGGACGTCATGGGTCCGACCCGCTACTGGATCGTCTTGGCACTCACGGCCTTCGCGGCACTGCTGCGCTTCTGGAACCTGGGCCATCCGGACAAGATCATCTTCGACGAGACCTACTACGTCAAGGACGCCTGGTCCTACCTTCACTTCGGCTACGAACGCGAGTGGCCCAAGGACATCAACGAGGACTTCGCCGCAGGCTCAGCCAGCCCGTCGGCCGACCCCGAATACGTGGTTCATCCACCCCTGGGCAAGTGGATCCTTGCGCTGGGTATGGCGGTCTTCGGAACCGACAACGGCTTCGGCTGGCGGGCCGGAGCCGCGGCCGCAGGAACCCTGGCCGTGCTCTTCACCATGCTGGCCGCCCTGCGCCTGTTCAAGAGGGTCTGGCCGGCCGCCCTTGTGGGCCTGTTCATGGCCGTGGACGGGCAGCAGCTTGTGCTCTCCCGCACCGGCATCC
Organism: Galactobacter sp.; assembly: GCF_022712295.1. GTDB lineage: Bacteria > Actinomycetota > Actinomycetes > Actinomycetales > Micrococcaceae > Galactobacter. The sequence goes on from NZ_JALAGT010000020.1 coordinate 3,383, forward strand.
TCGACATCTTCATCACCCTCTTCGTGACCTCCAGTCTCTATCTCGCCCTCGTCGACAGGGATGCGGGACGACGAAAGCTGGCCGCCCTCGTCGGGCATGCTGCGGGCGCCGGAGGCGTCCCGTCCAAGGACTTCCTCAAGTGGGGCCCGTGGATGGGCTGGCGACCATGGCGCCTGGCGTTGGGCGTCAGCCTCGGCTGCCTCTGTGCGGTGAAGTGGTCCGGGCTGTGGTTCGTGGTGGTGTTCGGGCTGCTGGTGGTCTGGTGGGACTGCCAGGCCAGGCGCACCGCAGGCATCCGGTCCTGGCTGCCCTCCGGCGTCGTCAAGGACGGCCTGACCGGGTTCGTGCAGATCATCCCCACCGCACTCATCACGTACGTGCTCACCTGGACCGGGTGGTTCCTCAACTCCGGGGCCTACGGGCACGGGCGCACCGGGCACGGCGCCCTACTCGACCTCTGGGACTATCACCAGCAGGCCTACGCCTTCCACACGGGACTCAGCAGCCCGCATTCCGCACAGTCCAACGCCTGGACCTGGCCCTTCGTTGGCCACCCGGTGCTGATGCTCTACGACACCGACAAGGACGACGGCGTGCCCTGCGCCCGCGGGCGCGAATGTGTGCAGGTCGTCACCGACCTCTCCAACCCCATCCTCTGGTGGGCAGGCACCATCGCCGCGCTGGTGGCCCTGTGGATGTTCCTCGGGCGACGCGACTGGCGCGCCCTGACCATCCTTGCCGGCTTCGTGGCCGGCTGGGTCCCGTGGTTGTTCTACCCGGAGCGCACCATGTTCGTGTTCTACACCTCCGGCTACCAGCCCTTCGCCGTGCTGGCCGTGGTGTACGCACTCTGGCTGCTGTGTTTCCCGCCCGGCGCCACCGCACAACGCATCAGGACCGGAGTGCTCATCACCGCAGCCTTCACCGCGTTGGTGCTGCTGGCATCCTGGTGGTTCTGGCCGGTATGGACCGGAGAGACCATCTCCCCGATCTCCTACCGCCTGCGCATGTGGCTACCGAACTGGCCGTGATCCGAGACTGGCCGTGGTCCGAGAACGAGGGCGGACTCAGCCCATCCGATAGACGCGGGCGGCCTGCTTGTTGCGGGAGGCCTCACGGCGGCGACGGGTGGGCCAGGTGGCCCACAGCACCACCGCGGAGACGATCACGCCGATGGCGGCCAGCACCACAGCTGCGTCGACCCAGAACTGCGGCGGGTAGAGCCGGATCAGCGTGTCATCCATGTAGAACTCCCAGTTGCCACCTGAGAAGAACAGACGATGGAAGTCGGTGAAGAACGCGTCCCAGCCCACGGCACCGAGGACACCGAGGACCAGCAACACGCCCACGGTGGCCCAGGCACCGGCGAACAGTCCACGGCGGACGCCGCCCGCATAGCGGACACGCAGCACCAGGACGGAGATCACGATGACCAGCAGTGCCAGGCATGCCACCAGGTAGGCGATATGGATCAAGGACTGTACGTCCGCCATGTGACCCACCTCCGTGTCCTTGAACAGCTGGGGCTCCGCCAGGGTCCGGTTTCCTTCGGGTGTCTGTAGGTCGCCCAGGTATGAGCGTCCGGCGAACCCGTTGATGTAGTTCAGGCCGTAGGAACCCAGTGTGGTGCGCTCTGCGGCGTCGAAGCCGTAGGGGTCCACCGGGAAGCCGGGGCGGTGGTATTCGATCCACAGGAAGGCGCCCGAGGCCACGGCGCGTACGGCCCCGATGAGCACCACGAACGGCGTCAGGATCGCGATGACGTACTGCAGGATCTTGGAGAAGACCCGCTTGGTCTGCGGCTCGGTGACGAATTCTGCGTCTTCGGTGACGCCTGGGACGCCGGCGTCGGTCTCCGGCTTGCCTTCGTTCTGCTGAGCGGCCTCTGCTGGTGGAGTCAGCACGGCGGTGGCCGCGAAGGGCGGTTCCTCAGGTTCGCGGATGGGATTGGCCAGGGTCTGGTCCTGCTCGCCCTTTTCTTGCGCGGCGGTGGGCGAGCTTGCGCCGGGCGTGGGAGCCTTCGACGGCTCCTGGCCGGACGTGCCGGTCACTGCGTCCATGGCCTGAGTCTCAGGTCCTGAGTCCTCGACGGAGGAGGCGGCCTCGTAGCGGGCCAGACGTGCACGCCGCATCTGAGCCGCACGTTCCTGAAGCGACGGCGGCGCGGTGGCCCCGGCGAAGTCGTCGGATTCGAAGAGTTCGGGCTCCGGTTGGCTCAACGCGGCCGTCGCTGACGCCGGCTCCACCTTGGAGGCGGGCTTCGCCTCGGGCTCGGCCGCGGCTTCCTCGACGGCCTGATCCGACGTCGTGTCCGACGTCTGATTCGCCGACCGGTCAGCCGACTGCTTCGCCGGCTGGTCAGCGACAGCATCGTCGGCCGTGGCGGTGGCGTCCACAGCAGGAGCCTCGGCGGGGTCCACCACGGGGCCAACGGAACCCTCGGTGGGCTCCTCGCTGGGGTGCTGCGGCGTGGGCTCGTCATTCTGGCTCATGCTGGTGCGGCCTCAATCCTTCTCGGGGTCGTTACGTGGCCCCTGATCCTCGTCCGGATCCGACTCGTCACTGCTGACGGTGTCGGAGCGGGGGACCAGGTGTAGTCCGGGCTTGGCCGGCGGCGGTGCTTCTTCACCACCGAGACGGTCCCGGGTGCGTCGAGGTGCAAGGCGATCCATGGTCGCGGCGTCACGTACCTGTGCCTGATGCACGGCGTCTGCCAGGGCGTAGACGTCATCCTGGGCGATGACACGGCGAGGCTCGGGGATCTCCAGGCGGACGATCTCCCACCCGCGGGGTGCCGTGAAGCGGTCCACGTGGTGGGCGCAGAGATCATAGACGTGCGGCTCGGGCATCCTGGCCAGCGGGCCCAACACCACCGTGGAGTCGGCATAGACATAGGTCAGGGTCGCCACGGCGGGCCGGCCGCAGCCTTGACGAGAGCACAAGCGAGACGATTCCACCCGTCCAGGGTACTCGTCCGCCGCCCGCAACAGCGTGGTGAACCGCCGAGTGTTGGACCATATCGGGGAGGGTTCCGCCACAGCCGTCAGTGGCTATGCTCGGGTGTCATGAGCGCACGTTTCGACCTTCAGCCCGAGGCCGCCAGACCTGGTCTGCGCCGGGCCGGTCACGGTCGACGCCGGGATCGCCGAGGCAGGGCCGGGCGCGGAAGCCTGCTTCCCCCGGATGCCCCGGCCGCCCTGTCCCGTGACGAGTTGTTCGAGGACATGGTCTCGGCCTCCGTGGAACGTTTGCAGGCGCACGTCGGGGACGAGATCAGCCATCTGGAATTCTTCGTCTCCATGGCCCCTGACGCGGACATGCTGCTGGAAGAGAAGCTGGGGCCGGGCGAGTTCCCGCTCGGTTCGGTCACGCGCCCCAACCGGCGGCACAAGGCTCGGCTGGAGATCTTCAGGAAACCGGTCGAATCATTGGCAGGCAGCCGTGAGGCCCTACCGTGGACGGTCTTCGACGTGGTCGTGGAGCTCGTGGCCGACTATGTCAGCATGCCGCCGGAGCAGATCCATCCCGACTATCGGGGACACCACCGCCGCGACGACTGACCACACACCGGTGCGGCTGGACGAACACCGATTCAACTGACCGAACACCGGTTCAGGGGACCCGGCTCAGGGCAGCACATCCACCTGGGTGGTGCCCGGGGCCAGCGGCAGCTGCTGCACCGCGGTGTAACCGATCCCGGAATCGCCCGAGGTACTGGCCATGGAGGCGTAGACCGTGCCGGACGTCCCGGCGATCCTGAGGCCGGCCGGGTTCCCGAGATCCTTCATGGACCTCGCTGCGATGGCGCCTTCCTTGACCTCCACGGTGGCGGCCTTGCCCGGCTCGCCATCTGCGTTCACCGGCACCACGGTGACGGTGCCGTCACCGTCGACCGCGGTCATTCGCAGTGAGGCGTCACCCCTGGTGGGTACCGCCACGAACTGATCGGTGGAGAGCGCCGGGGTGGCAACGACGTAGCCCACATCCCGCGCCGACTTGGGATCCGTGCCCTTCATGGTCCTGGCGGTCGCGACGATGGAATCGCTTCCCGCCACTTCGATGCTCCAGGTTCCGGCCTTCAATGAGCTGAGATCCACACCGAGCACCCCATTGGCAGGGACCTCCGCCGCGGACTCGAGCTCAGTGGCCTTTCCGTCCTGATCGCGCGCCACGACGGAGACCTGGGTACCGGCTCCGGTGGCGTCGGCGATCTGCACCTGCGGGTTCTGGTCGCCTGCACTCTCGGAACGCCCCAACTTCGTTGAGGCTTCTTTGCCAGGAACCGACACACCGGTCATGACCTGCGTGGTGTCGGGGCTACCGGCGGTGATGGTGTCGATCCCACCCGGGGTGGTGCCCCGCAACACCGACTGGTTGATGGAGGCCGAGACCGGAGCTCCGGAGGATTCCACCTTCACGGCGGAGGCCTCGGCATCGACAGCCGTACCTCCCAGGTTCAGCGATCTGGTTTCACCGGCCTCGAGCGTGAAGGACTGGATGGCGCCGGTCGAGACCTCACCGTCCTTGGTGTAGACGGTCGCGGACAGCCCCGCCGGGGTGTCGGACGGGTTGGTCACCGACAGCACGGCGGTGTGACCCACCGTGGTGGTGGCTCCCGTGAGCCACACGGTGTTGGACGTCGGCGCGCAGCCGGGTGCCGCGAATCCGGTCAGGTCGCCGGAGCCCTGCTGGATGGTGCGGGTCGCCGCTGCCGGCGACGGCGAGCCTCCCAGCGGTTGCACCTTCACCCAGGACGCCTGCGCGGCTTCGATCGCCCGATCCACCACGCCCTTGACGCCACTGTAGCCGTCGGCTGCCTGCGCGGCGTCACCGTCGGCCGCCTCGTCAGCAGGCAGATCCTTGCTGAGCTCCTTGACGGTGCGGTCGTCGGAGAGCACCGTCACGCCCGGGATCCGCTGAGCCTGATCGCCTTGGGCCATCACCGACAGGCTGGAGCCCGCCTTCTGCGCTCCGGAGTCGTAGGCCTGGTCGCTCGTGGCCTCCTCCCCCACGCGCTGCACCGTGGGCGGGCACACGTAGGTTGAGGTCCCCGCGCCCGATCGAACGCTCGGAATGCTGGACTCGTGTTGTGCGGCCTCGGGGACGAAGCGCGGCGTCACGGCGGCGGCCGCCACCGCAGCCACCAGTAAGGCGCCGCCCGTGATCCCCAGGGCCGTGCGGAAACGCCGCTTCGCCTGACCCGGATGGTCCTTGTCCGACGGCGATGCTTCAGTGTCCGACGACGCGGCGGCGCCCGCCGTCGCGTCCTCCTCGGCGGCGTCCTCGGCGGGTTCGTCCGTCTCCTCTGCCGCGGCTTCGACTTCTTCGGGCCGGTCCTCAGCCGCGTCGGCAGGCGCTACGGAGTCGGCGGGCTCTGACTCTGGATCAGACTCAGACTCAGACTCAGACTCAGACTCAGAGGCAGAGGCAGAGGCAGAGGCAGAGGCAGTTTCCGGCTCCTCAGCCGATTCCTCAACCCGATCAGCCGCCTCAGCGTCTGACGTCTCTGCGTCAGTGTCTGCCGTCGCAGTCTCGGCCGCGCCGGTCCCGGCGGCATCAGCGTCTGCCGCTTCGGTGCCCGCGGTCTCTACAGGCGCCTGGTCCGCGTTTGGTTCGGTGACCTCGCCCTGTTCGACCTCACCCTGTTGGGGCTCGTCCTCGGTGGTTTCCGGCTGGGGCGCGGACGCCGGCTCCACGACGGGGTCCTGGGCGGGCTCGGCTGCAGACAGTTGGCCGGCTTCGGGCGGATTAGCGCCTTCTTGCCGCCGATCGTGGCGGGGATCTTCGTCGCTGCTCATGCTTCCTCCTCCGCGGCCTGCTGGTGCTCCTCGTCCGTGTCCGAGTCCTCGTCCTTGCGACGTTGCGCCACCGTGGGTCGATAGGTGCGTTGGGTGCGTGCGTCCACCCTCCAGGCACGTGGGACGGGGATGATGGAGAGCAGGGAGACCAGCAACGCCAGGGACAACGCCGTCAGCCAGACCCAGGTCCACGGCTCGGAGCGGTGAATGCTCAAGGTACCGCCGGAGGCAGGAACCTCCCAGGCCTGAGCCCAACCGTGCTCGGTGGCTGCGAGTTCCTTGCCGTTGATGGTGGCCTTCCACGCGGAGTCGGCGCGTTCGGAGAGCACCAGCACCCTGTCAGAGTCTCCGGAGGCGACGCGAACGCGATCCACGGTGCCTGCCTGGTTCTCGATCAGGGCCTGAGGCCTCCCGTCAGCCGACACGATGCGCACGCGAGACGTAGAGGAACCGGATTCGGCGACCTCGTCCGATGCACCGGCCGCAGTGTCCACCCACCAGATCCAGGACTGGTCCTTGGTGGACCGGCCCACCGGGGACAACCCGGGAACCGAATCCAACAGCTCGGAGAGCACCTCCGCGCCCGTTCCGTCCGAGGTCAGGACCACCGAAGAGACCGCGAGGTCGGCGAGGTCACTTCGCACGTCGGTCCCCTCACCGGAGGCGAGTGCGGCGACGACCTCGCGTACCGCAGTGGTCCCGTCGTCGGCCTTGGCACGCTGCGTGGTGTGGGGCAGGAACGCATTGCCCTTGAGCTTGTTGGCGGCCACCGTCGCGGAGAGATCCTCCAGGCGCGTACCGGCGCCGTCAGCGACCTCGGCCGTGATCCGCCCGTCCTTGGAGACCTCCAGGCTGAGGGTGCGCTGCTGCAGGGGCCCGGTTCCGCGGTCTGCGCTGGTGGCGGGCAGCTCCGAGGCATCTCCCTTGTTCACGAGAGCCGCGGTGGAAAGCGTGTTCACGGCGTCCTGGTCCTGGATCAGGCGCGGCGCCACCCACACCACCGATGCGGCGAGGGTACCCAGCGCCAGGATCGTGGTGAGTCCCCGGCGGAAACTCGTTGCGGCAATCCGCCTGCCCGCCATGAGATCGCGCCCGGACCCTGCTGCGTACAGCACGGCAAGGACGAACGCCGAGACGAAGGATCCGGTGAACGGGCCGACAGTGCTCTCCCCCACCACGGTGGAGTGCAGCCGTGCTGCCGCCACGCCACCGGCCAAGGTGACCAGGCCGATCAGCATCACCGTGCGGGCCACCGCACTGCGTGGTGCCAGGAGGGCGGGTAGCGCGAAGAGCGCCAACGGGATCACCACTGCGGCCAGTGCGGCCCAGATCCACCCGGAGCCGAGCACCTGCAGACCGGGAAGGTCTGCGGACGTGTCCACCGCCAGCGGCCACCCCAGCAGCTGCTGCCAGACCGGTGCAGGATCGGCGGCCAGAGGAAGTCCGGGCTGAACCAAGAGCGCCCGCGGCGAGCTCAAGGCATGGAGGAACAACGGAGCAGCAAGGGCCAGCGCCGGGATCGGGACCCACCACAGGTTCCTTGAGCGCCGCGACACGAACGCCGCGATGAGGCAGCCGAGCACCAGCACCACGATGAGCAGCGGCTCCGCGGCAACGACCACCGCCGCCAACAGGGAGGCGGCGGCCGTGGCGGCCCAGGACGGTGTGCCTCCGGTACCCGGGACGTGCCCACCCACGGTGTCGGTCCGCGCGGCGCCGACGGCCCGGATGAGGGCCAAGAACAACAGTGGCAGCACTACGTGCACCACAACGGTGCCGGCCAGCCCCTGGGAGAGCGCGACCAGGAGCGAGGGGCTCAGGGAGAAGGCAACGGCACCGAAGAAACGGAATCCACTTGAGGAGGTGACCGCACCGAGCGCGAACCATGCGGTCAGGGCCGCCAGTGGCATGGCGATCAGCCACAGCACGGCACCAGCCTCCTGGGCGTGTCCGGCGGTCACCAGCTGCAGCAGCCAGATCAGCAGATCGAAGGGGTCCGGCGGCGCGGAGGTGCCCAGACCAGGCGGTTGGACGAAGTCGGTGGCACGCGACCAGGCCTCGCCGATCACGGTGCCGGGGGCCAGCAGGGAACCGCCTGAAATGACGGAGGCACCCAGCAGCTTGTACATGCCGAGGACGGACAGCGCCGCAGAGATCAGAACGGCAATCAGGCCGCCGGTGGCTGATCCCGCCGGGCGTGGACCCTCGTCCAGGGCCTCGAAGTCGTCGTCGCCGCCGGAGGCCTCACGTTTGGGCTGCGCTGCAGTGGTGGAATGCGGTGCATCCGGTAGCAGCCGTTCCTCCCGTAGCGTCCGGGTCCGATCCCGAACCTGGGCAGGGGTGGCCAGCAAGGACTTGATCACGCCGGAAGGAACGCGTTTGTTGCGAGCAACGTCACGGCGACCGGAGAGCACCTTGCCGAGCCTGGCGATGCCGGTGAAGCCGGCGCCGACCTCGGTGGCCGCACCCCGCGGGTCCTTGGCCACGAATCGTCCGAGCGCCCGCCCCAGGCCGGCCACGATCATCCAGACGGCCAGGAAGGGAGCCGCGAAGCCGGGGGCGTACTTCAGGCGGGTGTAGGCCGCCGCTCGCGCCTCGACACGCGGGCCTGTCACGGCCTCCACCGAGTCCGGCTGGTGTTCCATCGCGGCATCCGGCACCAACAGCACGCGGTGACCGGCCAGCCACATCCGGCGGCCGAGGTCGACGTCGTCTCCGATTCCAGGCAGCGCCTGGTCGAAACCACCCAGGGCCTGGAGCACGTCGCGTCGCACCAGCATCCCTGCCGTGCTGACGCCGAGCGTGTCGGAGACGGAGTCGTACTGGCCCTGGTCCACCTCGTCGGTACCCACCCGGCTGAAGCGGTGACCTGTGGTGGTCAGGGTGGCGCCCACCTCGAGCAGGCGTTCGGGACGGGTGGCGTCGAGTTGCTTGGGGCCTGCGACGGTGGCTGAAGGTGCCTTCTCCACCGCGTCGAGCAGACGTTCCAGGGTGTCCGGACGTGGGGCGCTGTCATCGTGCAGCAGCCACAACCACTCCGTGACCCCCTCCGAGCGGGTGGAGGGGAGATGGTCCAACGCGGCACGCACCGCCTGGCCGAAGGATTTACCGGGCACGTCGAGGATCACCGAGTCCTCCGGCAGCCCCGCCATCAATCTGGTGCGGGAATCATCCACCGATCCCGCGTCGACCCCGAGGCACAGTTCTGGAGCCCGCGTCTGCGAGCGCAGCCCGTCCAGGGTCGCGTCGACGAAGGGTGCGCCGTCATGGGTGACGACAAGGGCTGTGACCAGATTCGCGCCAGGAATCAGTTTGCTCGCTTTCTCAGGCGACGGCGTTCACGCTCCGAGAGCCCTCCCCAGATCCCGAAACGTTCGTCGTTGTCCAACGCGTAGTCCAGGCATTCCTGCCGAACGGTGCAGGAGGAGCACACCTTCTTGGCGTCCCGCGTGGAGCCGCCCTTCTCAGGGAAGAAGGCCTCGGGATCGGTCTGGGCGCACAGGGCCTCGGTCTGCCAGCCGAGTTCCCCTTCTTCCTGTTCGGAGAGGAAACCTTCCAGAGGGATCCAGACCTTCTGCGGCGACTGCGCCTCGAAGAGTTCGTCCTCGGAGTCGTCGGTGTCGTCCTCCGGTGTTGGGAGGTCGGTCACCGGTGCGATCCGGTCCTGCAGTTCATGTGGACGGGCGTGGGAGGACAGGAATGCCGTGGCGGCGTCCTCCAAGCTGGCCGAGTCGTAACGTTCGGCCGCTTCCGGATCAACAGGATCCAGGAACCAGTCCTGCGGCACCCTGGGGGTCCGGGATGCGCGGGCCGGAGCGGATGCTCGCTCTGCGCCGTTCCTCTCGCTGTTCCCCACTTGCGTCACGTACCTTCCGGTCTAGCTGATGCTTACCACGTTGGTTCCGGGACCGGTCAAGGTTCCCAAACGCTGTCCTTCATGGTTTGGACTCCGGTGCCGGAGCCGGTCGAAAGTCGACCTCACTCCTGTAATTACACTTGTGTAAGTCGAGCACGTCAAATGCTTCTTTTGCTTCAATCTCGGCGCAGGGGAGCCTTCCGGCCCTTCAACCAGCCCGAAACCTCGAATCCTTGGAGAAACCTATGAGTGCACTTGCCCCACCCCTTGACCTGCTCACGCGGCGTGGAGGCAGTCCTCGGCCGTTGTTGGTGGATGCCTCCTTGCCGCCGGCTCGGGTGGAGCTCAGCGGGCGAGTACTCGCCAATTGGTGGGCCAAGAACCTCGGTCTGCTCAGCACCGAGTTCTCTCTGGGGCCCGGTGACCGGGTGGAGATCCAGGCCGCCGCCTCCTGGCGCACCGTCCCGCTGGCTCTGTCCGCCCTGACCCTGGGAGCCACCGTCTCGGAGAACTCCGTGGAGGCCGCGGACGCGGACCTCGTCATCACGGATCACCTCGATGACGAGATCCTGGCGGCCCCCGAGGTGCTGGCGGTCGCCACCGAACCCCTGGCTCTGGACTTCGGCGCCGCCCTGCCCGCCGGCGTGGTGGACCACGCCGCTGAAGTGCGCGCCCACCCGGATCAGCCCATGTTCGACGCATCGGCGGCGGCTTCCAGCCGCCTCTCGCCCGCCCCGGGCGAGGAACCCACAGCGGGGCTGGACTGGCTGGCGGACGCCGCCCACAGGCCGTCGGGCATTGACCAGGTGGTCTCGCTGTCCACGGGTCATGGGGTCCTGGCGGCGGCAATCCAGGTCCTCGCCGCCGGCGAGACCGGACACGTGGTGCTCCACGCCGGGGCCACCCCGGATGAGCGGCTCGCCGCTCAGGAGGGGATCACCGCTGCCGGTCCCACCTGGTGAATGCGGCGGGCCTGTGAAGTCAGCGGGCTTGGCCGTCCTCACCGTCTGCGTCCAGCTTCCAGCCGTCGTGCCGGTCGGGTCGGCTCTCCAAGTAGCGTTCCACGGCCTCGTCACGCAGCGGCCTGCGCGGGTCGAATCCGGCCGCACCCTCCAGCTCCTGAGCCATCCCGAGGGCCTGCTCACGGGCGCCGCCACGACCTTCGCGGCTGCGCGGCGCGGTTTCGGGCTCGGTCTTCCCGGAGTCCCCCGTGAAGACCCAGTACTTGTAGGCCAGGTACCGGAAGATGGTGCCGAGCACCAGGCCGACGATGGAGCCCGAGACGAACATGGCCCACTGCGAATTCATGTCCAGGATGTACTTGGTGAAGGCCACACAGCCGGTCGCGATGAGCAGGCCGATCACATTCATGACGACGAAGAGGACGAATTCCCGCACAACCTTGTCTTGGCGGCGGTCCTTGAACGTCCAGAAGCGGTTCGCGACCCAGGTGAACAGCGCCGCAGCGATGGAGCCCCACCCCTTGGCCCAGACCTCACCCTGATGCAGCGGGCCATTCATCAAATAGAGGTACAGGCCGGTGTCGATGATCCAGCCGAAGGTGCCGACCACACCGAACTTCGCGACCTCGCGCCACAACATGGACACCAGAGCACGAAGGCGTCGGTACAGGTTCGCCACGCTTCTGCCTCGCTCGCGTTCTCGGTTCCGGACGGCTTCATGTTATCGCCCCACCGGGTCCGTTCCCTGCAAGAGCGTCACCGCTGTGCCCCTACGTCATCTGCGGTGGGTCTGGCTGAGCGAGTACGCGTTTCGCCTCCCCCCTTCGCTAGTCTTGAGGGGTGCATACCCCCAGAATCGGAGTCATCGGCGGCGGGCAGCTGGCGCGCATGATGGCCCTGCAGCGATCAACCTCGGCATCTCCCTCAGCATCCTCTGCGAGTCCGACGATGTCTCCTCCTCCTTCGCGGTGGCCAACGCCCCCGTCGGCGACTACAAGGACCCGGAGACCGTGATGGCCTTCGCGCGGACCGTGGACGCCGTGACCTTTGACCACGAACACGTGCCCCAGGAGATCCTGCGCGCGCTCGAGGACGAGGGCATCGCCGTGCGCCCCGGCCCGGACGCACTGCGCCATGCACAGGACAAGCTCGTGATGCGTGCCGCCGTGGAACGCCTCGGCGAGCCCAACCCGGCTTGGGCCTCGGCCGAGTCCGTCGACGAGATCCTGGCCTTCGGCGACGCCAACGGCTGGCCCATCATCGCGAAGACCCCCCGCGGCGGTTACGACGGCAAGGGCGTGCGCGTCCTCCGCCGCGACGAGGTCGGCACCGTGACCGCCTGGTTGGACAACGGCGCCATCCTGCTTGAGGAGAAGGTGGACTTCGCCCGCGAGCTCTCCGTGCTCGTGGCGCGCCGCCCCTCCGGCGACGTGGCCGCCTGGCCCGTGGCTCACACCATCCAGGTGGACGGGGTGTGCGACGAGGTCATCGTCCCCGCCCCGGAGCTGGATCCAGCGGTGGCCAGTGCCGCCACCGCCACCGCCATCAAACTGGCCGGGGAGCTCGGCGTCACCGGCGTCCTCGCCGTGGAACTCTTCGAGACCCCGGGCCGCGGCCCCGGCTACCTCATCAACGAGCTCGCCATGCGCCCGCACAACACCGGGCACTGGTCCCAGAACGGCTCCGTCACCAGCCAGTTCGAACAACACCTCCGCGCCGTCCTGGACTGGCCGCTCGGGGATCCCTCCCCGCTGGCAGGACCCACCGTCATGAAGAACTACCTGGGTGGCCCCAACCAGGATCTGCACGATGCCTTCCCCGCCGCACTCGCTGCCGACCCCGGAGTGAAGGTGCACATGTACGGCAAGTCGGTGCGCCCGGGTCGCAAGATCGGCCACGTCAACGTGGTCGGTGCGCCCGGCGCCGACGTCGATCTGTTGCGCAGCCGAGCCGGCCGTGTGGCCTCGCTGATTCGCGGCTGACGCACGGCCGGTGCGGGGTCGGCTCGCGGCCGGGCAACCGGGAACGGCGGGACACGCCGTGCCGAGCCACCCGCCACGCACAGGCAGATCACGTAATCTCACCGTGTTCCCTCTCCATCGGCACCCATCCCCGTAAAGGATCCTCACCGTGACCTCCCAGTCCTCCTCCCCCGTAGTCGGCATCGTCATGGGGTCCGACTCCGACTGGCCCACCATGCGGGCCGCGGCAGATGCCCTGGACGAGTTCGGGATCGCGTACGAGGTCGGTGTGGTCTCGGCCCACCGCATGCCTCAGGAGATGATCGATTACGGCCATGAGGCACACACCCGTGGGATCCGCGTGATCATCGCGGGCGCGGGTGGCGCTGCCCATCTGCCCGGCATGCTGGCCGCAGTGACCCCGCTTCCCGTCATCGGTGTCCCCGTCCCCCTCAAGTACCTGGACGGTATGGACTCCTTGCTCTCCATCGTGCAGATGCCTGCAGGCGTTCCCGTTGCGACCGTCTCCATCGGAGGCGCCCGCAACGCCGGCCTGCTGGCCACCCGGATCCTCGGAGCCGGCGCGGATCCCGAGGCGGCGCGCCTGCGCGAGGCGCTGGTTTCCTTCTCCTCCGACCTGCGCGATGTGGCCCAGGAAAAGGGCCGCAAGCTGCTGGCGGCCCGTGAGGCCCAAGCCAACGGAACCGCCCAGGCATGAGCAACACCGTCCTGGGACCCAGCGGCCCGGTCCGCGACCCACGACGAGCAACGGCGCCCGTGCGCACCAAGCGCGCCTGGGTGCTGTGGCTGCTCACCTTCCTGATCCCGGGTGGCGCCCAGGTCGTTGCGGGCAACCGCAGGCTGGGGCGCATCGCGCTCTCCGTCACCATCACCGTCTGGGCCGCCCTCGTGGCCGCACTCCTGCTCCTGCTGATCCGGCGGGACTGGCTGATCTCCGTCATCGCGGACCCCAACGTCCAGTTGGTGGCGGCCTGGGTCCTCGCCGCGCTCGCTGTCGGTTGGGCCATCATCTTCCTCAACACCTACAGCATCATCCGCCCGGGACTGCTGGCCCCGGGGATGAAGGTCATCGTCACCGCGGCCGTGGTGATCGCCGTGGTGGTGGGTACCGGCGTACTGGGGTACGGCTCCTATGTCCTGTTCAAGGGACGCTCAGCCCTGTCCGGGATCTTCGCCTCAGGCGCCCCCATGAAGGCATCGGACGGCCGCTACAACATCCTGGTGATGGGCGGAGACGCCGGCACCGGCCGCCTCGGCCTCCGCCCCGACTCCTCCGCCGTGTGGAGCATCGACGCGAAGTCCGGACGCATCGCCGTCATCTCCATCCCCCGCAACCTGCAGAACGCGCCGTTCCCCAAGTCCTCCCCCATGCACAAGATCTACCCGGAGGGCTACAACTGCGGTGACGAGTGCATCTTCAACTCGATCTACCCCACGGTGGATCAGAAGTACAAGGACCTCTACCCAGGCACGGAATCCCCTGGTGCTCAGGCCACGATGGAGGCCGCCTCGTCCGTCACCGGACTGGACGTCGGCGCCTACGTGGTGGTGGACATGGCCGGTTTCCGCGAGCTGATCGACGCGCTGGGTGGTGTGAACATCACCGCAGGCGGCTGGGTGCCGGTCCACGGGAAGTACTGGGAAGGCACCCAGGTGCGCAATCACTGGTATTCGCCGGGCAAGCACCACTTCACCGGTCATCAGGCCCTCTGGTACGCCCGTAGCCGTGACTTCACCTCCGACTATCACCGCATCCGGCGCCAACAGTGCATCCAGCAGGCCATGATCAACCAGTTTACGCCGAGCAACGTGCTGACCAAGTTCACGGCCATCATGGAGACCGGTGAGGACGTCATCCACACCTCCCTGCCGCAGAAGCAGCTGGGCGATTTCGTCAATCTTGCAGACAAGGCCCGCAAGCATTCCTTCCTCCGGCTGACCTTGGGCGCGCCCGATTTCGGGACGGCTGCGGACAAGTTCTCCACGTACCCGGATTACGATCAGATCCACACCCGCGTGGGCCGGCTCGTGGAGCGCGCCACCGATTCCGGCGCGGCCAAGGACAAGAAGGCTGCGGAGGAGAAGAAGGCCGCGGAGGCCTCCAAGAAGGCCGAGAAGAAGTCCTCCGGTGCCTCCACCGACAGCTCCTCCGGGACGTCGTCCGGGGGTACCGCCGAGGAATCCGGCTCCGCGCTGAAGAAGAACAACGAGATCCCCACCACCCAGCCGGATGGTTCTGCGATCACCGAGGAATACCTGGTGCAATTGGAGGTCAACGGACAGACGGGTCTCATAGAACAGATCGTTCAGAACAATGACGCCTGCAAGCCTGAGTGACCCTGGATCGGGAACGGAAGAAGTGGACCATGGACAAGCTTATTTCTGCCGTACGCACGTATGCATGGGGTTCCACCACCGCCATCCCGAACCTGGTCGGCGCTGAACCGACCGGGGAGCCCCAGGCGGAGCTGTGGGTCGGCGCGCATCCTTCCGCCCCGTCGTTGCTCGTCTCCTCCGGGATGCCCCTGACCGAGGCCATCGCCGCGGATCCGCGCGCCGCGCTCGGTCCCGCTGTAGCGGCCAGAGGCGGCCGCCTGCCCTATCTCATGAAGGTCTTGGCCGCAGCAGAACCGTTGTCGCTTCAGGTTCACCCCACCCGGGCCCAGGCAGCCGCGGGATACGCTCGCGAAGAGGCCCAGGGGCCTGCGCCGGACTCCCCCACCAGGAATTACAAGGACGACCAGCACAAGCCCGAGATGATCCTGGCGTTGACCCCGTTCGATGCGCTCTCCGGGTTCCGGGACCCGGCGGAGTCGGCACAGGCCTTCAGGTGGCTCGCCGCTGAGGTCTCCGAGCCGGGGGCCTCTGCCGCCGCAGTGCGCGTGGCCGAGGCGTTGGAGAACCAGGACGCGGCAGCCGGGCTGCGCGAGGCCACCACGGCACTGCTCTCCGACGACCCCGATGTCAAGAGACTGGCCGTGTTGGGGCCGGACAGGATCGAGGCACTCATCCTGGCCGTTGCGGCAGGCTCTTCCGCCGAGCATCCCGGCCGTATCGATGCTGCCCTGCCACTGCTGCCGCGCTTGGCCCGAACGCACCCGGGCGACACCGGCGTGCTGCTCGCCCTGCTGTTGAACTTGGTGAGACTCGCCCCTGGTGAGGCCATGAGTCTGCCCGCCGGCAACATCCATGCCTACCTCGAGGGCGTCGGCGTGGAGATCATGGCCAATTCCGACAACGTGCTGCGTGGCGGTCTGACCCGCAAGCACGTCGATGTCCCGGAGTTGCTGAAGATCGTGGATTTCTGCGCCGTGACCCCGCGCCGGGTGATGCCCTTCGACCCCGTTCCTGGGCTTCAGCTCTACCTCTCGGGCTTCGACGAGTTCGATCTGGCCCGGCTCACCCACACGGAGGCCCCGGTCCGGTTACCCGGCGACGGTCCGGCGGAGGTCCTGGTGGTGGACGGCAGCCTCACGCTGACGGCTGAGGACGGCAGCCAACTCCGGCTGGAACGCGGGGACACGGCCTTCGTGCCGGCCTCCGACGAACCGGTCATGGCACAGGGCAGCATCGATGTGGACGCCTACATCGCGGTGACGGACCTGGGCGCCTACGTGGACCAGACGGGCCTCTAGCCTGGACCCGCGCAACGCAATAATGCCCGACGGCGCGGTACCCGACTTGAGTCGGGTACCGCGCCGTCGGGCATTCACACGGCATTCACACGGCGCGCTCACGCGCGCCGGAGCCGCCAGTCAGATCAGCGGGTGAAGGCCTCCCACTTGGAGGCGTGGTGCTCGGCCTCGACCGTGCGGACGGTGCCGGACTTGGAACGCATCACGAGCGACTGCGTCAGGATCTTGTCCCCGCGGTAGCGGACGCCGCGCAACAGGTCGCCGTCGGTGATGCCGGTGGCGGCGAAGTAGCAATTGTCGGAGGTGACCAGGTCCGTGGTGGTGAGGACCTTGCCGAGCTCGTGGCCGGCGTCGATGGCGCGCTGCTTCTCGTCGTCGTCCTTGGGCCACAGGCGGCCCTGGATGACGCCACCCAGAGCGCGGATGGCGCAGGCGGTGACGATGCCCTCAGGCGTGCCACCGATGCCGAAGAGCGCATCGATGCCGGAGTCGGGGCGGGCGGCGGCGATGGCACCTGCCACGTCACCGTCCAGGATCAGCTTGGTGCGGGCACCGGCGTCGCGGATCTCCTGGATGAGGCCCTCGTGACGGGGACGGTCGAGCACGGCGACGGTGACCTGGGAGACGCGCTTGCCCAGGGCCTTGGCGATCAGCTGGATGTTCTGTTTCACCGGCAGGCGCAGGTCCACGAAGTCGGCGGCCTCCGGTCCTGTGACGAGCTTCTCCATGTAGAACACGGCGGAGGGATCGAACATGGAGCCGCGCTCGGCCACGGCCAGCACGGACAGGGCGTTGTTGAAGCCCAGTGCGGTCAGGCGGGTGCCGTCGATGGGGTCAACGGCGATGTCCACCTCAGGGCCCTCACCGGTGCCCACATGCTCACCGTTGAAGAGCATGGGCGCCTCGTCCTTCTCGCCCTCACCGATGACCACCACACCGTTGAAGTTCACGGAGTGCAGCATGGCGCGCATGGCGTCCACGGCGGCACCGTCCGCGGAGTTCTTGTCTCCCAGACCCACCCATGGGCCCGACGCGATGGAGGCGACCTCGGTGACACGCACCAATTCCATGGCCAGGTTCCGGTCCGGCTCGGCTTCGCTCACGGACAGTCGGGGGGAAAGGTGGGAGTAATCGTGTTCGTCGCTCACGTGAAATCCTTGAGGTCGCTTCAGCGGGGAGACGTGGGCAGCCACTCATCGGCGTCCACGCCATGCAAGGTCATTCTAGGCGCCTCGTGCGCCGCACCGTACAGAGGTGACGTGCGCTACCCGGTTAGCCGTTCACAGTCGGATGCGGAACAATGGGCTGGTGCCTGAGAACGAATCCGTGTCCTCCCCCGAACCGGTTGCCGACTCCGCTGCGCAGCAGCCGGGGAACGCCGCCCCACAGTCGCAGGGCGCAGAGCCGCAGCAAGCGGGCCGCGCTCCACTGCCGGGAGAGCCGGGGTTCAAGGCGCCCCTGACGCAGGGCCAGCTGAAGCGGATGAATCAGACCATCAAGGGCATGATCATCTCGGTTCTGTTGACCTTCGCCGTGGTGTTGCCGATCATCTTCCTGAACCCGGGCAGCACCAAGGAGACCTACGAGAAACGGATCGACGCCCAGGAGATCGCGCAACAGACCGTGACGGTTCAGGGATTCAAGGCCGTGGCCCCTGACTTCCCCAAGGACTTCTACGCCAACAAGGCCCAGTGGAACGCGGGCGCGGCCGACGGGGTCGGTTACTGGGAACTCGGGATCGTGGGCAAGCTGGACGGCGAGGAACACTACGTCCAGATGATGCAGGCGGAAAAGGCGAATGCCTCCTGGATCGCACTCGCCACGGACGGTTCCGTCCCCACGGGTGAGTCCGTCACCGTGGATTCCACCAACTGGCAGGTCCGTACGCAGCCGGGCTCCTCGGCCGAGAAGACCGTGCTCACCACCTCGCTGGACGGGTACACGTTCATCCTCACCGGGGACCAAGGCGACGATGCGTTCTTGAAGAAGACCGCCGACCTGGTGCAGAAGGCCGAGGCCAAGGCCGACCCCGTCGGCTGAGCGGGCCTATCCTTGAGGATATGACCACGACTCTGACTCCGGAACAGGCGCTCTCCACCATCGTCGAGGGCGCCCTCCGCGCACAGGCGGGGCAGCCATCCCGCCCCAATACCGATACCGACACCCGCTCGCAGCTGGCCCAGGGCCAGGATCCCTTCGCCGCCGTGGTGGGCTGCTCCGATTCCCGTGTACCCATGGAATACGCCCTCGACGCGGGCTACGGCGACGTCTTCGCCATCCGCACCGCCGGCCATACCCTCGGCGAGACGGTCATCGGTTCCATCGAATTCGCGGTGGCCGAGCTCGGAGTTCCGTTGGTGCTGGTGCTTGGCCACACCTCCTGCGGCGCCGTCACCGCCGCCCAGCACTCGCTGGACACGGGCGAGACCCCCGGCGCCAACGTCGGCGCCCTCGTGGAACGCATCCTGCCGTCCGTGATCTCCTCCCGTGAGAAGGGCGGCACCACGGTCAACGAGGCCGTCGCCGAACACTCCCGTCGCACCGTGGAACGGTTGCGGGACCTCTCCCCCGTGCTGCACGACGCCGAGAGCGCGGGCAAGCTGAAGATCGTCGGCGCCGTCTACGACCTGGCCACCGGCGCCGTCACTGTGTTGGACTGATCCACACACGTCCTACGTCTTCGAGGGGATCACATGACCGAGTACTCCACACTCACCGTCCCGGACGGCGGTGCCGCCGTTGCCCTCCGCGTTCTCGATACCGGAGGTACAGGCTCACCGGTGGTGCTGATCCATCCGTGGCCTCAGCGCATCGAGATCTGGGAGCACCAGATCGCTGCCCTGACCAAGGCCGGGCACCGTGTGGTGGCCTACGACCGCGCCGGCTTCGGCGAGTCCGGCGCCCCCAATGACGGCGTCTACGACTACGACCGCCTGGTTCAGCACCTCAATGGCATCATCGAGGCGCTTAACCTCACCAACGTCACCTTGGTCGGTTGGTCCATGGGCGGCGGCGAGGTGGCACGCTACGTCGGCACCCACGGCACCGACCGCCTGCGCGGTGTGGTCTTCCTGGCCTCGGCCACTCCGTACCTGTTGCACACGGACGACAACCCGGGCGGCCCCGTCACGGAGGAGGCCTGGCGCGGCGACAACGCCGCGATCCGCGACGATGTCGCAGCGGTGGTGGACGGCGTCGCCACCAACTTCTTCTCGGTGGACGGACGGTTACTGGTTGACCAGGCCACACTGGAACAGGCTCAGGCCTGGGCCCACACCGCGCGGCAGGAGGCGGTGGCGGGCTGCCAGGAGGCCTTCTCCACCACCGACTTCCGCGCCGACGTGGCCACCGTGGACGTCCCCGGCCTGGTCATCCACGGCGACTCCGATGCGATCGTGCCGTTCGAGTATTCCGGCGAGCGCACGCACGCGATGCTGGACGGCTCATCGCTGGTGTTGGTTCCCGGCGCCCCGCACGGCCTGGGCGTCACGCACGCCGACCAGGTCAACAACGCCCTGATCGCGTTCATGGAGGGCCTTCCCTCCTGATCCGGTGCCCGACGGCGGTACTCGCCGACCAGCGGTAGGCGAGTACCGCCGTCGTACCTTGTGGATCCCGCTACGCGGGACACGAGTACGTAACCCTGCGCGCGCGACGGCTACCATGTGAATCATGGCTGACTCCACGGAATTCCGTACAGAACACGACACCATGGGCGAGGTCCTCGTCCCGATCAACGCCCTGTACCGCGCGCAGACGCAGCGGGCCGTTGAGAACTTCCCGATCTCCGGTAAGACCCTTGAGCACCAGCACATCCGTGCGCTGGCCAAGGTCAAGCGTGCCGCTGCGATCGCCAACGCTGAGCTCGGCGTCCTCGATGCCGAACGCTCGCAGGCCATCGTTGCCGCCGCTGACGAGGTCGCCGAGGGCAAGTACGACGATCACTTCCCGATCGATGTCTTCCAGACCGGTTCAGGTACCTCCTCCAACATGAACATGAACGAGGTCCTGGCCACTCTGGCGACCAACGCGCTGAAGGCTGCAGGCTCCGAGACCGAGGTCCACCCCAACGACCACGTCAACGCCTCCCAGTCCTCCAACGACGTCTTCCCGACCTCCGTCCACGTGGCGGCGACCAACGCCCTCATCAACGACCTGGTCCCGGCCCTGACCTACTTGGCCGCTTCCTTCTCCCGCAAGGCGGAGGAGTTCAAGACCATCGTGAAGTCCGGGCGTACTCACCTGATGGACGCCACACCCGTGACGCTCGGCCAGGAGTTCTCCGGCTACGAGGCCCAGGTGCGTTACGGCATCGAACGCATCGAGGCTTCCCTGCCCCGCGTGGCCGAGGTCCCCCTGGGCGGCACCGCCGTGGGCACCGGCATCAACACCCCGGACGGCTTCCCGCAGAAGGTCATCGCGGAGCTCGCTTCCGACACCGCGCTGCCCATCACCGAGGCCCGCAACCACTTCGAGGCCCAGGCCAACCGTGACGGTCTCATCGAGGCGTCCGGCCAGCTGCGCGGCATCGCCTACTCCATCATGAAGATCAGCAACGACCTGCGCTGGATGGGTTCCGGCCCCAACACCGGCCTCGGCGAGATCGGTCTGCCCGACCTGCAGCCCGGTTCCTCCATCATGCCCGGCAAGGTCAACCCGGTGATCTGCGAGGCCGCGATCCAGGTCGCAGCCCAGGTGGTCGGCAACGACGCCACGATCGCGCTGTCCTCCACCAACGGTGCCTTCGAGCTGAACGTGGGCATCCCGGTCATGGCCGCCAACCTGCTCGAATCCATCCGCCTGCTGGCCAACGTCTCCCGCGTCATGGCGGACAAGATGGTGGACGGCATCGTGGCTCACGAGGATCGCGCCCGCTTCCTGGCTGAGGCCTCCCCCTCCATCGTGACCCCGCTGAACAAGTTCATCGGTTACGAGAATGCGGCCAAGATCGCCAAGACCGCCGTGAAGGAGGGCCTGACCATCCGCGAGGCCACCGTCAAGCTCGGCTTCGTCGGTGAGGGCGAGGGCCAGGTCCCCGAGGCAGACCTCGACAAGGCCCTGGACGTCACCACCATGACCGGCAAGTACTGATCGGGTAGTTTCCCCTCACCAGGTTGAGTGCCGTCCGTCGCGAGTCCCGAAGGATTCCGCGACGGGCGGCACTCAACCTTTTTTGTAACCGTGTTACGTCGGGTGCAGAGTAGATTCATGCCCCGCTCCGCCTCCCGCCGTCGCCTGCGCAGGTGGCCCTGGGCCGCACTGTGTTCCCTCCTGCTGGCAGCGGTCGCAGCGGTGGCCGGACTGGTGTTGTTCACCGCAAGGTCTGACATCTCCGTCCAGGTCCGAGGTGCGGACGTGACCGAGAGCCAAGTGCTCGCTTCGATGGACGGCCTGAGGGCGTACGCGCCGTTCACCCTCAGGGTCTGCGGCCTGGAGGAGGCGGAACAGTGCCAGAACCCGGGTCCTGGGCTCGTGACCATACGGCAGGAAGCCGGGATGCCGGTGACCGAGGTGGCCCCTGACCTGCTGCGCTTCCCGCTGCTGAGTTCCGATGGCATCGATGAGGACTCCGCCCACCACATGATCCAGCAGGCCGCCACCGACGCGGCTCTGTCCGGACAAGGCGCCGGGCAACCCTCCGCGGCAGCCGCCGCAGTAGTGGAAGCACAGAGCCTGTCCTTGCATCGATCACCACTGCTATGGGGCGGCTTGTTCCTGGCTTTCCTGCTCACCGCCTTCGTCCTCGGCTTCCGACATCAGCGGCAGTGGCGCAGGCAGACCGGCCTCGAGGAGCAGATCGCCCACGGGGCCAAGGCCCTCTCCGCCGCCCTGATCCGCCTGGATGAGGTGGAACTGACGGCGGCGCAGCTGGAGATGTTGCACTCGGATGCGGACACAGCCGCGGAACTGGCCAAGCAGTTACGGCGGCTACCGGGGCGAATCCTCGAGCTGGTCCGCGAACAGGACGAGCTTCAGTCCTGGCACGCCGACACTGTCTTCACCAAGGAACAAGCCGCCCGGATCACCCGGTTCCAGGACCACAGCACCGCCTTCTCGCGGGAGGTGAACGCCCTCTGTGGTCAAGCAGCCCTGCTGATGCACCCCACGTCTTCGGTGTGGGACCTCGAGGCACGCCCGTTGTTGGAGTCCCAAGCCACCGTCGAGTCCGCGTTGAAGCGCATCCGTGGAACCCGCATCAAGTCCGCCAGAACGGCCGTCGAGACCTTGAGCCAGGTCCGCGAGGACGTCCTGGGCTTGGGAGCCAGACGGATGACCGGCACCGGCTCCATCGTCACCGAGGATCTCCAAGAACTGGTCCGGCTGACCATGCTGGTTGATGAGGTCCTCGCCGAGTTGGTGGCCGGCCTGACCAAGGTGCGCAACGTCCAGCCCCGCCGTGACCTGCCGAAGGACCTGCGCAAGGCTTCCCACGCGCAAGGTGTTCGGCTGCGTTCGGAACCGGGGATGGCTCAGCGGCCGTTGGTGCGGCAGGCGTTGGGCGGTGTGCAGCGCAGAGGAGTCATGACGGCCCAGGGATTCAGGTCATGGGCGGATGACGTGATTCTGGTGCCCGGCTCACGAAAGTCGGTGTCACAGAACGCCAGGCAGGCCCGGGCAGAGTCCGGTCGCCGTTCGGCCTCCAAGCACGCGGCGGGTCGCCGCTACGGCTCCTTGCGAGAGCTCTGGACGGCTCCCGCCGCCGTGGCCTGCGCCTGCGTCGTGGCAGGCCTGGTGCTCGGCAGCATCGTCGGTTCCACGCCGACCTGGTTGGAAGAATATGAACGGACGGAACACCCCACCCTGGTATCCGCGTTCACGACCATTCCCGAGAATGAGAACTACAACTCCGCGGTCTTCGAGAACGAACTCGATCCCGACTTCAACGACGTACTCAAGGATGGCTACAAGGGCGTCTACGACCCTGTCACCTCGTATCGTCCGATCAAGCTGGTGGTCGTCGAGTTGCCTGCAGACCTCGGTCAGGATCGGGTGAAACCACTGACGTCCTACTCAGAGGGTCGGGAACGGGACAAGGAGGAGGAGCGGCGTGAGCGTGACCTGAACGTGCCGGTCCCCAGCGTCCCGGACGCGGTGCAAGCCGTGACCGCCCGGCAGCTGGTGCGGACGGCGGTCAGGGAGAACCCCGAGCTCTTGGACCCCAGAACCGGCGATCTGATGCCCGAGGCCGTCGTCATGGGCCTGCGTCAGGTCTCCTCATCGCCCCAAGCCGACGAGGAAGGCCGGAGCCACGGCTCGGGCCTCAGTTACGTCTACTACCGACTTGCTGCGTGGGGATGGGGTCCGGCGTATGCCTCTCAGAGCGACGGCGGTGAGGGGATCTCGCCTCGCGCCTCCGACACGGCCGAGGGACGGGGCCTCGGATCTGAACTCTTGGAGACACTCCTGCCGAAGCTGGCGGAGACCCACGGACGTCCGTTGTGGATCACGGCTCCCTCCACCAGAGTGGCGGTCACCCTCGGCACCACCACCGCCCTCATCGCGGTGATCACGCTCGTGTTGTGGTTGAACACCAAACCATGGTTGGCGCTCGGTGCCAGCGGCCGTCGGAGAAGAGCGTCGGATGCGACCTTGGAAAGGACGCGCGCGGACCTGCTTGCCCGGTTCTCGCGCGAGGACGAGGACAGCCTGAACATGCTGCTGGCCGTTCGGGGAGGGCCGGAAGCGGAATCCGATGCGGGCTCGGTGGAAGCGGAACGGCACCGCATCCGCACCCGAGCCCAGGCCATGGCCCTGCGCCAGGCCGAGGAGCTGGCCGCCGCACCCAGGGCGGAGCGCAGTACCCAGCGCTTCGCCCGGCAGGTCGCGGCCCTGGAGGACATGGTGCGCTGGATCGACTCCTCCAGCGAGAAGACCGCTCAGGCCGTTCAGCGCCACCTGGACTCGGTGGAGCACGCCTGAGCACATCAGCCCTGGCGCTCGCGGCCACCCTCCACGAACCAGCCCGACGAGGTGGCACCACAGTCCCTCCCGCCGACGGCGAAGCGCGGATCCTGATCCGCGGCCCAGCGCACCGCGCGCACGTGGAGCGGGGGGACATCGGCCAGGTCGTCGATGCTGCGCCAAGCCACCTCGAGGTTCTCGTCGTCGTTGACCCGTGCCTCTCCGCTACCCGGCAGCGGGTCCAGGGCCATGATGACGTCCAGATACTGGGCGTGATCCCCGTTGGGGTAGGTGGTGGGCTGCGTGGTCTGCACCCCGACCAGCCGGGTGACACGGGCGCTGACGCCGGTCTCCTCCAGCACCTCCCGCGTGATGCCGTCGGCCGGTTCCTCCCCCGGTTCCAGGATCCCGGCCGGGACGGTCCAGCATCCGTTGTCCGCCCGACGGACCAGCAGCACCTCCGCAGCCACGTCGCGTTCGGCGCCTGCCGCACTCGCAGGAGCGGGCCGCAGCACCACCCCCTTCACTCCCGGCATCCATAGCGGGTCGTGGCCGATCTTGGAGCGCAGCGCGAGGACGAAGTCTGGCGTGGTCATGGTCCAACTCTGTCATGCTCCGGACGCATGGCGGAGGGTGGATTCGCACTGGTGCCCTGGCGAGACCGAACCGAGACGGGACGGGCCGAGACGCGGTTACTGAGAAGTAGCTGTCAACACCGTTGATTGCCTGGTTCAAGGAGACAGGACAGCGTCATATTTGAGATACTGGACGCCATGTCCACGCCCCATATCGCAGCCGAACCCGGCGATTTCGCAGCCCTCGTCCTCATGCCGGGAGACCCCCAGCGAACCAGGGTGATCGCCAAAACCTTCTTCACCCGCCCGCATCTGGTGACCGATGTGCGCGGAATCGAGGGCTGGACAGGCAAGGTGGACGGAATGGATGTCTCCGTCATGGCCTCCGGCATGGGCATGCCGTCTCTGTCGATCTATGCAACCGAGCTGATCCGCTTCTACGGAGCCAAGCGGATCGTGCGTGTTGGCACCGTGGGCGGGATTGCCGACAAGGTCCAGTTGGGAGACATCATCATCGGCAACGCGGCCCACACGGATTCCGCGATCGCGGCCACCCGGGTGCCTGGTGTGCACTACTCCCACGTCCCCGCGTTCCCTCTGCTGGAGGGAGCGGTCGGTATGGCCCGTGCGGAGCGGATCAAGCACCACGTTGGTCCGCTGTTCAGTTCCGATCTCTTCTACGCCGACCGTCCCGAGGTCACGCAGGCACTGAAGCAGCACGGGACCCTGGCGGTGGAGATGGAGGCTGCCGCCCTCTACGGTCTTGCTGCTGCCGAAGGGGTGGAGGCGCTGGCCGTGTGCACGGTGTCCGACCACCTCTTCCGTTCCGAGGAGATGACCTCGCAGGAGCGCTCCACGCATGTGGAGGACGCCGTGCAGGTGGCCTTGGGTGCCCTGTTCTCGTGAACCCGTACGTGTTGGGACCACCCGCCCTTACCAACACTTAGCCCCTTAAGTGTTGGTAACTCGTTCGCCGACCATCAGCGAGCGCCAACCGTTCAAAGGCACAGCGCGGCGAGAGTCCCCAGTAAGAGAGCGGGCCCAAAGGCGATGTGTGCCCTCGGATTCCTGGTGCGGATCATGACCACGGCCGCGTGAATTCCTGCCACGACGAGCGTCAGGACCAGCGCGACTATCGGGTGGCCCCAGGAGAGCACACCGGTGATCCCGCCCAGCGCCGGGACCAGCTTCACATCTCCGAATCCCATGGTGGCCGGGCTGGCCAGGTGCACCGCCAGGAACAACGCCAAGGCCAGTGCTGCGCAGGCCCACGCGCGCCCCAACCTGCCCCAGTCGGCGAGGACCAGACAGGCTACTGTCAGACACCCCAACACCACCGCGTTCAAGGGCAGAGTGAACCTGTCCGGAAGCTGGTGTTCCCGGGCATCGGCCAACGCCAGGCGGGCACCGAAGTAGAGGAACGCCAGGCATGCTGCCCCGAGCAATACGCACGCGACCACGCCGGTGACGCCGGTAGCCGCGAGGCCGGACAGCAGGGATCTCATGGCCGAAATGTACGCGACGACTCGGCGCCCGACCAGAAAGCCGTCTCCGCCCTGTGGATATCGTTGTCCGGGTCGGGGCGTCGTGGGATGGCT
Source organism: Galactobacter sp. (assembly GCF_022712295.1). Classification (GTDB taxonomy): domain Bacteria; phylum Actinomycetota; class Actinomycetes; order Actinomycetales; family Micrococcaceae; genus Galactobacter. Next base: position 29,691 of record NZ_JALAGT010000020.1, read on the forward strand.
TGTGCCCTGTGGGAGCCAGGCGGATACTGAGCCGCATGTTTGAGCCCTTCGCCCCGGTGCTGCAGCTCGTCTGGGGTGCCGTGAGAGACAGTATCGCCCTGGATGACGGCGAGCCTGCCCGCATCCGGATGAGCGGTCCACGCACCGTCCTGCCGTGCCCGTTCGACGTCACCGGACTGGCCACCGCTGCCGTGGCGAGCGCGCACCTGGCTGCGTCCCGCGTGCTGGCTGCGCGCCGAGCCTCCGCCGGTTTCGCCTCGGTCAGCGTGGATTCCAGGGGCGCCTGTGCGGCATTCGCAACCGAGAGACTCTTCACCCCGATCGGCTGGGAGCGGCCGGCCGCCTGGGACGAGATCGCCGGGAACTACCGGTGCGCCGATGGATGGATCAAGCTGCACACGAACTACGCCTACCACCGCCGAGCCGTTGAAGAGGTACTCGACGCCCATGACCGAACGGCAGTGGCCGCCCGCGTGGCCGACTGGGGTGCGGAGGCCCTGGAGACGGCAGTGGTCGGCGCGGGCGGCGCTGCCGCGGCGCTCCATTCGGATTCGACATGGCTGGCATCCTCGGCCGGGGCAGCAACCAGAGATGCCCCCGTGGCCTCCACGCGATGGGTGGACAGCAGCGAAAGACCAGGGCCGGCCGGCGCCGTGAGCTTGCCGTTCGACGGGCTGAAGGTCCTGGACCTGACCAGGGTCATCGCCGGCCCGGTGTGCACCGGCTTCCTCGCGTCGATGGGAGCGGACGTGCTGCGCATCGACCCTCCGGGCTTTGCCGAGGTGGCACCCCTGGTGCCAGTGACCACTGCGGGCAAGCGCACTGCGGCGCTGGACCACGCGACCGGCTGGCTGCTGGCCTCCGCCATCGGCCGAGTCCTGCAGCGGCAGATCCTCGACGGCAGAACGGCCACGATCCATGCCTCCCTCATCGGCACGGCGCGGCTGTTGCAATCCCTCCCCAACGCGGAGGGCGCGGTTGCTACAGAGCAGTTCCCACCCCTCGTGGAGACCGAGACCGCATGGGGCCCCGCCGAGACCGTGGGCCCTGCCGGGCACATCGCGGGAGTCAGCCCGGTGTCTCGGCATCGGGCGGGGCCCCTGGGACGTGACGCACCGCAGTTCTTGTGACGGCAGAACCACTGTCAGGACGTCAGCCCCATCCGTGAGACCGCGCGAACGGACTCGACCACCGCGTCGGCCGCGGTTTCCAGATCGGCGGCAGCCGTGTGCGGCGCGAAACTCAACCGAAGCGCACCCAGGGCATCGGGCCCCGGATATCCCATCGCGGTGAGCACAGCCGATGGCTCGGTGGAACCGGCGGAACAGGCGGAACCGGAGGAGGCGAGCACTCCTCGTCGGCCGAGTTCGAGCAGCACGGCTTCGGCATGCAGACCGGGGAAAACGAAGGAAACGATCCCCTGGACGCGACGCACCGGAGCTCCCGAGAGTGCGGCGGGAACTCCGGCGGCGGCGAGCGCCTCCAACACGTGGGCGGCCATCCGGTCCCCCGGCCGCGGCCCGCACGCGGCCTCGGCCTCACCCGGACCCGACACCGACATGGAGTCCAGAGCTGCAGCGGCCAGGGCGTCGGCCCGCGCCAGAGTCATGGCGAGCGCCGTCGATACCGCGCCAGGCACGTTCACGGTGCCCGAG
>NZ_JALAGT010000190.1 GCF_022712295.1 Galactobacter sp.
CACCCTGCGGGATAGTTGCGGCCCAGACCGGTCCCAATCGGGATTCCTGCAGCGCAGCGAACCAGTTCTGAACCGTTCGTTCCAGGTTGGCGTCGATCCGGTCCAGTTCCTCTGCGGACAGCCAGTCCGAGTAGGTGTCCCGCCAGCCGGCGTTCTTCACGGAGATGGCGCCGTGCAGCAACCGGAAGTTACGTTCGTCGTCGGGGGTTTCGCCGATGCGGGACACCGAGAAGTCGGGAGATTCCATGCCCCTCACCCTTCCACACGCCCACAGCGGCCTCACCCCGCCCAGACATTCCGTCAGCGCCCCATGGATAAAGCATGCTGCGCTGACGGAAAGCCTGGGGAGACAGAACGGGACGCAGCGGAGTTGAGTGCGGAACGTGCGGGGACGGGGCAGGGGACGAGAACGGTGCAAGCCGGCGGTGAACCGGGCGCAGAATCAGTTGCGGCGGACCATGCGGATGTCGGCCGCACCGTTCCATTCGGGGGGCAGCTCCTCGCGGGCACCGTCAGGCGCAAACCCGAGCTTCCCGAAGAAGGCCCGGGCTCGGGGGTTGTCCTCCAGCACCCAGAGCAGCGCAGGGTCGTCACCGAGCACGAAGTCGGCAAGCCGCTTGGCCACACCCGACCCCTGCCACGACTGTTCCACGTATGCGGTGAAGAGTTCCCACTTGGCTCCGGTGGCGAGGCGGTCGGACTCCTCCAACACGGGAGCTGCGGAGGCCATGCCGATGACCTCGCCGTCCGGTGCAAGCGCCACGGCGGCACGCGTCAGGTTGCCAGGCCTGTTCAGAGCCGCAGTCCAGGAGGCCACGTCGGCCTCCAACCGGGAATCAAGATCGTCGAAGAACTCGTCCACGATGTGGCGGGAGAAGGTGGTGCGCCAACCCAGGTTCTTCACCTCGAGCGCACCGCGCACGGTGGCGGGGCTCATCCGTTCGATGCGCACGGACTGAGCCACGGATCCCGGTGCCGCCGCGCCCGTGACCAGGGCCAGCGCGAAACCGTCCCAGGCCTGACCCGACAGGGTCTGCAGCGCGGTGGCCTCGAACCGAGGGTCGTTGTGCATCATCTCCAACGCGGAGCGGACCCCGTCCACATCAGCCTGCGTGTCCTCCCCCTCGGGAGTGCCGGAGGCCACGGCGCCGGTGCGCACCACGTTGGCCAGCACCACGAGCGAGCCTGGTGCGGTCAGCCGTAAGGCCCATTCCAGGTAGGTCCGGTTGGAGGCCCTGTCTGCGTCGATGAACACCAGGTCGAAGGGCGCCTGCCGCGTCCAGGTGAGCTGATGCAGGGCCTTGACGGCGGGGCCCGTCTCGACGTTCCAACGAGTCCCTTCCCCGGAGGGGTCCACGGAGGCCAGGTTCGCGCGAGCGGCTTCGGCGTGGCCGCGGTCGATTTCCAGTGAGTGCAGATGCCCGTCGGAGGGAAGTCCGTTCAACATCCATGCAGCCGAGTAACCGCCCAGCGTTCCGATCTCCAGGATGCGGCGAGCACCTGCCAGCCGGATCAGCAGGGACAGGAACTTCCCCTGAGCGGGAGTGACGGCGACGTCCGGCAGACCTGCCTCCAGGTTCCGGGAACGGATCGCGGCCAGCGGGGCCGGCTCGTCCACCAACTTCGTCTCGAAGTACGAATCCACCTGCGCAGGTGTCGCACCGGCCGCTCCGGCCGAGGTCGTGACGCGAGGATCGTGGGGCCCGGGCACGCTCAGGCCCCCAGTTCCGGGCGGGTGTCCCGGGTCAGTTGGGCCGGTGCCGAGTCGGAGTCAGAGGACACACCGTCCTGCGCGGCGATGGCCTTCTGCAGGCGGTCGATCTTGCCCGTGAGTTCGCCGGTTCGGCCGGGGCGGATGTCCGCCTTGAGCACCAGGGAGATGCGGGTGCCGTACTCCGCCACGGCGAAGGTGGCGTGCTTGACGACGTCCATGACCTCGTCCCATTCACCCTCGATCTCGGTGAACATGGAGGAGGTGCGGAAGGGCAGCCCGGAGTCACGGACCACGCGGACGGCGGCCGCGACGGCGTCGTGCACCGACCCGTCCGGGTGGTCCATACCTGAGGGGGAGACGGAGAACGCGACGATCATGTCTCAAGCCTGCCATCGGGCCATGCCAACGGTGAAGTGATGCGTTCCCATGTGACCTCGCACGATGCCCGACGGCAGGTACCCGTCCTCCAGCCGCACTGCGCCTGCGGCGCGGTGGGAGCGGGCCCCGGCCCGAGCCGTGGGGCATGGGGCCGCGCGGGACCGCCGCCCACGTCGCGATTTTTGATCAACCCCATCGACGCCGGCGCGCGGTCTGACCGAAATGCGTATGACGTGGGTCATGGCACGGAATAGAATCTCGAGTCATACTAGTTGAAGCTTGAAGTAAACAAGGAACGCCCCAAGGAGCACCCCATGACCGCCATCACCGATCCGAACCCCACCCGCCCCGCCGACGACCGTCTCGACGCGAACTCCGTCATGGGAGCCGTGACCCTGCACGTGGCGGACCTGGACGCCATGATCCGCTACTACCACGAGGGCGTCGGCCTCGACGTCATGGCGCAGGAGGGTGACTCCGCGATCCTGGGCCACCACGGCGTGCCGAGCATGGTCCTGCAGCACAACGCCGGCTTGCGCCACGCCGCAGCAGGCTCAGCCGGGCTGTACCACACGGCGATCCTGTTCTCCTCGCCCGCCGACCTGGCCTCGGCCGTCTATTCGGTGGCCCGCCACTACCCGCACTCCTTCACCGGCGTGGGCGACCACACCGTGTCGCAGGCCTTCTACTTCGACGATCCCGAGGGCAACGGCGTGGAGCTGTACATGGACCGCCCGAGCGAAACCTGGACCTGGCACGGCGGACAGGTGGATATGGGCACCACATGGTTCGACCCGAACCAATTCATCCAGGACCACATCACCGAGGCAGGGCTTTCCGCGCCACAGATGGACGGCACTTCCACGGCCGTGGGTCACGTGCACCTGAAGGTGGGCGACGGCAACGTGGCGCGCGACTTCTACGAGGGCGTGGTGGGCTTCGACGTCACCGCCGCCATGGGCAGTCAGGCCGTGTTCTTCTCCGTGGGCGGCTACCACCACCACCTCGCCGCCAACACCTGGGATTCGCGCGGTGCGCTGGTACGCACGCCGAGCCTGGGCCTGGGTGAGATCGACCTGAGCCTGCCCAACGACGACGCCCTTGGATCGCTGCGTCAGCGCCTGTCCTTCCGTGGCATCAACACCCAGGACGACGGTCGCACCCTCACCTTCGAGGACCCGTGGGCCAATCAGCTGCGCGTGAGTGTGAAGGACGCCTGACTCACCGTCCCTTGATGCAGCATCCAGGCCGCACGACACCGCCTGACAGTCGCAATCGGCTGCGAGCACGACACCAATGATCGTTCTACTGGCCATGGCTCACGGTGTCATGGAATAGTCGAATCCAGCGTGGTGGCGGAGCGGCCGCCACGCTGGACCAAGTGCGTGGGTTGAACCCAGATGTAACGAGTCGTGTTCCTTGCGCACGCCAACGACATCCGGAGGTAATCCGCACATGCTGGATCGGCGCGCCGAACGTGAGTACAACCGGCTGGTGGACGCTGCCGTGGACGCCGTACCTGCCGATGCTCCCGGCATGCTCCGCAAGGTCATGGGCCCTGACATCAAGCAAGCACTGACCTACGGCGCAAAGAACCACTCGCAAGAGTTGAGACTCATGGCTCACCTCTGGGCACTCATGGGTTATCAGGAGGCCGTACGGCGGTTGTGCGAGGCGCTGATCTTCAACGGGGTCCACTGCACCGAGGGCCCCGATGCCCCCAACAGCGCCTCCCGAGCCGCGTTGTCCTGGCCCGCCGAGTACACCAACCTCATTGGTTACGCCCACCTCTTCAACCGCACCACGACCGCTGACCACGATCTGGCCAAGGAGTTCGATCCGTCCTACAGCTCGGAGTTCGAGGGGACTCGTGAGCTCATGGGAACCCCGGATCGACCGGGTCCGGCATTCTGGACCGTGGGAAAGGACCTTGTGCGCATCGTCCTCGGTGAGATGGCTGAGATGAGCATCTACCGGCTCTCGTCCGTCGGCAACGACATCGGCTGGGACCGCGCCCGGTTCGACCAAGAACTCGAGACCGACGCCCACGCCATGCGCGTGGTCCTGGCGGATTCCAACCAGCGACCCACGCTGTCTCAGGACCTGAACATCAATCTGCCGGAAGGCTTCACCGGCTTCCACGACAACATCGGCCCCAACGAGCCTGTCCCAGAGCTACGACATCTCCCGCCACCACAGCCGCTACCCGTCGGCCTCTTCCCGGCTGGGTGGTTCACGGCACCGGACCCCGCCGCCACCCCAGGCGATACAGGGTCCTCGGAAGCCGCAGGCGACGTACCGATCTCCGAACCCGAACGGCAGGGGCCGCTTCCTCCTATGAATCCCAAGGACATCGGCTCCGTCTGGGACCACATCGAGGCCCTCCTCGGAGACGACGCCGAGGACATGCTCAACCCCGGCGCCGACGATGACAGTATCAGTGACCTCGAGGCCCGACTCGGCCGCGAACTCCCCGCACCCATGCGCAAGTCCCTCGAGCGGCACAACGGCATGACAGAGGAGCATGAGGCCCTCCCGGGACCAGGCTGCTCTCCACCGGTGACATCCTCGATGAATGGGAAGTCAACAATGACGCCTACGAGGACGTCAACGACGAAGCGCGCGACCGCCCCGAGGTACCCGTCGGCTTCGCCCCGGGTACCACCCAACCGGGGATCTGGAACAGCGCATGGATCCCCATCACCGCCGACGGAATGGGTAACAACTTCGTCGTCGACCTCTCCCCGGGCCCCCGAGGAACCAACGGCCAGATCCTCACCATCAACCACGACCAACCCCACACCGGACCCATCCATCCCCACGTCACCGCCCTCCTCGCAGAATGGGCCGCCAACCTCAACGACTGACCCGCGCAGATCCAACGGCGTACCCGGAGCGCGCCGTTGCCCAAAGACACCCATCGACAAGGAGAATCGAGTCATGAAACTCAAGCCGACCGCCTCCCGCAATGGGGCGCAGCCCTGGTTGGAAGACCTCACCGGTGCCGAATTCACCAAGCCCCGCTGGTACGGGGCCTCGCTGTCCATGGGGCTGCTGCAGATCCACGATGCTGAATCCGGACCTGAAGCCACTCAGGAACTCCAGGAAGCCTTCGGTGAAGAGGCTGATGGACTGCCCGTCTTCGCCACGGACTGGCTAGGCAGGCACTACGCTGCCGGGACTGCGGACCAGGGCGCCGTCGTGGTCCGCGCGGACATCGCCTCCGCCGAGCTCAAGGCCATCGGGTCACTGGAAGGATTCCTCACCGGCCTGCGCAAGGACCGCAAGGCCGACGAGTTCTTCGACAAGGACTCCTTCCGAGCCGTGCGGAACCACACCGGACTGCGCTCACTCCCCTTCGACCAGTGTGCCTCCTTCAAGACACCGCCGTTCCTGGGCGGGGAGATCACCCTGGACAACATCGAGATCGCCTTCACCTCCGTGCACTGGAGCCTCTTCGGCCAGATCTACCAGCAGGTCAAGGACCTCCCGCCGGGATCGCCCATCCCGGAGATCAAGGTCGAGGGCCAGTAGGCCGACCTAGGTCGTTCCACGGCCGTGGCGCAAAACCGCCAGCCCGTAAGCGAGAAACAGGGCACCATGGAGGGGTGAGCACCACCCGAGTAGTCGAGCAGGACGGCCCGCCGCCGTTCGACGTCGCCTACGCCGCGATCCACACGCGCGACACCCGGTTCGACGGGCGGTTCTACACCACCGTGCTCTCCACCGGCATCTACTGCCGCCCGTCCTGCCCATCCAGGACCCCGAAGCCGAGCAACGTCGCCTTCGTGAAGACGGCCGCCAAGGCCCAGGCGGCCGGGTTCCGCCCATGTTTGAGGTGCTTTCCCGAGGCTCTGCCCGGCCCGGCCTCCTCTCCGGACATGGCAACGCTGGCCGGGCGCGCACTCGCCGCGATCGAGGCGGGCGCGCTGGACACTGGCTCCGTCGGCGACTTGTCTCGGCGGCTCGGGACCAGCACACGCACGCTGAACCGGACCTTGATCAGCGACACGGGCGTGGGGGCCGTGCAACACGCGCGGACCCGGCGAGCCCGGACCGCCTTCCGGCTGCTGACCTCGACGGACCTCGAGATCTCCCAGATCGCGTTCGCCGCGGGTTTCGGCAGCATCCGGACCTTCAACGAGACCATCCAGCAGGTCTTCGGCCGGCCGCCCGGACGACTCCGAGTCGCCGCCCAGTCCTCGTCACTGGCCACCGATCGCGTCCCGGCCCGTCTCAACCTCGCGCTGCAGGCACGGGGACCGATCGACGTGGATTCGCTGTTGGAGTTCTACGCTCCCCGCACGCTCGCGGGCGTGGACGCCGTCCAGGACTCGCTTTACGTCACCGCGGTGCGGCTCCGGCACGGAACCGGTGAACTCGCGTTCGGCGCAAATGACTCCCCCGACACACTCCGAGTGTCCCTCGCCCTCGACGATGCCGCCGACCTGAACGAGGCCATATCCTTGGCCCGGCGCATGGCCGACCTCGACGCCGACAGCCCTGGCATCGACGCGGCCCTGAGTTCGCTGCCCTGGCTGCGCGACGACGTCCCGGAGCATCCGGGGATCCGCCTACCCGGGGAACCGACACTGACCGAGTCCCTGCTGCGGGCCATCGTCACCCAGCAGGTCTCCGTCGCCTCCGGCCGAGCCCAGTTGCGCCGGTTGGTGGCCACCGTTCACGGCGCGCCTGACGCGCCGGCTGAGCCGGGCGCGCCCGAGGCGCCCGGTGAGCTGACCCGGCTGCCCGACGTCGGGCATTCGGGTTCCCTGCGCCCGTTCCCCACCGCCGCGCAGGCGCTTCAGCGCCTGCCGGAGTGGTTCCGCGGCCCAGCGACGCGACAGGAGACGCTGCGGCAGATCCTGGAACTCCTCAGCGCCGACGAACCCCACGCGCCCGTCGACGACGCAGCCGCACGGGAAGCCACGCTGGACGAGGCCTCCCGGATCAAGGGCATAGGACCCTGGACCCTGGCCTACGCACGACTCCGCACGCTCGGCGACCCGGACGTGGACCTCTCCGGCGACGCCGCGCTGCTCTCGGTCGCTCGGTCACGTGGGTTGGCCGCCGACCGTGCCGACCTCATGCACCTCATGGAGGCAGCGCGTCCGTGGCGCTCCTACGCTGCACTGCATCTCTGGCGCACCCACTCCCACCCCACAGCAGACCAGAACGGAAGACGCCCATGAAACATCTGCTCATCGACTCCCCACTTGGTTCGCTCACCCTCGCCGCGACCGAATACGGACTCGCAGGCGTCTGGTTCGCGGAGCACCGCCACCCGCCCAAGCAGGGCATCCTCGGCGAGCGCGTGGAACCCGGCGACGATGCCGTCCTGGACGAGGCCGCCACCCAGCTGACCGACTACCTGGCCGGGAACCGCGTCGACTTCGATCTGCCTCTGGATCCCTCCGGGACCGAGTTCCAGCGCGCCGTGTGGACGCGGCTGCGGGCGATCCTGCGCGGCCAAGTGACGACCTACGCCACCGTGGCCACCGACATCGGCCGCCCCCGAGCCAATCAGGCGGTGGGACAGGCGGTGGGACACAACCCGCTCAGCATCGTGGTGCCGTGCCACCGAGTGATCGGCACCGATGGATCCATCACCGGGTATGCGGGCGGGCTGCCCGCCAAGGAATACCTGCTGGAGTTGGAGGGCTACCGCACCCGTCCGTGATCCTCGCAGTCGACGTTGTTCACCCCGGGACCGACGCCCCGCTGGCCTTCACCGCGGGTCATAGCGAGTAATTCGCACGCCCCGCATTGGATACCACCAGCGGCCGGCCCCGATACTTGACCGTGCTGGGGAGCATGAGTTGTCGATGAATGGAGTGGGTATGGAGCAGCGGATTCTCGGCCGGAGCGGCCGCAACGTCTCGGTGATCGGCCTGGGCACATGGCAGCTGGGCGCCGATTGGGGCGACGTCAGCCAAGAGAATGCCTTCGCGGTGCTCGAGGAGGCCTACGGGTCCGGCGTTCGCTTCTTCGACACTGCGGACGCATACGGTGATGGGTTGAGCGAAGCCACCATAGGCGCGTTCCTGAAGGCCCACGGCATCGAGGACGTGGTCGTCTCCACGAAGGCAGGACGGCGTGTGATGCCCCAGCGACCAGAGATCTATACCCTCGAGAATCTGCGTTCCTGGGTGGACCGCTCACGCACGAATCTGAGCGTGGACGCCCTGGACCTGGTCCAACTGCACTGCCCGCCCACCGAGGTCTACAGCAACGACGCCGTCTTCGACGCCTTGGACGTGCTCGTGGACGAGGGACGCATCCGTGCCTACGGCGTCAGCGTGGAGACCCGCGCCGAGGCACTCACCGCGATCGCCCGCCCCAACCTGGCCAGCGTGCAGTTGATCCTGAACATGTTGCGGCTCGGTCCGCTGGAGCGGGTTCTGCCTGCCGCGCGGGAGGCCGGGGTCGGGATCATCGCCCGTGTGCCGCTGGCGAGCGGCCTGCTCTCGGGGCGCTATGACGAGAACACGACCTTCGCGGCCAACGATCACCGCACCTTCAACCGGGACGGGAGTGCCTTCGACGTCGGGGAGACGTTCTCCGGTGTCGATTTCGCCACCGGGCTCGAGGCCGTGCGACGTCTGGCACCCCTGAAGCCGCAGAACGCCACGATGGCCCAGTTCGCGCTGCGGTGGATCATCGACCAGCTCGGGGTGAGCACCGTGATCCCCGGAGCGCGGACCCCGGAACAGGCCCGTGGCAATGCCGCTGCGGCGGACCTGGACCCGCTCACCGAGGAGACGCTCGAGGCAGTCAGGAGCGTCTACGACGACCTGATCGCCCCCGAGATAGGCGAGCGCTGGTGAGCCGAGCGGCCTGAGCGCGTCAGCGCGGCCCGAGGGACCACACCCCCGGAAAAGCCTGGCAGGGACGAGACCTGCCTGAGCAGAGACAACTCCCACTTTCGGCAACACCCGTCCCCCGATGGTGAGACCATAGAGGTGAACCACCACCTCGAGGGAGAGACCTATGGCCCACGGGCTCTACGTCAGCGCCACCAGCGCACAATCCGGCAAGTCGTTGATCGTCTTGGGCTTGAGCGACCTGCTGCACCGGCACACCAACTCGATCGGCTTCTTCCGACCGATATCGGACACCGCTCCCGGGGACACCGACCCCATGGTGGCGTTCATGCGGGAGCACTTCGAGCTCCCCGATGAGGCCGTCGGCGTCGGCCTATCGCGTGTGGAGGCCCGCGAGCTGATCGCGGCCCGGAACACGGAGGAGCTCTACTCCCGCGCGCTGGACGCCTACTCGGAGATCGCCAAGCACGTTGACGTGGTCATCGTGGAGGGCACCGACCTCTCCGGCCACGACCTCACCACCGAGTTCGAGCTCAACGCCCGCCTGGCCAACCACCTGGGCTGCCACCTGATCGGCGTGGTCTCCGCGGCCGGGCTGGACGTGGCGCAGTCCGTCGAGGCCGTGGACGTGGCCCGGGACAGCTATTACGAGCAGCGCGTCTCCTTGCTCTCCATGATCGTCAACCGCGCCGATCCGGAAACCATCGACGAGTTGCGCAGCGAGATCCACCCCGGCCGCCATCACCGCAAGGTCTACGTCATCCCGGAGACACCAGAGGTGCTCTCCCCCACCATCGGCGAGGTCATGGACACCGTGGGCGCCCGCCTGGTCACGGGCGACCCATCACGGGACCGGGACATCCGCCACATCATGATCGCCGCCATGAACGTGGGCTACCTGCTGGAACGCTACGAGGGCGACGACTCCCTGCTGGTCACCCCCGCGGACCGCACCGACGTGCTCACCGCCGCCGTCGCGGCCTCCCGCACGCCAGGCTTCCCGTCCACGGCCGGCGTGCTCGTCACGGGTCCGCGACCTGTGGAGGCCTCGGTGCTCCCGGTGCTGGCGGAGGCACCCTTCCCCGTCTACTCCTGCGAGCAGGGCACCTTCGACACCACCACCGCCGTGGCAGCCGTGCGCGGCAGCATCACCGCGGGCATCCCCCGCAAGACCGCAGCCGCGCTGGGCGCCATGGCCAAGGCCGTGGACGAATCCGAGCTGTTGGCCCGCCTGCAGCTGCCCTCCCCCGACCTGATGACCCCGGTCCGCTTCCTGCATCAGCTCGTGGAGCGCGCCCGCAGCGACCGCCGTCGCGTGGTGCTGCCGGAGGGCGAGGACCTGCGCGTCCTGCGCGCGGCGGAGATCATCGCCCGCCGCGACATCTGTGACGTCATCGTGCTCGGCGGAACCAAGGTCTCCGACCTGGCCCGTGAGAACGGCGTGGACCTCTCCGGCGTCCAGCTGGTTGACCCCGACACCGACCCGCGCACCGAGGCCTTCGCCACCGAATACGCCAAGCTGCGCGCCCACAAGGGCATCACCCTGGAGCAGGCCCGGGAGCGCATGACCTCGCGTTCCTACTGGGGCACCATGATGGTGCACCTGGGCCACGCGGACGGCATGGTCTCCGGCGCCGCCCACACCACGGCGGACACCATCCGCCCGTCGCTGGAGTTCGTCAAGACCCGCCCCGGCGTCAAGCTGGTCTCCTCCGTCTTCCTGATGTGCCTGCCGGACAGAGTGTTGGTCTATGGCGACTGCGCCGTGAACCCCAACCCCGACGCCGCAGGCCTCGCGGACATCGCGCTGGCGTCGGCCGCCACCGCCCGCCAGTTCGGTGTGGACCCCAAGGTCGCCATGCTCTCCTACTCCACCGGCACCTCCGGCGCCGGCGCGGACGTGGACTCGGTCCGGGAGGCCACCGCCCTCGTCCAGAGCACCTCCCCCGACTTCCCGGTGGAGGGCCCCATCCAGTACGACGCCGCCGTGGACTCCTTCATCGCGGCCTCCAAACTCCCGGAATCCGACGTGGCCGGTCACGCGACCGTCTTCGTCTTCCCCGACCTGAACACCGGTAACAACACCTACAAGGCGGTGCAGCAGTCCGCCGGCGCCGTGGCCGTGGGCCCCGTGCTGCAGGGCCTCAACAAGGCCGTCAACGACCTCTCCCGCGGCTGCACGGTCGCGGACATCGTCAACACGGTCGCCATCACCGCCATCCAGGCCCAGTCCCTGTCCCCCTCGGCCTGAGCCATCTCATGCCCGACGTCCGTTCTCACCTCCCGCACCCAGCCCACCTTGGCGGCCCCGGCCGCGGGCCGGCGGCCCACATGCCGCAGGTACGGCGGGAGCCGGGCACGAGACGTCGGGCATTCTGAGATCCCCACCACGCACCCACCCGAAAGCACCCCATGCGCGTCCTCGTCATCAACTCCGGCTCCTCCTCCCTGAAGTACCAGGTCAGGGACACCGAGACCGATGCCCTGCTCCTCTCCGGCCACGTGGAGGGCATCGGCACCGGCGACATTCCCGACCACGGTGTGGCCCTGGACGTGGTCGAGGAACACCTCACCCGGGACCTCGGCGAGGACCCGCAACTGGACGCAGCCGGACACCGCATCGTCCACGGCGGCGAGCGGTTCTCCGAGCCCGTGCTCATCGACTACGAGATCACCCGCGCCATCGAACGCCTGGCGCCACTGGCACCCCTGCACAACCCGGCTCACGCGCTCGGGATCCGCGCCATCATGGCCAAGTGGCCATCCCTGCCTCAGGTTGCCGTGTTCGACACCGCGTTCCACCGCTCCATGCCGGAATACGCCTGGCGCTACGCCGTGCCCAACGAGCTCTACACCGTGCACGGCGTGCGCAAGTACGGCTTCCACGGAACGTCGGTGGGGTACGTGACCGGCAAGGCCGCTGAGCTGCTCGGTATCCATATGAGCCAGTTCGACGCTGTGGTGGCGCACCTCGGCGCCGGGGCCTCCATCACCGCGGTCAGGGGAGGCCGCAGCGTGGACACGTCCATGGGCTACACCCCACTGGCCGGGCTGGTCATGGGCACTCGGTCCGGGGACGTGGACCCCTCCGTCCTGACCCAGCTCATGATTCGCGGTGAGTACACGGCCGAGGACCTGGACCGGATGCTCAACAAGGAGGCCGGCCTGCTGGGACTCACGGGAACGGCCGACATGAAGGAGGTCGTGGACCGCGCAGCTGACGGGGACCACAACGCCGAACTGGCCTTGGCGGCCGCCGCGTACCGCGTGCAAAAGTACGTGGGGAGCTACCACGTGGCCGTCGGCGGAGCCAAGGCACTGATCTTCACGGCAGGCATCGGGGAGAACTCCTGGCAGTTCCGTGAGCGCGTCTGCGCCGGTTTGGGAGCGCTGGGCATTTCGCTTGACCGGATGAGCAACCTGGAACGCTCCAAGGAGGCACGGGTGATCTCTGCACCGGAGTCGGCGATCCCGGTGCTGGTGATCCCGACGGACGAGGAAGCCGCCATCGCGCAACAGACCGCTGCGTTGGTGGGCGTCATGTGAATCGGTGCCTTGGGCCAGGCCGCCCGTTAAGGTGATCGGGGCCAAATTGCGGCATGATGTACGTCATGACCCACGCCGCATCCCCCGCAATTCCGGACGCCTCCGCAGACTCCCGGGGCGAACCCCTGCTCGAGGTCAAGGACCTGTCCATCACCTTCGAGACCCAGCACGGTTCCGTCGCAGCGGTCCAGGGTGCCTCACTGCGGCTCGAGGCAGGAAAGACCCTCGCCATCGTGGGCGAATCCGGTTCCGGTAAGTCCACCACGGCCATGGCCGTGATCGGCCTGCTGCCGGGCAACGGCTCCATCACCTCCGGGTCCATCAAGTTCGACGGCGCTGACCTCGCCACGTACTCCGACAAGCAGTATCAGGGCATCCGCGGCCGTCAGATCGGGCTGGTGCCCCAGGACCCCATGTCCAACCTGAACCCGGTCAAGCGCGTGGGCCAGCAGATCGAGGAGACCCTGCTGGTGAACAAGGCCGCCACCAAGGCGGACGTGGATGCCAAGGTGCTTGACGTCATGAAGCGGGCCGGGATCCCGGACCCGGATTCCAAGGTGCGTTCCTACCCGCATGAACTCTCCGGAGGCTTGCGGCAGCGTGTGTTGATCGCCATCGGCCTGGCCTGCGCACCCCGCCTGCTGATCGCAGACGAGCCCACCTCCGCCCTGGACGTGACCGTGCAGCGAGTCATCCTGGACCAGATCGACGCCATGACCGCCGAGCTCGGTACCGCCGTCCTGCTGATCACCCACGACCTGGGGCTGGCAGCCGAACGAGCCTCGGACGTGGTCGTGATGCACCGCGGCAAGATCGTGGAGCAAGGGCCCGCCAAGCAGATCCTGGAGAACCCCCAGCACCCCTACACGCAGTCCCTGGTGAAGGCCGCGCCCTCCGTGGCGGCCGCACGCCTGGATCCCGGCGCCTACACGGCGCCCTTGGAGGATCGTGAGGAGCTGGCCGAGGATACCGCTGCGAGCGAGGACCTGAAGGACGCGCCCGAGAACCTCGTGGAGCTTCACGACCTCACCAAGGTCTACCCCGTGCGGGGCAAGGGCGACTTCTATGCGGCCAAGAACGTCTCGCTGGACATCCCGCGTGGCTCCACCGTGGCCATCGTGGGTGAGTCAGGCTCGGGCAAGACCACCACGGCCCGGATGCTGTTGGGTCTGATCGAACCCACCTCTGGATCCATGAAGTTCGACGGCAAGGACCTCGCCAAGCTCACCAAGGCGGACCGCAAGGACTTCCGCCGCCGTGTGCAGCCCGTGTTCCAGGACCCCTATTCCTCGCTGAACCCCATGTTCACTATTGGGCACATCATCCAGGAGCCCCTGGACGCTTACAAGGTGGGTTCCCCGGCGTCCCGCCGTCAGCGCGTGCGCGACCTCATGGACCAGGTGGCACTGCCCCAGGCCATGCTGCGCCGCTACCCGGCGGAGCTCTCCGGAGGCCAGCGTCAGCGCGTGGCGATCGCCCGCGCCCTGGCCCTTGAGCCGGAACTGATCGTGTGCGACGAGCCCGTGTCCGCCCTGGACGTGTTGGTCCAGGCCCAGATCCTGAAACTGCTCGGCGACCTGCAGGCCGAACGGGGACTGTCCTATCTGTTCATCTCCCACGACCTCGCGGTGGTCCGGCTGATCTCCGACTACGTGTGCGTCATGAAGAACGGTGAGCTGGTGGAGGCCGCCTCGAGCGAGGAGATCTTCACCAACCCGCGCCACCCCTACACGCGCAAGCTGCTGGCCTCGATCCCCGGCAACGAACTGGGCATCGACGACGTCGCCTGAGCTCTTAAGGGGCTCTTGACAGTTGTGGGTGTAGTTCTGACCTACACCCACAACTGCCAAGAGCCGTGTTGGTCTGTCACCTCGATCATCAGCCGCCCGGCGGCTGCGGCTTGAAACTCAGGCGGATACGTCTTCCCGGACTTCTTCTCTGCCAGGGGGCATCCTCTCAGCAGGAAACCTGCCACAACGGGCGTTCACGAAATGAGGGCAATGCCTTTCTGCGCTACCACTTTGGTCACGATTTGGTACCAGTTAAAGGCATGACAGTGTTGGGGTTCATTGGCCCGTTTTCATTGTGTGACTCTTGATCGTCACCTCGCCTGTGAGGGGCCTGTGCGTGCACTGATCATTTGAGGGGCTTCTGTGGAAATATCGTGGTGGGGCGCTGGTGCGCGCCGTGGGCCGTCTGTTGTGGCGACGGTGTGCGCGGGAGCACTGATCGGGTCCATGCTGGTGGCGGCGGAAGCCGGGTGGGCTGACGAGGGTTCCAAGAGTGGGGCAAACAGTGCCAGCGATGTGACAGAGCGCGATGACACGGTCTCAGCGCAGGTGACGGCTCGTGTGGTGGGTCATCGGGTGGAGGACCTCTCGCAGCGTGATGCCAGGACGCAGGTTTTTGCGAATCCGGATGGGTCCTGGACTAATGAGTCCACGGATGCAGTGCGCTTCGTGAAGGACCACGGGGACTATGTCCCGATCGAGGATCTGGGGACCTTGGAGTCAGCTGGGTCAACGGTGACTGGTTCTGGGACCGAGCTGACGGTCGCTGACGGCACTGAGAACCCCGGATCCGGGCCGGGCGAGACGTCGGTGGCGCTGGCCACGTTGACCAAGCCCGGGCAGAAGAACGATCAGACCCTTCAGCTGGGCTGGGACGGTGCTCTGCCGGAGCCGACCGTCCAAGACAACATGGCGACGTACTCCGATGAGGTCACCGTCCCTGTGGAAACCCCAGAGGGCTCGGACGAGACTGAAACTCGGGGTGAAGGCGAGGCCCAGGCCGAGGACTCTGTGGAGGCCGAACCCTCCGAGGCGGAACAGGCTGTGGAGTCGGTACCTGCAGACGTCGTGGTCGAGCCGACCGTGTCAGGCTTCAAGCATGAGGTCCTCTTGAATGAAGCTCCCGATGGGGACGTGGTCTTGCGGTTCCCGTTGGGACTGTCGAAGGGATTGAAGGTCGGCCTGGACCAAGCTACGGGGGATATCCGGGTGGTGGATGCCGCTGGCAAGGTGGTGTTTTTCGCTGCGGCACCCAAGGCGTGGGATGAGAAGGTGGACAAGGCCTCAGGCCTTCCCGCGGCTCAGGTTGATGTGGACACGTCGTTGGTGGAGGACGACGGGGTCCAGGTGCTGGTGCTGCGTGTGGGGCATGAGTGGCTGGCGTCGAAGGAGCGCGAGTACCCCGTGACGGTGGACCCATCCTGGACGTCGGGAGTGTCCGATTCGTGGGTGCAGAGGGACGCCACGGGCTCAATGGCTGGTAGCGAAGAATTGCGGGTTGGTACGTTCAATTCCGGGGCGTTGGCCTCGCGTTCATTCTTGAAGTTCAGCTCCAAGGCGTTGGCGGGGAAGAAGATCACCAAGGCTGAGCTGAGGCTGTACAACCATTAATCGTACTCGTGTTCGTCGTCGCCGGTGAAGGTCCAGCGGGTGACGAGCGCGTGGACTGCCTCAGACGTGCGGTGGACGAATCAGCCCACGGCCACGTCCTCAGGCGAGGCTTCGTTCAATGTTTCGAAGGGGTACAGCTCTGCGTGCAAATCCGACTCGGTGTCGGTTCCGGTCACGTCGATCATGCAGTATTGGGCGGATCATCCGGACGCGAATTACGGTGTGCGATTGATTGCCGCAGATGAGAAGAACAACCTCTCCTGGCACCGGTACCGTTCAGCGAACTACGCTGCTTCGACCTCTCAGCACCCGGTGTTTTCGGTGACGTATAACTCCTACCCGTCCACACCGTCGGGCGTGACCTTCAATTCTGGTGAATCTGTGAAGGATTCGTCGGGGAAGGTGTGGGTGAGAACTAAGACTCCGACGTTGCGGGCTACGGTGTCTGATCCGGATGGTGGCAAGGTCAAGGCCGAGTTTGATGTGACCGGGACGGGCGGTTATGCCAAGAAGGCCGGGTCGTCGGTGGCTTCGAAGTCGGTGTCGTCTCTGAAGTCCACTGGCCTGTCGGATGGGGCCACGTACTCGGCTAGTGCGTGGGCCAATGATGGGTCGTTGCGGTCGAAATCATCCGGTGCGAAGACGACGTTCACGGTCGATGCTACGGCGCCTTCGGCTCCCGGCGTGGTTTCAAGTGCGGGTTATACGAATGGGGCTTGGAAAGCCTCGAAACCTGGGTCTAATACGTTCACGTTCTCCTCGAGTGCTGATACACGAGCCTTTCATTTTCGAGTCAATGGTGGTTCGTGGAAGGGGGTTCTGTCCTCTGGGGGCAAGGGCTCATGGGCGTGGAATCCTGCGGGGGCGAACACGTTGGAGGTGCAGTCCCTGGATTGGGCGGGAAACACTTCATCGGTGACGAAGTGGGTGTTCGGCAATGGTGCAGCATCATTGACATCGCCTGCTGCCGGTTCCACGACCTCGGATTCCTTCCGTGTAGTGGGACAGGGGCCGACAAGCTCGACGGGACCAGTGACACCGAAGATCTACTGGCGTGAAGCCAATTCGGCGTCTGCCGACGTGAGCACATTTGGTTCCACCAGTGGGTGGTATGAGGCTGCGAGCCTGTCTCCGATTGCCCAGGGTTCCGCCGCGAAGGTGGATACGATGATCGACATTTCTCAGGCGCCCTCAGGCAAGCTGAAGGACCTAGGTAAGGATCGGGTCCCCGCGCTGGTCGAAATCCAGGTGTGCTTCGACTATGCCGGGGCTCCTGCAGCGTCGAAGCTGCAGTGCACTACGAACAAGTCGAAGAAGCCGGTGCAGGTCACCAAGCTTCCGCACGCTTTCGGGGATAACTACCCCACTGCTGAGGCTGGGGACGGTCAGGTCGCTTTGACTACTGGCGAGTTGAACCTCTCCGACACGGACATCGAGGTTGATGCCGGGAACACAGGCTTGTCGATCTCACGCACGTATTCCTCGTATTCGGGGATCGGTGCGAACTCTCGGATCTTCGGTTCCGGGTGGAGGGCCAATATCGACGGCCCGGATGAAGGCTTGTCCGAATTGCTCGTGGTCGAGTCCACGGGACTAGACGGCACGATCACCTTCATTGATGATGACGAGAGCGCTGCAGTGTTCCGTCAGGCCGGGAACGGACGAGTGGCGGGCAAGGTCGGTGACTATCTGGCGGCGAACGACAATGCGGCCGGGTCAGGCTGGAAGGTGAAACTGGAAGGCAAGGGCACGGCTGCTCGGATCACGGTCATTGAGGATGACGGGACGCGGACCACGTTCAAGCGTGGGTCGAATCTGGAATCCAATACCAAGATCTTCGAGTGGGTGCCGGAGAGCGTCTCTGGGCCGAATGTGGCGGGGAAGTCCACCTTCGTCACCGACGCTGAAACTGGGCTGATCACGAAGATCATCTCCGGTACCGAGACGAGCTCTCCTGATTGCACCGCCGGCCTGGTCAAGGGCTGCCGTGCGCTGCTGCTGAGTTACGACCAAAAGACCAGCAAG
This sequence comes from Galactobacter sp., assembly GCF_022712295.1. Taxonomy (GTDB): domain Bacteria; phylum Actinomycetota; class Actinomycetes; order Actinomycetales; family Micrococcaceae; genus Galactobacter. The sequence continues at coordinate 17,889 of NZ_JALAGT010000190.1, forward strand.
GGGGACCTGGCCAAGGGCAAGGTCGCCAAGGTTGTGTATACGGCCTGGGACGCGGACGCGGGAAAGATGTCTACGGTCCCGATCGCTGAGTACAGCTACAGCGGGACCAGCGGGGACGCGAACCTTACGAGTGTGAAGGACTCCCGCACGGGGGATATGACGACGTATACCTACGGGGCGGATTCGGCTGCGGGCGTCCCGTTGGTCGCCTCCGTTACGGAGAAGGCGTCCAACGGCAGCCTCACGGGTGCACCGACGTATTACAACTACGGCAAAGCCAATGGCACGGCGGTCTCAACCGGTGGTTGCAACACCTCTACTTGAGGAGCTGCGACCACCGTGTCATCTCGAACCGAAACCGCTGCATTGCGGGCGGAATTCATGGAAGCCTTCGACCGCATTGGTTCTGTCAAGCCGGCGGCCGAGG
>NZ_JALAGT010000021.1 GCF_022712295.1 Galactobacter sp.
CGGGCGACGCCGCCACGGAAGGCGGGGACGCGTCGTCGGGCATGGAAAGCAGCATGGACGCGGGCCGATGGAAGGCTGCCAGGAAGCGTGCCAACTGGGGCGCGTAGGCGTCGCGCTCGCGCGCGCTGAACGCGTCGGCGGTGGTCCCAGGAAGCCAGTCGGTGACCGCCCACGGGTAGGGGTATCCGCAGCCCGGCCACCCCACGAAGCGCGGAACCGGGATGGGCAGCGGGAGCCCGGGCGCCAGTCGAGGCGCCCACGTGGTCTCGTTCACGACCAGGCCGGCCGCCAGTTCTCGCCGCGGCAGGCGGACCACCAGGTCATCCCCTGCCCGGACCATGACGTTGTCCCAGCCCTCGGCGGCGATGTCCAGCGGCAGGGACGCCAAGTGCGGCGCCTGCTGTTGGAGCAGGCGCCGCACGAGGGGGACGTCGATCTGTACGTCTGCGGCCGGAATCATCCGTCCAGCCTAGACGAACACTCAGGCGTCCTGGTCGGAGTACTGGGCCACCAGTTCGCGCTTGAGGATCTTGCCGGAGGGGCCGAGCGGGAACTCCTTGACCAGGTGCACCTGGCGGGGGAACTTGTAGGCTGCGAGGCGCTCGGAGGCGTAGTCCACGATGTCCTGCTCGGTCAGACTCGATTCGGCAGCGAGGGTGACGGCAGCGGCGATCTCCTGACCGTGTTTCTCGTCCGGGACGCCGAAGACGGCCACATTGGTGATCTCGGGGTGGGTGAGGATGGCCTCCTCCACCTCGCGCGGGTAGACGTTGTAGCCGTTGCGCAGCACCATGTCCTTCTTGCGGTCCACGATGGTGATGTAGTCGTCGTCATCCTTGGTGCCCAGGTCCCCGGTGCGGAACCAGCCGTCCACCACGGCCTCCGCGGTGGCGTCGTCGCGGTTCAGGTATCCGGAGAAGAGGCAGTGGCCGCGGACCACGATCTCGCCGAGTTCGCCGTGCGGCAGCAGGGTGATCCCGGTGGGGTCGGTGGCATCGGCAATCTCTGCCTCCACACCCCAGATGGGCTGGCCGATGGTGCCCGGGCGGGTCGGGCGGCCCACATGATTGAACGTGACCACCGGCGCCGTCTCGGTGAGGCCATACCCCTCGTGGATCTTGGCTCCGCCAGAGATCTGCTCGAAGCGTTGCAGGATGGAGACCGGCAGGGCCGCTCCTCCGGAGATGCCGTACTTCAGCTGGGTCGGAGTACCCTCGCGACCGCGCGCAGCCTCGATCAGTCCCACGTACATGGTGGGGACACCGGCGATGATGGTGATGCCCTGATCGAGCAGTGCGTCCCAGGCCTCGGCAGGGTTGAACTTGGGGACCATGACGATCTCCGCGCCGGCTCTGATACCGACATTGAGGACCGCGGTCTGACCGAAGATGTGGAACATCGGCAGGGCGCCGAGCAGCTTGTCCTCATGTGTCAGTTCGAAGACGCCGCCGGCCAACAGGGTCGAGGTCTGCTCCAGCAGGGCGAAGTGGGAGAGCTTGGCGCCCTTGGGCTTACCGGTGGTGCCGGAGGTGTAGAGCGTGGCCGCGATGTCCTCGGGGTGACGGTAGAGCAGACCCTCGATGGGGGTGGCGTCCTTGGCGAGGTCTTCCAGGCGGGTGGTGCCCAGTTCCTCAGGGGCCAGGACGGTCAACACCTCGACTCCGGCTTCGGCGGCTCCGGCCGCGCCCTCACCCAGCAGAGGCGCGGCGACCACGAAGAGGTCGGCGCCGACGTCGGACAGGATGTAGTTGATCTCGTGACGCTTCAGCAGCGCGTGCACCGGAACCACCGTGGCGCCCAGGGCCAGGATCGCGTAGTAGACGCGCGGGAAGTCCGGGACGTTGGGCATCAGGACTGCGACCTTGGACCCTTCACCGATCCCCTTGGCCTTCAGCGCGCCTGCATAGCTGAGCGTCTGATCCCACAGGTCCTTGTATGTGATGGACTGCGGACCCATCGAGACCGCGATGCGGTCGGAATGGTTGCGGGAGCTTTCGTACAGGACGGACGCGACGTTGATGCCAGTGAAGCCGGTTTGGGACATGGGTCCTCCGCATCGAGGGATATGTGAGCCGTGCCACATATCCAACTCGTGAGTAACTTAGATGTCAAACCGGGGTGCTTCGGTGGGCTGCTGCTCGCGTCGGCAGGTCTGGCCCTGCCGTCGGTCGGACTGAACCTGGCGTCGGCAGATCTGGGCAGATTCTCCCGACACTGGAGTTTCTCCGTACACCACGCCGCCTCTTCTCCCTGCACTGGCATTGCTTTCGAGAGTCGCCATCCCGGCCACCAATCCGTCGGACCCTTGATGCATACTCAATCCATGACATCACTCGATCCCGCCGACGCGTCTCGGCTGGCTACTTTCGTCCAATCTCAATCCCCAGAGCCTCCGGCGCACAAAGCCGGATATTCCCACATGGGAGCGCTGATCGCAGATCTGGCGTTCCAGCGTCGCGCAAAGTATGAAACCACCGTGGTGCCCCGCGTGCACAAGGTTCGCGACAGCTTGAAGGACAAGCCAACCACTACCGAACTCGTCGCATGGTTACAGTCCTCCACCGAGGCGGACCGCCGATCCATCTACAACAGCCCCAGCAAGTGGCAGGTCATTGAAGACGTCGCCAAGCTGTTCGCGGCCGAGGGGTTGGACACAGTAGAAGAAGCGCGTGCCGCCTTCACCAAGGTGTCAGATTCCGCGGACAGGCCGGACCGCCGGGACGATCTTCGCAGCAAGCTGATCAGAATCCGCAATGTCGGCAAGAAGACGCGCGACTACGTGGACATCTTGCTGGGCTCAGATCAGGCTCGTGCCATCGATTCGCGCATCAAGCGCTCCTTCGCAGCCGCGGGAGTGGGATTCCGCTCGTATGACTACGGCGTCGAATTGATTGACGCCACCGCCAAGAAGCTTGACTGGACGCCGCAGCAAGTCGATTCTGCTCTGTGGACGGCGGGAGACAAACATGCGTGAAGACTCCCGCGCTATCAACGTTGGGGACATCCTGCCTGATGAGGTTGACCAGGACGCGGTCAAGACTCTTCGTTGGAAAGCTTGGATGGAAGAGCAACTAACAGAGTCTGGGGTCGCACTCACCGACCTGTTTCCCGGAGATTCACGCGGTCCGGTCGCTAGGCTGGCTTCCGCACTGCAGCGGAAAGTGATGCCACTCAAGGAGCACTACCGACTCAGCGGCGAAATCATCGAGCAGCTCGACGCGGCCGAGAAGTGCGCCGTCGAGTGCCCTTCTTTTCAGAGGGAGGGGCTGTACAAGGCCGTGATCCCGAGGACGGAACCTCGGGATCGACTGAACGCGATTGTTGTCGCCTTGGACGGCCTTGATTCGCGGCTTGCTCAAGGCGATTTGCAAGGAGCCTGCGGAACCACCGACCTGGAGAAAGTCCGGGACCTTCTTCAGCCCATCCGCGACCTGGCAGTGCACCCCATCGGCTGTGGGGCGGTACGCCGTCTCGAACCCCAGCCAGTCGTGACGCTTCCCTAGCGAATCGACCGTTCACCGGGGGCGCGGGCGGTGCGGCAATGTTATTCGTGGCCGCGCAGCAACTCTCACCCCATCACCCTTGAGCTGACTCCGGCCATTCGCACACCCCCATCGAAAGGATTCCCGTGGATACCCCTGCCCTCAATTGGACCTTCATGACCGAGGTTCCCACACCCCCGGACCTGCGCGAGCTACTGCTGCCGGGCGAAGAGGCCGTGGCATCGTTCAAGACCGTGCGTGACACAGCGACCTTCACCACCAAACGGCTTATCGTCCGGGATGCCCAAGGCATGACCGGCAAGAAGGTTGAGGTCTATTCGTTGCCGTATTCGTCGATCAATATGTGGTCATCCGAGAACGCTGGCAGGCTACTAGACTTCAACGCCGAGATCGAACTGTGGACCAAGGCTGGACACATCAAGATCAAGGTCGGGAAAGGAGCGGACATTCGACGCCTGGATTCACTGATCGCTTGGGCGGTCCTGAACAGTCCAGCCCACTGAGCAGAACGGAGAAGCTCAGGGCTACCATCTTGGAGCACACTCCTCGCATTCGTCGGCGATTGAAATGTGTGAGTTCTGATCAGCAGCATTTTCCTCGACCAAGCTTGCGCCAACGCATGGAGTTCTGATGCAGCGGACGGGGAAACTCCAGCGGAAGGCGGTCTTGCCCAGAATTCCTTCCACTGGAGTTTCTCCATGCACCAGGCCAGGTCTCCATCCACTGGCGTCAGATCGCCCCTGCACTGGCGCCACTGCCTCACTGCCCAGGCGTCGGCGTCACAGGTACGGACGAGTGAAGAGCTCCAGGTAGTGCCCTGATGGATCGAGCAGGTACACGCCACGGCCATCATGCTCGTGATTGATCTCGCCCGGTCGAGTGCGTTGTGGGTCTGCCCAATGCTCCCGCCCCTGACTCACGAGCATGGCGTAGGCGCGGTCAAAGTGCTGGTCATCCACCAGGTATGCATAGTGCTGCGGCGGGAAGTCGATGGGCGGCGTCGCGAATTGCAACAAGATGCCGCCGCCGATCTGGATGTTCACGAAGGGTCCCCACGAAGGGGCCTCATCGGCTTCGAGCAGGTCTCGATAGAAAAGTGCCATCTCGGCGGAATCCGTCGAGGCGATGATGGTGTGGTTGAAGTGTGCGGTCATGTTTCTCCTGATGTGTTCCGAATGGGGTGAGTACGTTCAGAACACCAGGAGGAGCGCGGATCAGGACACGACCAGATAGCCGTCCCGGGAGCGGCAGGTGCCTGCCTGACTGGTCATCATCGCGGCAACCCTACCAAGCCGCGAGATGCTCCATCGAGGGCGTGCCGACCGAGCCCCTCGTTAGGATGGGCCGATGGCAACCTACTTCTACACAGCATCGTCGCTGGACGGTTTCATCGCCACGACCGACCACTCTCTCGAGTGGCTGTTCAAGCAGGACTTCGACTGGGAAGCGACCATGCCGGAGACCCAGTTCATGGCAGGCGTCGGCGCTCTGGTCATGGGATCGTCCACGTACCAATGGTTGCTGCGCAATCAGGAATCGTGGGAATACACGCAGCCGGCCTGGGTCTTCACCCACCGTGACCTCGACGTGCTTGAGGCAGCGGACGTGCGCTTCGTCCAGGGCGACCCTGCCGACGCCTTCGACCGGATCGCTGCATCAGCCGATGGGAAGAACGTCTGGGTCATGGGAGGTGGCGACCTGGCCGCGCAATTCGCGGAGGCGAATCTGCTTGACGAGGGGTGGATCCAAATCGCACCCGTGATGCTGGGATCCGGGCAGCCACTTTTCACGCGCCCGCTGCAGCTGGACCTGTTGAACGTGGTCCGCAACCGAGATTTCGCCTGCACCCGCTACCGAGTACACAAATAACCAGTTCTTCCGACACTGGAGTTTCGGCCTACACCACGACGAATCTCGCCGTACAGGCACGCGCGTCGGGTCGGCGTATGCGGCTATACGGCGGCCCGCGCATGGACGAAGGCCGACACGGCAGCCTCGATATCGACTGCACTGTGCGCAGCGGAGAGTTGGACACGGATGCGCGCCTTGCCCTTGGGCACCACCGGATACGTAAAGGCGGTGACGTACACGCCACGGGCCAACATCTCATCGGCCATCCTGGCAGCCACGTTCGCATCCCCGAACATCACGGCGATGATGGGATGCTCGCCCTCTAGGAGGTCGAACCCTTCGGACGTCATCCGCTCGCGGAACAACCGCGCATTCGCTTGCAATTGTTCCCGCAGCTCCCCGGCCGTCGCCACCAGTTCCAGGGAACGCAGGGCAGCGGCCGCGATGGACGGCGCCACGGAATTGGAGAAGAGATATGGCCTGCCCACCTGCCGCAGCAACTGCACTATCTCCGCGCGCCCCGAAACATATCCACC
>NZ_JALAGT010000191.1 GCF_022712295.1 Galactobacter sp.
AGGAGTTGTTGATCACGGCGATCTACACCGGGAAGTTCTAGAAGACGCAGGTGCCCAGTTCCTGAATGGACATCTGGAACCAGCCGTCGCCGTCGATACCCCACACCGTGATCTCCGGGCAGGCCACCTTGGCGCCCATGGCTGCGGGAACGCAGAAGCCCATGGTTCCCAGGCCGGCGGAGTTCAGCCAGTGCCGCGGTTCCTCGTAGCGGATGAACTGTGAGGCCCACATCTGATGCTGACCCACACCTGCGGCGTAGATGGCATCCGGGCCGGAGAGTTCACCGATGCGCTGGATGACGTGCTGCGGGGTGAGCGCGCCGTCCGTAGCGGGGGTGTAACCGAGCGGATAGGTCTCCCGCAGGCGGTTCAACGTTGCCCACCACGCGGTCAAGTCGGGGAAAAGCCCCTCGTCGCGGCGCTTGGTGAACTCGGCGGTCAGTTCCGGGATGATGACATCAAGGGTGCCGACGATCGGGACGTCAGCGACGCGGTTCTTGGAGATCTCGGCGGGATCGATGTCCACGTGGATCACCTTGGCATCAGGCGCGAAGGAGGCCAGCACACCGGTGACGCGGTCGTCGAAACGTGCGCCGAGGGTGATGAGCAGATCCGCCTGCTGCAGCGCGGCCACCGCGGACACCGAACCGTGCATACCGGGCATGCCCACGTGCTGGGCATGGGAGTCGGGGAACACGCCCCGAGCCGTGAGCGTGGTAACCAGGGGGGCGCCGGTGAGCTCCGCGAACTCCTTGAGCTCCGCCGCGGCATCGGCCTTGACGAGGCCGCCGCCCGCGTAGATCACGGGACGCTTGGATGAGGCAAAGAGCTTCGCGGCCTCACGCACCTGCTTGGCGTGGCCCTTCATCACCGGGCGATAGCCGGGCAGATCCAGTTCCGGCGGCCACGCGAAGTCGAATTCGGCCTGCTGCGCGTCCTTGGTGATATCCACCAGGACCGGACCTTGACGGCCACTCTCGGCGAGGTAGAAGGCGTTGGCCATGGCCTCGGGAATGTCCTCAGGGCGGGTCACCAGACGCGAGTGCTTGGTGATGGGCATCGTGATGCCCACGATGTCAGCTTCCTGGAAGGCATCCGTACCGATCAGGCCGGAACCGACCTGGCCGGTGATGGCAACCATGGGAATGGAGTCCATGTTGGCATCCGCGAGTGCGGTGACGAGGTTCGTGGCGCCCGGCCCGGACGTCGCGATGGCCACGCCCGTCTTACCGGTGGCCAGGGCATAACCCTCGGCTGCGTGTCCCGCACCCTGCTCGTGGCGCACCAGGATGTGACGGATCTTCTCCGTCTCCAGCAGCGGGTCATAGGTGGGAAGGATGGTGCCGCCCGGAAGGCCGAAGACGTCAGTGACACCCAATTCCTCAAGGCAACGAACAATTGCCTGCGCACCCGTCATGCGCGTGGGCTCGACCACTCGATTGGGACCAGGGACGAGCGAGCGTACGGCCTGCCCGTCCGCTGCATTACCGGCCGGTTCCCCTGCGGCGGAGATCTGCTTCTCCGCCGGATCCGGTGATGCCTTGGACACGGCGCGGGCCACGGTCTGCGGTGTGGCGTGTGGGGCCTGTGTCATCGGTATCCACCTTCCTTCACGTGCGTGCTTCCATGAACGCGTACGGCCCCTTTCACGGAAGGGCCGCAGCAGCGGCCCCGTGACCGTACGTTCCTATTCAATCCGGCCGCACACCAGAGATCAAACGACTGACCCGATTGTCTCACTATTTGGACCACGGTCCACGTTGTGGACGCTGGACAGGGATGTCAACGGGCGTTCGGTACCTCCTCCGGAGTCATCCTTCTGCTGCTGGCGGCGCTCCATCTGCGTGTCGCTGTCCGGCAGAAACGAACGAGTGCCTCACGTCGCGGAACCTGTCAGATCCTGGACGCAAGGCACTCGGATTCGTCCGGTTGGAGGTCACTCCTGGTTCCGGCCGTAGGGATCCTGCCCGGGCTGCGGCCGACCGTACGGGTTCTGCTGTTGACCATACGGATGCTCAGGCTGCTGAGCGGTCGGCGTCTGCCCATACGGGTTCTGCTGTTGACCGTACGGATTCTCCGGTTGAGCGGGTTGCCCCCAAGTCTGCTGAGCGGGCTGGTCCCACGCCTGTTGTTTCCCGGTGGACTCCTGATTCGCCGCGGCTGCACTTGCGGCCAGGTCGTTCACCTTGCGAGGGGGTACGGCGACGAGCAGTGCAACGATCACGATGAGGATCGCGAGAATGCCGAGGATGATGGCGCCGAAGCCGAGCTTGATGTCGATCAGGCGCCAAACCGAACTGTCAGAGACGATGTCGTCAATCTCTTCACGGATGTCGTCGGCGTCGTAGTCTCCGAAGTAGTCGGAGTAACGGTGGAAGAGTGAAGGCAGTGCGTCTTCGAAATGGCTGCGGATCGCACCAGAGAAATCGAGCTTGTTGCCCGATGCTGCACCGAAGCCGGCAATAAGTCCGAGGATGCCGGCGGCCAAGCCCGCCACGGCGGCACCGATGCGGGCCCAGAGCCTTCGAGTGGCGAACGCCAGAGCTGCCAACACGATCGTGATGACCAACAGGATCACCAGATAGATCCCGATGTGTCCTTGAGAGTTGCCGTAGAAACTGGCGCTTCCATCCGGAATCTTGAACGGCTCATCGGTGCTCTCGTTGCGGTAAATGATCCGAGCTGACGGGAAGAACATGGCACCGACGGCCAGCAGGCTGAGACCGGCCAGAACCAGAGGCAACCAGCCCAGCAGTTTGGCCGGGCCTGTTTCCTTGTTCTGAGTGTCTACCGCGCTCCGGAATCCGCGCGCCGCGCCTGCTGCAATCTGCTTGGTCCCCTCACCGAACTGCTGAGCCGCGGACCGGTCGGTGGGCTGGGCGGCCGAGGCCGACCCCGGCTGCTGCCACGCGTTTTGGTTCGGATGCGAGTCCTGCTCCGACCTGCGAGTGTCGTGTTGCCAAGCCGAAGCGGCCGAGGGCGACGAGGCTGCCGCCGAGCTTGCCTCCGCCGCCGAACTCACCACGGGCCTGAACACCGTGGTCTCGTCCGATTCCGAGGTATTTTCGTAGGACGCCGCCGAGGGCGACGACGCAGCGGCTGGACCGGCGTCGGCTGCTGAACCCGCCACGGGCCTGAACACCGTGGTCTCATCTGAGTCCCGGCCATCCAGGACAGAAGACGCGGCGTCGGCTGCGGCAACGGGGTACGCCGCTTGGTTCTGCTTGATCCACTCGGTCAGACCGGGATAGCAGTTGGGGTGGCCGAGGATGCCGTCCCAAAGATCTGGCCGGAACTGGGCCAGATGAGCCAGTGATGCTGCGTCGATGGACGGATCGGAGATCCGGTTCGCATCGAAATGTGCTGGGTCCACGGGCTGGTTCATGTGCTTACCTCGCTTGAACGGCAACGTTGTGATGACTAAATCCAAGCTCCAGCGTAACCAATACCCACCGTTGCAAGCCTGCACGGACGTCGCAACGCGACTTCTTCACACCCCCACACGTTCAGGCTATCCGTGACGTCGGCCATCCCAGCTCAGACCTTCCGCCTCTGCCTCCACACCTTGCCCAGGCTTTCCGTCACGACCCCCTGAAGAAGCTAGGGGGTAGCGACGGAAAGCCTCAGGAAAAAGCACGACGCATCACCGATGGCAGCGCTCAATGGTGGACCGACGGAAAGCCTCAGAAGAATGCACGGGTAGCTGTAAGACGACCGCCCCGGCTCACGATTCGTGAGACGGGGCGGCGTGGTGGCCCGGTATGCGGCCGACGGAGGTTGCTTACGGCTGCTGACCGTAGGGCGGCTGACCGGAGCCGTCATCCTGGCCGGCCACAGGGCCACCGTAGGGGTTCTGGCCGGAGCCGTTTTGAGGGCCACCGGCAGCGGGACCGTTGTTTTGGGCACCGTACGGGTTCTGGCCACCGTACGAGTTCTGGGCACCGTACGGGTTCTGGCTGGCGTCAGGACCCGGGCCGGCAGCAGGACCGTTGTCGGGACCGGCCGAGGAACCCGCGGCACCGGAATTACCAGCCGAAGCACCGGAGACCTTGTTCGGCGGCACGATGATCGCGATGGCCGCAAGGATCACGATGATGGAGAGGATACCGAGCAGCACCGCGCCAACACCGGGACTAACGCCGAATCCGCCCAATCCACCGAACGACGAGTTCAGGTCGTTGAGCTGGCTGGATACGCCGAAACCGTCGATGAACCCGAAGATCGCGGCGACGATACCGATCACTCCAGCGGTAATACGCGCCCACAGTAGGCCTGGCTTGATGAAGACAAGGACGCCACCGGCGGCCGCCAGGAGGAACATGATCAACAGGATTGGACCGTCGCCACCGCTCCAATACCCAATGCTTTGCTTTCCTCCGTAGCTGCCGAGGTTGACGCGCGCCGCGGGCAGGAACGTGCTGATCACACACAACACCGCGGAGACCGCAAGGACTGCCGGGATCCATCCCAAGATCGCGCCGAGGCCCGTCGCCTTCTGCTGCGCACCGAGTGCGCCCTGGAACGCCTGCTGCGCTCCCCCGAACATCTGCTTGGCTCCCTCGGTGAACTGCTGGCTGCCGCTCTGCCCGGGCTGGGCCTGCGAACCGGCGGCGTCCGGAGCACCCTGCGGTGCACCCCACGGGGACTGCTGCTGAGGGGCGCCGTATCCAGGCTGCTGGGCCGAAGCAGCCGAGCCCGACTGCTGGAAGCCCGACTGCTGGAAGCCCGACTGTTGGGCTCGCGGCTGCTGGACACCCGGCTGTTGGGCGGAAGCCGCGGATCCCGGAGCTGCTTGCTGCCGCGGTTCAACCGGCTGGGCGGAATCAGTGGCGGGAGCTGCGGGGGCAGCAGGGGCCTGCTGCTCAATCCACTCCTTCAACGCCGGATAGCAGTTGGGATGGTTGGCGATGCTCTGGCGCAGGTCTGGCCGCGACTGCGCCAGCTTCGCCAAGGTCGCCTGGTCGAAGTTCGGATCCGCCAGTGCGGCCGGATCGAAACTCGCCGGGTCAAAGGGCTGATTCATGATCTACCTCTCGCTACGTCCTCATAGGTGAGTGATGTGTCCAGAAGACAGACTACAAATATTGCAGGGTTCTTCCACATATTTCATGAATTCCGGGTGGCGAAATATTGACTCTCTGGCTCGGGCCGTTCGTCACGACGTCCAGTATCACCACGCACAACGGGCCCAACCCCGTAGAAAGGGGTGGGCCCGTTGTCAGCGATCCGGAGATCCGAGAGGCCGGAAAGGCAGTCAGTCTCCCGCTCGGTCAGCGCACCAACCAGACGCGGATGATGATCAAACCCTTCTCGTCGTCGAACCCGCCGTCCACGGCTGAGCCCACGAACTGGTGCTGCGCCATCCAGGCGTAGCGAGGATCATCGGTGCGAAATACGGGGGCGCAGCGGAAGTAGTACTCGGACTCATCCACCGACTCCCCCGCCTCCAACCGCGCGTCGACTGAGGCCGGAGCCAACCAGTACCCACGGTTGACGACGTCTACGACCGCTCCGTCCTGGGTACGGATCAGGTAACGTGCCTCCACCTGGCAGGACTCACCACGGGTCGTGGACCAGTCGCCGCCACCTGGGATGATCTCTCCCGACATCAGCGGCCCGGCGACCGGGCCCCCACCACCGGGGTGAACTCCACGTTCTCCAGCTCCGAGGTACCGATGTGGATACTCGGCTCGCAATGGGCCTGGATCTCGAAGGCGAACTGCAGCGAAGGCGCCGGAGGCACCGGAGCCGGGTCCGCGCCGTCGGGCACAGAAGGGACCAACGGCAGCCCCAAGGAATCCACCTCGACACTCATCGGTTGTCCCCCTCAGCGACCTCGCGGCGACCCAGCGTCAGCACGAACGGGGAATCCCCGCCGAAGCGAACGGTCTGGGTGGTCTTGACGGTCTCCACCGCTGCCCACGGGTCCTCGTCAGTACCCGGAAGCGGAACGAACTCGGGGGCATCCGAGGAGGAGACGTGCAGACGCAGGTGGTGCCCGGCGCGCAGCCGGTACCCCAGCGGGTCCATGGGGACGTCCACGCGGGTCTCCTCCGTGGCGTCGTACACACGGCGTTGACCGCGGGAGATCCTGAATGCCTCACCGGACGGTGACACGTCCAGTAGGCGCAGGAACACGTCAGCGACCGGCCCCGAGGAAACGAAGCCGAGCTGTGCAGAGACGTCGCCGATCAGGTCGACATCTGCTTCCACCGCGGGTGCATCGAAGACCAGCACGTCGTCACGGGCACCCAAGGGGGCCTCGTCCGGGTGGGTCATGAGGAACGCGAAGGCATCCTCCACCGGTGAAGGTACCGGGTGATCGGGATCGTGAACCCAGGAGAGCTCGCCTTCGGTGGCCGGGTCACGCTGGATCAGGCCATCAGCGGTCAGGTCCAGCGACACACGCTCGTGCGCCGGAGGCCAGTTCTCGCAGGTCTCGAACGTGCCGGTTCTGGCCAGCTCCCAGGTCACCCGCGGGATGTCCGTGGCCTTGCCGTTGCCGCGCACGTAGACGTCGAAGAACTCCAGAGTGGGCCCGAGCATAGCCGGCATGATGGCCTCCAGCTGCTCGGACGAACGCATGAAGACGTGCTCCGACTCCGGTTCGTCCACGAAGTGGTTCTCGTGGTCGATGGCCTCGATGCGCAGGTGATGCTGCGTGTCCCACGCCGGATTCGACGTGATGGCGCGGACGTCGTCCCAGGACAGAGGCCCGCAGTTGTCCCACCATCCGATGGTGTGCAGCGTCGGAACCGCGGGCGCGTCCCACACCTGCCCCTGCGGGAAACGGTTCAGGGTGACGGGTTTCGGGTACCAGAGGTCGTAGGAGTCGGAACGGACCCCCACCGAGGAGATGAACTCCTCAGCGTCAGCAGCGTACGGGCGAGTCCAGGTGGGCTCCCACTCGAAGGAATCATTGGTGTGGAAATTGGAGAGCGGGTAGAGCAGTGTCACGCCCATCTCCACGCGGGTGTGCTTCTCCCCCGCCGCGCGCCGCACCGGATTCCCGAGGCCGGTCCCGGTCACGCGCGGCGAGATCGCCTTCAGCGCCGGGTGCCCGGACGAGGCTGCCGCCCACTGCGTGTATCCGTAGTAGGAATCGCCCCACATGGCCACACGGCCGTTGGACCATTCCTGCTTGGTGATCCAGTCGATGGTGTCATAGCCATCGTTGACCTCATGGACAAAGAGCAGCGTCTGCCCCTCGGAACGGAACTTGCCGCGCACGTCCTGGGCCACCACGCGGTAACCGGAACGCATGAAATACTCCGCCACCACAGGGATGAACGTGTACTCGCCCGATTTGTCGTACGGCAGCCGGATCAGGATCGTGTCGCCTGGAGTGGTGTCTCCGCCGGGAAGATACACATCGGTGGCCAGGTGCACGCCGTCACGGGTGCGCACGCGGGCCTCGACGGCCAGTTCCGAGACGGGGGCCGGGCCTACGGTCTCAAAGGTGGTCATGGTGTCGGTGGTTCCTTATCTCTGGGTCTCGACTGTGCGGCGGCGCGGGGTCCAGCCCCGGCGCGGCACGGCATCGAGCAGTCGTTTGGTGTAGTCCTCCTGCGGGTCGGAGAGGACTGTTGATGTGGGGCCGGCCTCCACGACGGTTCCGCGGTGCAGCACCAGGACCTCGTCGCACAGGTGGGCCACCATGGGGAGGTCGTGGGAGATGAACAGCAGTGCGACGCCGGTCTCCTCCTGGATCTGACGCAGCAGCGCAACCATCACGTTCTGCGTCGCGACGTCCAGCGCGGAGAGTGCCTCGTCAAGCACCAGCACCTTGGGTTCCGCAGCCAGTGCCCGGGCAATTGCGACGCGCTGACGCTGACCGCCGGAGAGCGGGCCGGGGCCTTCCTCGGCGACCGCGTGGGGTAGCCGGACGGACTCCAACAGTTCGATGATGCGCTGTTGGCGGGACTCTGCGCTCAAGCTGGTGTGCAGCTTCAGGACCTCGTCGAGGCCGGCACCGATGGTCTGGCGCGGATCCAGCGACACATACGGATCCTGGAACACCATCTGCATGACCTTGGACCGAACCCGGCGCTCCGGGCGTTTGGGGGTGACGGTCAGGTCGTAGTCGCGTCCGTCCAAGGTCATGGTGCCGGCATCTCCGCGCTCCAGTCCCATCAGGACGCGCACGTTGGTGGACTTGCCGGAGCCGGATTCGCCGACCAGTGCCACGGAACCGCCCGGCGCCAAGCTCAGCGTGGTGTCCTTGACGGCCACCAGCCGCTCGGTGGAGCCCGCCATGCGGTAGGTCTTGCGCAGTCCCTTGACTTCCAGAACATTGCCCATGGCTCAGGCCTCCTCGTTCTTCTCATGCCCGACGGCGGTGGCCGGGTCGGTCTCGACCTCGGCGTCGGCGCCAGCCGGCGCCGTCTCGGCGGCGCGCTCCTCGGCGATGGCCGCGAGGGTGGCATCGCCACCCTCGACCATCCGCAGCGCGGAGGCGACGGACTCGGGTTCCCCGAGATCGTCGTCGGGCATTTCTCCGGTCTCCTCCACCTGCGTGAAGGCGGAACGGGCGGAGATCAACATCTTGGTGTACTCGTCCTCCGCGTGGTCGTAGACGTCCTCCGAGGCGATCTTCTCCACGATGTGACCCTGGCGCATGACCACCAGTTCGGAGCACACGGCCCCGGCGAGGTCCAGGTCATGGGTCACGAAGACCATCGCCAGGCCGAGCTCGTGGCGGATCTCGTCCAGGATCGCCATGACCTCCTCCTGCGTGGTCACATCCAACGCCGTGGTGATCTCGTCAGCGAAGAGCAGCTTGGGGCCGGTCATCATGGCTGCAGCGATGGTGACGCGCTGCAGCATGCCGCCGGAGAGCTCACCCGGCAGCTGCCCCAGGACAGCGCGGGCGCGGGGAATGCGGACATTCTCCAGCCATTCGACGGCCTTGGCCTCCGCCTTTCTGCGCGACATCCGCTTGCGAAGCCGCAATGCCTCGGTGAGGAAATCACCGATGGTGTGCACGGGGTTCACGTGGGTGCGCGGGTCCTGGAAGACGCTGGCCACCTCGTCTCCCCACCAGTCGGTACGGCGACGCTTGGAGAAGCACAGCACATCCTCGTCCTCGAAGAGGATGCGGCCGGTGGTCTTGGCGTGGCTGGGCAGCAGGCCGAGGACGGAGCGCAACGTGACGGACTTGCCGGAACCGGACTCCCCCACCAGGCCAACGGCCTGACCGGGCATGACCTGCCAGTTCACGTCCTCGACCAGGGTTTTTGGACCGATGGAGACGGACACGTCCTCCAGCTTCAGCAGCGGCTGCGCGGTATTGCTCTGCGGGGCCTGCCGGCCCTGTGCGCTCTGCTGGCCCTGCGCGCTCTGCGGTCCCTGCGCGCTCTGCGGCGTCTTCGGGTTCGTGGCGACGTGGCTCATGACTGTCCCTCGAATCGACGGGCCAGGCGGTCACCCAGCAGGTTGATGGCCACAACGGTCACGAGCACCAGGATCGCTGCTGCGATGGACTGGTAACCGAAGCCGTTGAGCAGGTCATTCTTGCCCTCGGCAACGAGCACGCCCCAGTCGGCCTCCGGAGGCTGCAGGCCCAGGCCCAGGAAGGAGATCGCGGCGAGGTCCAGCAGTGCGTAACCGAAGCCCACGAAGGACTGCACCAGCACGGTCGGCGCGATGTTGGGGATCAAGTGCCTGAACCACAGTGAGAACAGGGGCGCACCCTGCACCTGCAGTGCCGAGATGTA
>NZ_JALAGT010000192.1 GCF_022712295.1 Galactobacter sp.
CCACGTTTTTCCGCTACTTCATGTCGAAGGAGGACGCGGTCGTCTCAGCCGTACATCTCGCCTCCACTCGCGCCGACTCGTTCGCGCAAAGCATTGCTGACGCCGCCGATGACGCAACGCCAGGCACCAAGGTATGGGCCATCATGCGCGCGGCGACGAAATCGATGGTCAACACGGCCGAGACTCGCGGCGATCCGCTACGGGCTCGCATTCGAATGATCAACGACGTTCCTGCGCTCAAGAGACATCTGGCGGCCCAACGCGACGACGATCAGTCCGCGGTGACTGACGTACTTCGTGCGCGCGGTTGCGATCCTCGCACCGCCAATGCACTCGCCGCGTCGGGCATTGCCGCCGTCGATCTGGCCTGGCAGGAGTGGTCCCGAACACCAAGCTCCGAGCTGTCACCGCTGCTCGATGCTTACTTCGGCGTATTCAGCGGTCTCGTGACTCCGACTATCCCCTGACCGCTCGACATCGACCGTATCGACGGTGCGCCGACTACTCGATCTTGCACGTGGACCCTTCCCCAGGTGTCTTGAGGTCCACGACGTAGTCGCTGACTGCACGATTGACACACGTGCTCGCGCCGCTCATCGCGATGGTGTGCTGCTCACCCTTCACCGTGAGAAGAGAACCATTCAGGGATTCCGAGAGGTTGACCCCGCCCTCATACGGCGTTGTCGGGTCACCCGTGATCGAAATGGTCAGGGTGTCAGGTAGCCCAGTGATGTCCTGGGCATATGGATAGTTCAGACCAGTGCTGCCCGGCATCGCCTCGCACCCGTCGCGTGCACCCTTCACACTTTCTCCAGGATCAAGGAACGGCGCCGCCTCCCAGATTTTCGCCCGCAGGAGTTCTTCCTGCTTCGGAGTACGGCGCTGCTCATCCATACAGTTGACCACCACATTCGCCTCGAGATAGTTCGACCAGACCCCCTTCGCACCACGCTCGGCGAACCCGTCGCTCAGCGCGAGCAAGGTGTCACCCTTGCCCTGCTTCAGTTCTGCGATACCGGCCTGGACATCTGACCAGGTATCGGATTGGTAGAGCCCACCGATCACGGCGCCAATGGCTGTATTGAAATCCACAGGCCGGCCGCTCTGGGTCCTGGCGGGAGAATCGATCAGCGGGCGAACGATCTTCTGGAACCTTTGTAAGGCCTTGTCCCTCTGGTCCCCCAGTACACAGTTCGGTTGCTTCGTACACGCCCGCACCATCAGATCGAAAGAACGCTGGAACCCTTTGTACTGCGTGACCTTGCGTTCGGCAGTGCCTTTGGTGGGGTCCTGGGCACCGTCGAGGACCAGCGCTCGGACCTTCGATGGGAACATCTCGGCATACACCGCACCGAGGCGAGTCCCGTAACTTTGCCCCACGTAGGTCAGCTTTTTGTCCTTGAGTGCGGACCGGAGGATGTCCATATCGCGGGCGACGTTCACGGTTCCCGATTCGGCGAGCATCTTCTTGCTTCCAGTGCGCTCGACGCACTCGTCGGCAACCTTTTTGGTATCCGCTGCAGTCCAGTTGCCCTGTATGACACCTGCCGGAAAGACGAACCCGGTCTTGTCCGCCTGGCCATCAGAGATGCAGTCGATGGCTGGAGACGAAGCCGAGACCCCGCGGGGATCCATTCCCACGATGTCGTACTGCTTCGTGATGCGAGTGTCCTTGAAGCCCACTGAGGCGATGATGGATTGCAGCTGTCCAGATCCTCCAGGGCCACCGGAGTTGACCACCACCGATCCCTTGGCCTCCCCCGTAGCGGCCATCCGGGTGACCGCGAGATCAGTGGTGCCGTCCCCTGGCCGGTCGTAGTCGATCGGGACCCTGAGGCGAGCGCACTCGGCGCGGGTGACGGCTGCGAACGTCTGCTCCTGCAGCTCCGTGACGGCATAGTCCGCACAGGAACCGAACTCCAATTCCTGTTGGTAGAAGCTGCTTAGGTCAGTTGAGGTCGTGGAAGTATCGGTCGCTGGTGTCGACGTACAGGCGGAGAGTAGAAGTGCCGCTGCACCCGCGGTCACGGCGCGAACGATGCGGGGCTTGTGTTGTCGATGCATGGTGTAGTGCTCCTCGATCAGTTGGTTTGATGTCGGCGTGATGCAAAATGGCGACGCTCAGTGCCCGAGCGCCTGGATGCCCAGGCCGCCGAGGATCGCGACAACGCCGCCCCAGATCACGACCGAGACCATCTCCCAGATCAGGACCTTGGTCGGGTTCGCACCGAAACCGACCATCGCGGCCGAGGAGATCTGCGTCGGATGGCCGATGAGGGAGACCCCTGGAATCCCGAAGCGCTGGAACATTCGTCCAACTCGTCGACGCCCCGGATACTGGTCATCCACCCTCGGAGCCGAGCGAACTCGTCGTCGAATCCCGTTGGTCAAGACGACGACGAGGACGACGGCCGCGGCATTTCCCACGATCGCCGCGCTCGCTGCGCCGGCAGGGTGCAAACCGATCGCCACACCGATGAGCGTGCCGAGATATGACTCGACGAAGGGAATGGTGGCGACCAGGAAGACGGCGAACCACTGAAGCCAGTCTGGAAATGACTGGGTGAAGTCCTGGAGGGTTTCAAGCATGATGTTTCTCCTTCGAGATGTGCGCAGGGCTGCTCCGGGCCTGCGTAAGGGATGAGTGCCGTGGTCGAGTTCTCAGACGTTCTCAAGTCGGCCGCAGCCATGGACGTGAGCACTGTGCGTCCACATCGATACGACTAGCACACCGTGCTAGTAAGCACTACTAGCACAACGTGCTAGTGTGACACCACATCCATTGCCGCACTTCAGAAGGAATCATGGACACACGCCAGAAGATCTTGGATGCAGCCGCCTCGATAGTGGAAGAGGACGACGGGCAGCGCCTGACAGTTCGCGCGGTGGCATCGCGAGCGGGCGTCGGCATGGGGACCCTGCGGCACCATTTCCCTACTCAACGAGCCCTGCTGGACGCAGTTCTTGCGTCGATGTACGAACAGGCGCTGCCCGACGACCGCATCCATGACACGGCGCTTCCAGCGCGGCAGCGGCTGACCGAGAACTTGGGCAGGCTCGTGGCGGCCATCGGCACCGGCGAAGAGGCGCGCCAACGATGGGGGGAGATCTTCCAGAACTACATCAGCCCTGACGCACCCGACAATCTCCGCTCCGCCTATGCCGGGTTCGACGAACAGGCCATGCGACGCATCGAGACGTGGCTCTCGATTCTTGTTGAACAGGGGGCACTTGCAGAAGGTGACAACACAGCAAGGGCGCACTTCCTTCTGAGCGTCGTCAACGGCCTGGCTTTCTGGAGAGCCCTACCCCTCACCGATCCGGCGCTCACGCGAGAAATCGACTCGCTCACATTTGCTATGGAAGCTCTGCCGTTCATCCAGTAGTACCTCTAGTACCTCGGCATCGGCACGCAGGTGATCGCGGAGGAGGAGGACGGTGCCATCCGCAGACTGCGACTCGTCACTGACGGCGAACCCGTGCCTGACGGTCTCCGGCCTGGCAGCCGCGCCGTTCATATCATCATGGTGGGCCCAGAGGGGCTCGAACCCTCGACCAATGGATTAAAAGTCCAGTGCTCTACCAGCTGAGCTATAGGCCCGGAACGGCCGCGAGACCGAACCGCCCACCATTCTAGGGGACGTGGGCACCCAACCCGAACACGCGTCGTCGGGCACGGTACGGCGTGACGCAATCCCTACGGCGAGCGCGGTCGAGCGCGTATCGTTTCGGGACGATGACCCCACGCCAGTACCACCGCCCCGCGCTGTTCGAGAACCACATGATCGAGCGCTTCGAAGGCGGCGCCGACCCCGCGGCCCTCTCCGAGGCCGCGCACACGACCGCGCGCACTCTGGTGATGCGCGGGCGAGCGAACACCGATCCGACGGTTCTCAACAGGCTGGTGAGCCTGGCCGACGCCGACGGACTGCAGGAGATCGCGGCATTGTGGGCCGGATGCCCGCCCGTTTCCCTGCCCGGAGCCCTCTGGCGGCTCTACGCGCTACGCAGGGTGGTGTTGCAGGACCCGCAGAAATGCGCGACGTGGTTCAGAGACGGCCGCGCGCACGCGCCGCTTCAGCGCGTGGTGGCCGGCGTCGAGGAGCCGCCCGGGCCCAAGGAACTCGTTGACCTGACCACGTCCATCCTCTCCGGCGCCTTCACCGGGGACTTCGACATGGCGTTGCTGCGTGCCGCCGCGTTCTGCAAGGTCGTCGCCATCGGTGAATCACTGCACGCCGACGCAGCCGACCCCGCCGACACCTCCCGCGGCACGGCACTGACCCACTCGGCGGCCCGGCTACACCGCACCGCGGAGGAACTGGAGGCCAGTGCCTCGGAGTGGCGCAAAGGACTCCTTGACTGAGCACACTCGGCATACGAAAGGCCCCGACCGGCAACGGTCGGGGCCTTTCGCTGTCATCACTCGCACCCTTTGAGGTGTCTTCGACATTACTCATCGAACCTGTCCCGGAACTGTGCCGCAGGTGCCAGCAAGCCCAGAGATCGGGCAAGGAATCCACCGTTTGACACGGCGGCACCGAACCGCGAAGACTGGGTATCGCGACGCCGGGTTGCTGGTAGCCCCGGGCTCCAACATTTTGCCGCTACGAGCGGCCTTCCGCCGAGAGGCGCTCCCTGCCCGGCGTCGCCTTGAACCTCTCCCTGGTGCACCAGACGCCATGCCGCGCCACGCAGTGGCGCGCTGCCGGCGCCACTGCCTCCGAGCCGTCGGGCATGAGGACAACCACGCAAACCTCCGCGTTCATTCAGTCCGACTACACTGAGGCACCGTCCATCCCGTCGGCCCGCGCCACAACGCATGCCGGCCCCCGCTTCGACGAGTTGTGAAGGTGAGACGTGCGACTGCGCTTCTTCCCCAGCGAGACCCGCAGTCTGGAACTGCTGACCTCCCTTGCCGGCGTCCTCGAGGAGACCCTCGACATCACCTCCCAGCTGTTGGGCCCCGACCGGCCCGACCCATTTCTGCGGCAGCTGGAAGGGCTCGAGATCAAGGCTGGGGACCTGCACTACGCGCTGCTGACCCATCTGCGTTCCTCCTTCGTCAACGTGCTCCCGCGCGAGGACCTCTACGACTTCTCCCGTGAACTGCACAGGGCCATCTCCTCAGTAGTAGGAGCGGCACCCTTGCTCCCGGACGCCGTCGACGCCAAGGCCATCACATCGGAGCGCCTCCCTGAACTGCTGGAGATCCTCAGGACTCAGGCCACACTGGCTCGAGCTGCGCTGGGCGGCCTCGGGCGGCTGGAGTCCTTGGAAGAGGCCTGGCTGGATATGCTGCGGCTCGGCTCGCGTGCTCGGAGGGCTCAGCGGGACTGGAACCTGGAGATCGCGGACCTCCCCAAGGCCTCCACCAGCCTCAAGCGGAAGGTCCTGGCCGACGAACTGGGCCGCGCCTCCGAGGCACTGGCCAGCTTCGCTGACCGTCTGGGCCACGTGCTCGTCAAGGAATCCTGAACCCTTGACCCCGTTCCTCGTCGGCGCCACCTTGGTGGCCCTCGCCGCTTCCACCCTGTTCAACGGCTTCCACGATGCCTCCAACTCCGTGGCGGCCGCGGTCCGCACTCGAGCGCTCACGCCTCGTGTCGCCCTCGCCGTGGTTGCCCTGTTCACCACCCTGGGCGGACTGATCTCCTCCGGCCTCTCGATCGCGCTCGCGGAAAGCTTCGACGCCTCCGTTCCCCACGGTGATTCCGGGCTGGCGGTCATTCTCCTCGGCCTGCTCTCAGCGGGGGCATGGAGCGTCTATACGTGGTGGCGGGGAATGCCATCGTCCTCCACGCATGCCACGATCGCAGGCATCGCGGGCGCCTCGATGGCGTCGGCGATCATCCAGCACCGGTCTCTACCGGATGCCGCTGCCATGCTGCTTCAACAGGTCGCCATCCCCCTGGTGGTGGCCTCGGTGGTGGCCATCGGATTGTCCTACCTGGCGGCCGTTGGTGTGGTGTTCGGAGCCCGGAACATGGGGCCGCGCAAGGCGGCCTCCGTGGGCGGGACCATGCAGTCCATCGGAGCCTGTGCGGTGGCCTTGGCTCATGGGATGCAAGACGGCCAGCGAGCCCTGGCCCTGGCGCTGCTCACCCTGTCAACCGCAAACATCACCATGTCCGACGGTTCTCACGTGTGGCTCCAAGTCACCGCAGCCGTCCTCCTCGGCATCGGCGTCCTGGGAGGCGGCTGGCGCATCACCTATACACTCTCGACTCGTCTGGTGACGCTCGATCCGATGCGCGCAGGAACGGCCAACGCCGTGTCGTCGGTGTTGTTGTTCGTCGGCGCATTCGTGTTCCGGCTACCGATTTCCTCCACGCAGGCCGTGACTGCCGGCCTGGTCGGCGCGGGGACCCATCACCGACACACCAGCGTGAACTGGTCCACCGCACTCCGGATCGGCGGGTACTGGGTGCTCACCCCGATCGTCAGTGCGCTGGCCGCCTCTGTCCTCTTTCTGGCGGTCTCGCCGCTGCTCTGATCCTGGGTTTGCTCCGATCCTGGGTTCGGGTCGGGTGTGCCTCATGCGGACTCGCCTGCGCCGGTCTTCTTC
>NZ_JALAGT010000193.1 GCF_022712295.1 Galactobacter sp.
ATGCAATCCGGTGCCGGGCGGACGGAGACGTGGGCATGTCTGGCCGCGCGTTCGGCCCGCTCCACCATGGTCGCCGCATCCAACTCCGCCGCCCGCTTGAACGCGGCCGCCTTCGCCGCCCCCACGGTCAGGTCAGGGAGTTGTTGGGCGAGGTCGTGGTCGATGCGGGCCTGATCCTCCGGTTCCAACACGACGGCCTCGTGGAGGACGGCTGTGAGGTGGTCTTCGGTGGCCTCACCCTTGCGGACCTGGCCCACGCATTCGGGCAAAGTGTTGGCGGCCATGCGGGCCAGCCCCACGCGTTTGCGGGAGGCATTCGGGGTGAGATGCCAGGCCGGGGAAAGATCCTGACCCGTCCCCCGCCGCGCCTGCTCGGCCAACCGCTGCCCGGTCCGCGGCGCCCTCCGCCCAGCTGGAGCCACAGCGGCCAAGTCCTCGGTCACCACGTCCCGGTACCGGTTAGCCAAATCAAGGTTCAGCGCTTCCAGCATGTTGTGCACCCGAGTCACCTGCTCGGCTGCGTCATACAGTCCGGCACGAGTGCGGGAGGCATCACCGTTCAAGAGGTCGATGACCTCCCGTAATGCCTGCATACTGTCCACCGCCAGAGCGATGGAACCGCTACCCGTTTCCATGAACCAAGTGTCCCGGAGGGGTCTGACGGTTTGATTGCGGTCAACTACCCAATGCCGGCGTGGCAGAGTGCCGGTGCGCCCGGGAACGTGCCCGCGGGAGGCGGGCACACGCCGTCGGGCATGGTGGTAGAAGAGGGTCAGACGGCGTCCGAGTTCTGTGATCCGTCCGGGGTCGTGTTGGGACGCTGCTTCACCGCGCCGTCCGTGTCCTCAGTCTCCGGCCCGCTCTCCGCCACCGCCTCTGGATCGGCGTCAGCACGGACCAGGGCGTTCCGCAGGGCCTTGGGGTATCGATGCATCACCAGAGTGTGCACCAGACGATCCAGCAGCCAGCCGAGCACAATGGCCACAGCGATGGAGAGGACGATGCCGAGCACCCTGTTGTGCTCCATCCAGTTCCCGGCCAGGGCCCCGATGGAGACCGAGTAGATTCCCCAGAGCAGGCAACCCATGCCGTCCAGGAACGCGAAGCGCTTCGCCGAGTAGCCCGTGGCACCCGCGGTGAAGTTGACGGCCACGCGGCCGATGGGCACGTAGCGGGCGGAGAAGATGAGCACCGCGCCGCGACGGCGCAACTGCCGCTCAGCGGCGTCGAACACCTTGGCCACACGTGGTCTTTGCATCCATTTGGTTCGGCGTTGGCCCAGTGCCTTACCTATGCGGAAGGCGATCTGGTCGCCCACGAAGGCCCCCGCGGCGCCGACCAGGACCAGCACCACCAGGGGGAGGAAGCCGCGCCCGACCCACACCGAGGACAACGCCACCAACAGGGATTCCGATGGAACCACGGGGAAGAAGCCGTCGATCACGCACAGCAGGAACACCACAGGCAGAACCCACCAGGCCCAGGCCGCGTGCAGCACGCCGTCGTTGATGGCGTGCATCCAATCAGTCCACGACATGGGCTGTCAGCGATGTCCTTCCAGGTGCACCGGCGTTGGCGCCCGAGGCACCCACGAATCTTTGTGTCCCCATTTTCTCCCGATCACCTGGGAACTTCATCCATTCGGGGCAGGACATGACGCCGCGTCAGGCGATGCGATCCAGGACGATGCCACGCAGCGCGGGACGATCACCCTCTGGCCCGATGATGACGCCACCCGCGAGTGCCTCACGGGCGCGGGCGAAGCGGGCCTCGTCGTCGCTCAGCAGGGTCACGAGCGGCTGGCCGCGACGAACCGTTGCCCCCGGCTTGGCATGCAGGCGGATCCCCGCGCCGGCCTGCACCGGATCATCCTTGCGCGCGCGGCCGGCACCGAGGCGCCAGGAAGCCACACCAACGCTCAGCGCATCCAGGCTCAGCAGCACGCCATCGGCTTCGGCGTAGACCACGTCCTCATGTTTGGCGGTGGGCAGCGCGGCGTTCGGGTCCCCGCCCTGAGCGGAGATCATGCGGTTCCACACGTCCATGGCCTTGCCATTGTTCAGGTTGGCCGCCACGTCCACGTCGGTGACACCTGCACCGGCCAGCATCTCCCTGGCCAGTGCCACGGTCAGCTCCACGACGTCGGCCGGACCACCACCTGCCAGGACCTCGAGGGACTCCTCGACCTCCACAGCATTGCCCACCGTGAGGCCCAACGGCGTGGACATGTCCGTCAGCAGCGCCACGGTGTTCACCCCGGCGTCGCCTCCCAGGTCCACCATGGTGCGGGCCAGCTCGCGGGCCTGCTCCTCGGTCTTCATGAACGCCCCGGATCCCACCTTGACGTCAAGCACCAAGGAACCGGTGCCCTCCGCGATCTTCTTGGACATGATGGAGGTGGCGATCAACGGGATGCACTCCACCGTGCCGGTGACGTCCCGCAGCGCGTAGAGCAGCTTGTCGGCCGGGACCAGGTCGGCGCCGGCTGCGGCCACGATGGCACCCACGTCCTCGAGCTGCGAGAACATGGCCTCGTTGCTCAGGTTGGGATTCCACCCTGAGATGGCCTCCATCTTGTCCAGCGTGCCGCCGGTGTGGCCCAGCCCGCGGCCGGAGAGCTGTGGAACCGCCACGCCGAAGGAGGCCACCAGTGGGCCCAGGGGCAGGGTGATCTTGTCTCCCACTCCGCCGGTGGAGTGCTTGTCCGCCGTGGGGATCCGCGTCCCGTCCGGGCGGGCGAGCCCGGTGTAGGAGAGCCGCTCCCCCGTCCGGATCATGGCGTCGGCCCAACGGGCGATCTCGGCACGGTCCATGCCGTTCAGGAAGATTGCCATGGCCAGCGCACTCATCTGCTCCGGCGCAACCACCCCGCGGGTGTAGGCATCCACGACCCAGTCGATCTGTTCCGGGCTCAGGGTCTTACGGTCACGCTTTGCTGCGATGACGTCGACGGCGTCGAAGGGTTCGATTGCCACAGGAATGCTCCTCAAGTCAGTTCAGGTCGGTTGGGCCGAAGGCCGCGGGCAGCAGCTGGTCAAGCGTCATCTCGCCGCGCACGCCCAGGGCCACGAAATCCGGGCCGGCATGCTCCGCCAACAGCTGGCGGCAGCGGCCGCAGGGCATGATGGTTTCGCCGCTGGCATTGACGCAGGTGAAGGCGGCCAGCTTGCCCCCGCCGGTCATCGCGAGTTCGCCAATCATGGTGCATTCGGCGCACAGCGTGACCCCGTAGCCGGCGTTCTCCACGTTGCAGCCCGATACCAGTCGGCCGTCCTCGCTCAGGCCAGCCGCACCCACCGCATACCCCGAATAGGGGGCGTAGGCGTGGCTGGTAGCAGCGACGGCGGCGGCCTTGAGGGCTTCCCAGTCCACCGTCATGGCTATTCCTTCACGTAGGGTTCGCCACTGGCCGCAGGGCCACGCGACTTACCCACCAGCCCGGCCACGACCAGGATGGTCACCAGGTAGGGCAACATCTCGAAGAACTGACTTGGCACGGGGGTCTGCAGCACGGTGACCTGCTGCCCCAGGTTGGTCGCGAAACCGAACATGAGCCCGGCCAGTGCGGCGGAGATCGGGTTCCAGCGGCCCAGGATGACGGCCGCCAAGGCGATGTAGCCGCTACCCGCGGTCATGTCTTCCTTGAACTCGTGCACCGACACCAGGGTGAAGTAGGAACCACCCAGGCCGGCCAGAGCGCCACCGATGGTGACGTTGACGAAACGCAGGGAGTTGACCTTCACGCCGAGGGTGTCTGCCGCCTTGGGATGCTCGCCGACGGCACGCGTGCGCAGTCCCCAACGTGTGCGACCCAGCGCGAACCAGACCACGAACACGGCCACGTACATCAGGTAGGCCAGCAGGGTCTGGTTGAACAGTGCGGGGCCGATCAGCGGGATCTCGCTCAGGCCCGGGATGGAGATCTTGGGCAGCGTCGGTGTGGAGTTGAAGTGGTCCTTGTTGTCACCCTCGTTGAGCACGGAGTGCAGCAGGTAGGCGGTCAGGCCTGAGACCAACACGTTGAGCACCACGCCCACGATCACCTGGTTCACGCGGTACTTGAGGCCGAAGAGCACCAGCAGCATCGAGACCAGAGCACCGGCCACGGCAGCCGCGATCATGCCGACGTACACGCTGCCGAAGGCGGTTCCGAAGAGGGCAGCGGAGAAGGCGCCGCCCAGCAGTTGGCCCTCGATGGCGATGTTGACCACGCCGGAGCGTTCGCTCATCACGCCGCCCAGGGATCCGAAGATCAGCGGGATGGAGGAGGCCACGGCCAGCACCAACAGGTTGGGCAGCTGCAGCGGCAGCGGGGGCATGTCCATGCCCGGGTCACCCATGGAGACGCACCAGGTGAGGAAGGCCGCCACGAAGAGGATGCCGAAGACCACCACGGCCCAGCCGGGGACCTTCTTGCCCCGCTTGGCCTGGAGGTAGCTCCAGACAGCGATGAGGGCCATGAGCACGCCCGTGAGCAGGCCCGTGAGCTTGCCCGAGACCGTGATGTTGGGAATCTGGATCGCGTCAGCGGCCTGGCTGACCACGAACGTGGCGTCCTTGTTGGGGCCAAGCAGGCCGAAGCCCACCAGCCCGATCAGGGCCAGGACACCCAACACGATGGTGGTTCGCCAACTACGCACCACCGGACGCTTTTCCTGCTCGGACACGTTGGCAGGATTCTGCTCGGTCTTGGCTGCGGTGCTCATGCCGCACCTCCTTCGGTGGACGCGGCAACGGTGGAGGCCAGTTTCTTCTTCCTCTTCTTGGGTCTACCGACCTTGTTGAGGCCGAAGACGGCCCGGATCAGCGGCGGGGCAGCGATGAAGAGCACGATGAGTGACTGCACCACGAGCACGATGTCGCTGGAGAGACCCACACGCTGCATCTCGATGCCACCGGCCTTGAAGGCGCCGAACAGGAGGCCGGCAAAGAAGGTACCGATGGGGGTCGAACGGCCGAGCAGGGCCACGGTGATGGCGTCGAAGCCGATCGAGGCGGCCACCGAGCCGGTGAGGCGGTGGTCCTGGGACATCAGCTGCGAGGGCGCGGCCATGCCGGCCAGGGCTCCGGCCATCAGCATGGCCACCAGGGTGACCATCTTGACGTTGATGCCTGCGGTGCGGGCCGCATGGGGGTTCTCACCCACGGCACGCAGCTGCAGGCCGAGAGTGGAGCGGCTCATGAGCCACCAGACCACGATGGTGACGATGATGGCCACCAGGAATCCCAGGTCCAGTCCACTGCCCGGGATCAGGTCAGGGTAGTGGGCGGAATCCTTGAGGTCCTTGGACACCGCACCACCGGTGGCTGAGGTCTTGAACGGCGACCCAGCCTGGGTCAGCACGAAGTTCAGCAGCTTCAGGGCCACGTAGTTGAGCATGATCGTGAGGATCACCTCGTGGGCCCCTGTGACGGCCTTCAGCCAGCCGACGATGCCACCCCAGACGGCACCACCGAGGGCAGCCATCAGGATCACCACGACGATGTGAAGCCAGGAGGGAAGGCTCCAGGCGAAGCCGGCCCAGACGCCGAAGATACCGCCCAAGATGATCTGGCCCTGAGCACCGATGTTGAACAGGCCGGAGCGGAAGGCCACGGCCACGCCAAGCCCCGTGAGGATCAGGGGCGCGGCGTTGGTCAGCGACGCGGCGATGGGCTTGAAACCCTGCTCCGGAGAGTAGATGCCGCCTTGGAAGAGCGCCACATAAGCCTTGGAGGCCGCATCCCAGGCCGCGCCGAGGGTGTCACCGGGGCGGGCGAAGAAGTACGAGGACTTCTCCCAGACGTCCTGATTGGTCAGCGCGATGATGAGGCCGCCGATGATCAGGGCCACGACCACGGCCAGGATCGAGGTGAGGGTGGAGCCGCGCACGATGCGCTGCATCAGCCCTGGCTCCTGCGCATCAGCGGTGGCTGGTTTGTTGCTCACTTCTCAGTTCCTTCCGGGTCTGCGGGAAGTTCAGACTCGTTCAATTCGATGGCGTCGGAGGTGATCACCGTGGCGGTCTCCTCGGGGCCTTCGTCCGGGGCGGCTGCGGCCACCGGACCGGGTTCCACGTCCGCGGCGGCGTCGAGCGCCTCCTGCAGGGTGCTTCCGGCCATCATCAGGCCGAGCACGTCACGCGGGGTGTCGGGCTCCACGATGCCCATCACCTTGCCGTCGAAGAGCACCGCGATGCGATCCGCGAGCGCGTACACCTCGTCCAACTCGGTGGAGACGATCAGCACAGGCGTATCCTTGTCGCGTTCGGCCACGATGCGCTCGTGCAGGAACTCGATGGAGCCCACATCCACACCTCGGGTGGGCTGGGAGGCGACGAAGAGGCTCAGCGGGCGGGAGAGCTCGCGAGCCATGACGACCTTCTGCTGGTTACCGCCGGAGAGCTGGGAGGCCAGGGACTGGATGGACTGCGCGCGGATGTCGAACTCGTCCACGAGCTCGGTGGCGTTCTTGGCGATGGCTCCCATCTTCATGGAGCCAGCCGTGGAGAACTTGGGGGTCCCGTAAACGTCCAGGACCAGGTTCTCTGCGATGGTGAAGGAACCGACCAGGCCGTCCTCGGTACGGTCCTCGGGGACGAACCCCACTCCGGCGTGAAGGACGTCGTGGGGTGTGCGGCCCAGGAGCTCACGCCCCTCGAGCTTGATGGAGCCGGTCACGTGGGCGTTGGTGAGGCCCATGATGGCCTCGGCCAATTCGGTCTGGCCGTTGCCCTGCACACCGGCCACGGCCAGGATCTCGCCCTTCGAGATGTCCAGGCTGATGCCGTCCACCGGCCGCTGCCCGCTGCGGTCAGCGACCACCAGGTCACGGATGGAGAACGTGGCCTCGCCCGGCTCGGCCGGAGCCTTGTCCACCTTCAGGGACACGTCATGGCCCACCATCATCGCGGCCAGCTCCGACTGCTCCGCTGTGGGCTCTGCGTCCCCGACCACCTGGCCGCGACGGATCACGGTGATCACGTCCGAGACGGCCTTGACCTCGCGCAGCTTGTGGGAGATGAACACGATGGAGGTACCGGAGGACGCGAGGTCCCTCATGATCGCCAGGAGTTCGTCGGTCTCCTGCGGCGTCAGCACGGCGGTGGGCTCATCCAGGATGAGCACCTTGGCCTGGCGTACCAGAGCCTTGATGATCTCCACGCGTTGCTGCACGCCCACCGGGAGGTCCTCGACGATGGCGTCGGGATCCACACCGAATCCGTAGCGGTCGGAGATCTCCTTGATCTTGCGCCGCGTCTCCTTGAGGCTCAACAGCCCGGCCGATGTGGACTCCGCGCCCAACGCGACGTTCTCGGCCACGGTGAAGACCGGGACCAGCATGAAGTGCTGGTGGACCATGCCGATGCCCGCCGCCATGGCGTCGCCCGGCCCCTCGAAGTGCATCGGCACCTCGTCGACCAGGATGCGCCCGGCGGTGGGTTCGTACAGGCCGTAGAGCACGTTCATCAGGGTGGATTTCCCTGCGCCGTTCTCGCCCAACAAGGCGTGGATCTGTCCGGGTTCCACGGTCAAGGAGATGTCCTTGTTGGCGTAGAAGTCACCGAACGCTTTGGAGATGTTCTCGAGTTCGAGTTTCACGTGGGATGTATCCGCTCGTTGGGGTCAAACAGGGGGACCGTGTGCGGCCGCTTCCGGGCCGGGGACAGACAGCGGGTGCCATCCACCACGGGTTGCGTGGTGGATGGCACCCGTGTCACACCATCCGAGTTACTTGGAGGAACCGACCTTCAGATCACCGGAGATGATCTGGGCCTTGATGTCATCCAGCTGCTTCTTGGTCTCATCGGAGACCTCGGAGTCGAAGTCGTGGAACGGGGCAAGCGCCACGCCTTCGTTCTCCAGGGTGCCGACGTAGGGCTCGTTGGAGAACTTGCCGTCGATGGCCTCGTTGGTCACGTCCTCCACGGTCTTGTCCATGGCCTTGATGACGGAGGTCAGCATGATCTTCTTGTACTTCGGAGCGGACTTGTAACCATCGGCGTCCACCCACACGGCCTTGACGTCGTTGCCCTGATCCTTGGACTCCTGGATGGAGGAGAGTGCGCCAAGGCCGACCGGACCGGCCACGGGCATGATGATGTCCGCACCCTGAGCCAGCAGGTTGGCGGTGATGGACTTGCCCTTGTCCTGGTTCTCGAAGTCGCCGACGAACGTGCCGTCCTGCTTCTTGGTGTTCCAGCCAAGGACCTGGACGTTCTTGTCGTTGTCCTCGTTGTACTTGGCAACGCCCTCGGCGAAGCCCTCCATGAAGATGGTCACGGTGGGGATCTTCATGCCGCCGAAGGTACCGACCTTGTTGGTCTTGGTCTGAGCCGCAGACAGGTAGCCGGCCAGGTAGGCGGCC
This sequence comes from Galactobacter sp., assembly GCF_022712295.1. GTDB lineage: Bacteria > Actinomycetota > Actinomycetes > Actinomycetales > Micrococcaceae > Galactobacter. Next base: position 8,348 of record NZ_JALAGT010000193.1, read on the forward strand.
TCATCGGTCTGGTAGGTCAGGTTCTTGATGTTGTCCGCCTTGGCGGAGTCGTCATCCAGGAGCGCGAAGTGAGCATCCGGGTTGGCGTCCGCTGCTTCCTTGGTGGCCTTGGCCAGGTTGAAGCCCACGGAGTAGGTGATGTCGCACTTGTTCTTGACCATGCCGTCCAGGTTCGGCTTGAAGTCGGAGTCGTCCTTGGACTCGGCTTCCTTGATCTGGATCTGGCGGGAGGCCTCCACCTGCTTCAGCCCCTCGTAGGAGGTCTGGTTGAAGGACTGGTCGTCGAATCCACCCGAGTCGGAGACGATGCAACCGATGAAGTCGGTGGCCGGCTCACCCTTGGGTGCCGAGGTCGAGGAGCCGGAATCGGCGGAGTCGGACCCCTTCGAGTCTTCAGGGGCGGAACCACACGCTGCAAGAACGAGCGCTGCGATTCCGAGAACGGACGCGGCAGCGCCCATACGGGTACGGGTGGTCTTCAAAAGAGCCTCCTGGTCGGCGATGCGGGCGGTGCTATTCCCACCTCAGGGGTAAGCACCTGGACCAGGATACCCCGGAATATGAAGCACTATGAATGCCACGAGATGCATGAACCGGGCGAAATGTGCTTGTCACATGTCGAGGCATGGCCCGCGTACACAAGGATGCCCGACGGCGGGACTCGCGTCCCGCCGTCGGGCATGGATCCGGGGTTGCTGCCCCGCGCCGTCAGCGCGGGCTGACGCCCGCGTTGCGCTCCGCGACCGCGCGCAAGGCGGAGGCGGTCATGATCCGTACGCCCACCCCGATGGCGCGCTCATCCGGGTTGTAATTGCCCTGATGCAGGTCGTATTCCGGTCCGTCCGGGCGCCGTGTTCCCAGGCGGAACATGGCACCGGGACGCTCCTGGGTCATCCAGGCGAAGTCCTCGCCCCCCATGGACTGGCCGATCAGCTCGATGGCGTCCGCACCGATCTCGCCGCGGGCGGCCTCCTCGATCAGGGCCGTCTCCTCCGGAGTGTTCACCACAGGAGGCACGCCACGGATGTGTTCCAGGTCCACCTTGACGTTGTACGGGGCGGCGACCTGGGCCACGACCTCGTCCAACAGCTCTCCGGCGGACTCCCAGGCCTTGCCGTCCAGGCAGCGCATGGTGCCAGAGAGCGTGCCGACGCTGGGGATCGCGTTCGGGGCATTGCCTGCGTTGATCTGTCCCCACACCACGGACACCGCGGAGCGGACGTCGATGCGGCGGGAGAGCACGGCCGGCACACCGACGGCGATCTGGCTCAACGCGAAGACCAGGTCCTCGGTCAGGTGCGGACGCGACGTGTGGCCGCCGCGGCCCACCAGGCGGATGCGGATGGTGTCGGAGGCGGAGGTGATGGCACCGATGCGGGTGGCGATGTGGCCAACAGGGACGCGCGGTTCGCAATGCAGGGCGAGCACCCGCGGGACGTCGCCCAGCAGTCCCTGCTCGATGACGGACTTGGCGCCACCGGGCATGCGTTCCTCTGCGGGCTGGAAGAGGATGCGCACGCGGCCGTGGAGCAGACCCTGGTCGTGGAGGTCCTTCAGCGCAAGCGCCGTACCGAGCTGCACCGTGGTGTGGATGTCGTGGCCGCAGGCGTGGCACACGCCGGGGTTCGTGGAGGCGTACTCCAGGCCGGTCTTCTCGGTGAGCGGCAGGGCGTCGATATCGGCACGCAGGCCGATGGCGAGGTCGCCCTCACCGATCTCCACCCAGGCACCTGTACCGCTCATACGGTGCGGGGTCAGGCCGGCCGCCGTGAGGACCTCGATGATCTTCCCCGTAGTGCGCTCTTCCTGGAAGGACAGCTCCGGGTGGGCGTGGACGTCACGCCGGAAAGCGATCAGCTCATCGAGATGACGTTCCACGACGGGCCCCACCTTGGGCACCTGGATGACTTCCTTGACCACGACTGTTCTCCATATTCCTGCTGCAGGTTTCCGTTGCTGTCAGTCTATGCATGCGGTGACGTCGGTTATGCCGGGGATTCCGGGTGCCGGGGGTTCAGGCACTCCGGAGTTCACGCGTTCAGAGCACGTCGGTCTCACCGTGGGCCTTGAGCGCCTCCACCGCACCCTTGACCTGCTGTGCGTGATCCTTGGTGGTCACCAGGAGCGCGTCGGGGGTGTCCACCACCACCACGTCGTCGATCCCGATCAGGGCGATGACACGCTTGGTATCGGAGACCACGATGCCGCTGGCCTGATCCACATAGACGCGGGCACCCTCACCCAGAACGGTGGTGCCGGTCTCGTCCGCAGCAGGATTTAGTCGGCCGAGTGCGGCGAAGTCCCCCACGTCGTCCCAGGTGAAGTCGCCCGGGACCACGGCCACGTCTCCTGCTGCGGCCGCCGGTTCCGCAACGGCATAGTCGATGGCAATGCCGGGCAGCGTGGGCCACACTTCCTCGATGACGTGGTCCCGGTGCTCCGTGTCCCATGCGTCCGCGATCTTCTCCACGCCTGCGGCCAGCTCGGGCTGATTGGCGCGGAGGTGCTTGAGCATCAGTGCAACGGGAGCCACGAACATGCCGGCGTTCCAGAGGAACTGCCCGGATGCGAGGTACTGCTGCGCAGCCTCCTCTTCCGGCTTCTCCACGAATTCTGCGACGTTGCGCCCGTTCGGGGCGCCCTCCACGTCCAGGGGTTCCCCGCAGCGGATGTACCCGAAGCCGGTGGAGGGATAGGTCGGGGTGATGCCGATGGTGACGATCTTGTCGGTCGCGGCGATCCTGACCGCTTCCACCACAGACTGCTGGAATGCCTCGACGGGGACGATCACCTGGTCGGCCGCGAAGGAGCCCATGATGGTGTCCGGATCGCGGCGATACAGGATGGCGGCTGCCAGTCCGATGGCGGCGGCCGAATCTTTCGGGGAAGGCTCGAGGACCAGGTTTCCCACCGTGAGTGCAGGGAGCTGGGCGCTCACCGCCGCACCGTGGGCGCGGCCGGTCACCACCATGATGCTGTTCCCCGCCAAGGGCGTCAGCCGATCATAGGTGGACCGGATCAGGGCGGTACCCGATCCGGTGAGGTCATGGAGGAACTTGGGCGCGGCCGCACGGGACAACGGCCACAGCCGGGTCCCGGTCCCCCCAGCGGGGATGACGGCATGAAAACGCTCCAACAGCGGCTCATTCATTGGATTCACGGTACCGGACGGGGCCCTCACACCCACATTCACGTCCGGCGCTAATCCTCCATTCCGCGTATGTCAACCATGCGCGCTGAGAATGGGTCCGAAATAGCCTCACCTGCATTAATTACGATACCTCAAAAGCCTGTTATACCGCGCCATGGAACCGAAATAGGAAACATGGGTGACGCTCGCCACATGAAGTCACGCAGAAGCATGAACATCGCTCGAAAGTGGTCTAGGATCGGCCTGAAAAGCTCACATCGGGAAGCACCCTCACCTGCGTGGACCAACCACGCGCCCGGTGGAGGCATGGAGGTATTTACGTGTCGAAGGCATCTTCCGGCACCCTTTACCGCGGCCGTGAAGGCATGTGGTCATGGGTTGGACACCGAGTCACCGGTGTCGTCATCTTCTTCTTCCTGTTGGTCCACGTTCTGGACACCGCGCTGGTACGCGTCAGCCCCGGCGCATACGACGCAGTCATCGAGGCCTACAAGAACCCCCTGATGGCCATCGGCGAGTTCGCGCTCGTCGCCGCCATCCTGTTCCACGCCTTCAACGGCCTGCGCCTGATCCTCGTCGACTTCCTCAAGCAGGGCCCCAAGATCCAGAAGGCCCTCTTCTGGACCGTCATGGTCGTCTGGGTCGTCTTCGTGGTGGCCTTCGGCGCCCGTCACCTCACCCTTGCATTCACGGGAGGCAACTGATCATGACCGCACAGATCGACGCACCGCGCTCCCAGCGGATTGACCCCAAGTACAACCGCTCTCGCAAGTCTCGCACCAACTTCGAGATGATCGCATGGCTGTTCATGCGCATCTCCGGTGTCATCCTGATCGTCCTGATCTTCGGCCACCTGTTCACCAACCTGCTGGTCGGCGACGGTGTGCACGCCATCGACTGGGGCTTCGTTGCCGGTAAGTGGGCCAGCCCCCTGTGGCAGATCTGGGATCTGGCCATGTTGTGGTTCGCCATGCTGCACGGCACCAATGGTGTTCGCACCATCATCAACGACTATGCAGAGAAGGACCGCACGCGGTTCTGGCTCAAGGGCATCCTCTACATCGTCACGGCGTTCATCATCATCCTCGGCACCCTGGTGATCTTCACCTTTGACCCTTGCATGGTCACTGGTAAGGAATACGGCTTCTGCCCCGCCGGCTGAGTCGGCCGGTGACCTCTCTTGACCGGGGCCACCGCAACCGAGCAGCCAAACCCACTTGGGTACAAGAAGACATGATCTTTTAAGGAATCACACGAATGCAGGTACATCAGTACGACGTCGTGATCGTCGGAGCCGGCGGAGCCGGCATGCGCGCCGCCATCGAGGCCGGCCAGCGCGCCCACACCGCGGTCCTGACCAAGCTCTACCCCACCCGTTCCCACACCGGCGCGGCTCAGGGCGGCATGTGCGCAGCCCTCGCCAACGTCGAGGAGGACAACTGGGAGTGGCACACGTTCGACACCATCAAGGGTGGCGACTACCTCGTTGACCAGGACGCAGCCGAGGTCATGGCCAAGGAGGCCATCGACGCCGTGCTGGACCTGGAGCACATGGGTCTTCCCTTCAACCGCACCCCTGAGGGCAAGATCGACCAGCGCCGCTTCGGTGGTCACACCCGTGACCACGGCAAGTCCCCCGTGCGTCGCGCCTGCTACGCGGCAGACCGCACCGGCCACATGATCCTCCAGACCCTCTACCAGAACTGCGTGAAGCACAACGTCGAGTTCTACAACGAGGTCTACGTGTTGGACGTCCTCATCACCGAGGAAGCAGCCAAGCGCGAGGACGGCACGGAGTACCAGCAGAAGCGCGTCTCCGGTGTGGTCACCTACGACCTCTCCACCGGCGAGATCGCCACCTTCCAGGCCAAGGCCGTGGTTTTCGCCACCGGTGGTGCAGGCAAGGTCTTCAAGACCACCTCCAACGCCCACACCCTGACCGGTGACGGCATGGCCATGATCTACCGCCGCGGTATCCCGCTGGAGGACATGGAGTTCGTGCAGTTCCATCCCACCGGCCTGGCCGGCCTGGGCATCCTGCTCTCCGAGGCAGCCCGTGGTGAGGGCGCCGTGCTGCGTAACTCCGAGGGTGAGCGCTTCATGGAGCGCTACGCCCCCACCATCAAGGACTTGGCTCCCCGTGACATCGTGGCCCGCTCCATGGCCAACGAAGTCCGCGAGGGTCGCGGTTGCGGCCCCCACAAGGACTACGTCTACCTGGACCTGACCCACCTGGAACCGGCCCACATCGATGCCAAGCTCCCCGACATCACCGAGTTCGCTCGCACCTACCTGGGTGTGGAGCCCTACACCGAGCCCGTCCCGGTGTTCCCCACCGCCCACTACGTGATGGGTGGCGTGCCTACCAACATCAAGGGCGAGGTGCTGCAGGACAACGACACCGTGGTCCCCGGCCTCTACGCCGCCGGTGAGGTGGCCTGCGTGTCCGTGCACGGCTCCAACCGCCTCGGCACCAACTCACTGCTGGACATCAACGTGTTCGGTAAGCGCTCCGGCATCAACGCCGCCAAGTACGCCGCAACGGCAGAGTTCGTGGAGCTCCCCGAGAACCCCACGGCCTTCGTCGAGGAGCAGGTCGCTCACGTGCGCGACAACGACGGCCCGGAGCGCGTCGGCGCCATCCGCAAGGACCTGCAGGAGACCATGGACGCCAACATGCAGGTGTTCCGCTCCGGCGACACCATCGCCCAGGCCCTCTCCGACATCGAGTCCCTGCGCGAGCGCTACAACAACATCGGCATCCAGGACAAGGGCAAGCGCTTCAACCTCGACCTGCTCGAGGCCATCGAGCTGGGCTTCCTGTTGGATCTCGCCGAGGTCATGACCGTCTCCGCCCTGCACCGTCACGAGTCCCGCGGCGGCCACTTCCGCGAGGATTACCCCAAGCGCGATGACGAGAACTTCATGAAGCACACCATGATCTACAAGGATGATGAGGCTGAGACCGAGGGCATCAAGGGTATGCGCTTCGACACCAAGCCGGTCATCTTCACCCGCTACGAGCCCATGGAGCGTAAGTACTGATGAGCACTGCAGTCGCCGAACCCGCATCCAAGGTCGAGCTCAACGCCGGCACCGCGGGTGCCGTCGAGTCCTTCGACATCACCCTCAAGGTCCGCCGCTACAACCCCGAGGTCTCCGAGGAGGCCACCTGGGACGAGTTCCAGCTGACCATGTACGGCACCGACCGTGTGCTGGACGCCCTCCACACCGTGAAGTGGGAGCAGGACGGCTCGCTGTCCTTCCGCCGCTCCTGCGCACACGGCGTGTGCGGCTCCGATGCCATGCGCATCAACGGCCGTAACCGCCTGGCCTGCAAGACCCTCCTCAAGGACCTGGACACGTCCAAGCCCATCACTGTGGAGCCCATCAAGGGCCTGCCGTGCGAGAAGGACCTGATCGTGGACATGGAGCCCTTCTTCCAGTCCTACCGCGAGGTCATGCCGTTCCTGATCACCAAGGGACACCAGCCGGCCAAGGAGCGCCTGCAGTCCGCCGAGGACCGCGAGCGCTTCGACGACACGACCAAGTGCATCCTGTGCGCAGCCTGCACCACGTCCTGCCCCGTGTTCTGGACCGACGGCCAGTACTTCGGCCCGGCCGCCATCGTGAACGCTCACCGCTTCATCTTCGACTCCCGTGACGAGGCCTCCGACCTGCGTCTCGAGGTGCTCAACGACAAGGAAGGCGTGTGGCGCTGCCGCACCACCTTCAACTGCACCGAGGCATGCCCCCGTGGCATCCAGGTCACCAAGGCCATCTCCGAGGTCAAGCAGGCCATCCTGCACCGCACCGTCTGAGACCGGCCTGACGCGCCTCACTCGCGCTCACGTGAGAAGGGCCCCGGAACTCATCACGAGTTCCGGGGCCCTTCTCTGTAGCCGCTGCGCGCTTCCCAGCAGTCTTGCCCTTCCAACCCATCAGGCCCCTAGGAACGCGCGTGTCTCAATTGGTTGAACGGGCAATTCTGGCGCAAGGTTGGGCTCGAGGGGCGAAACCCTGCCTCAGCGTGGAGGCCCGGCCCACGGACGGAAATACTCAGCCGCCCAAGGCCACCGTCTCAAGCAATTCCCACTCCTCCGGTGTCGCGTCGGCCGGCGCCGCATACACGGATAGCGAGTCGGCGAAGAGCCACCAGCGCTCCAACGAGTGGGACAGTGCAGCGGCATCCAGTGCGGCATCATCCACGTGCTGGGCCAGCGTCACGTGCGGCACGTACGGGTACTCGCTCGAGGCTTCCAGCGGGCCCGACTGCAGCGCCACGTGCAGCTGCATGCACTCGTCCACACCCTCCACCACAGCCGCATAGACCACGGGCGTCACCGGGCGGAACGTTCCTGCCCCCTGGACAAGCAGATTGAACGGTGCCGTGGCCGCGGCCACCGAGCGGACATGCTCCAATGCGGCAGCCCAGTCCCCCACTTGGACGCCGGTGACCAGCGTCAGGTGAGGCTCGAGTGCGGCCAAGGGGTCCCCGGCCTGACGCCTCACGGTGCGCAACCGTTCGGCGCGGGGTTCCGGTACGCGGATCACCACGCCGATCCTGTCGGCAGCAGCGGAGGTCGGGGACGCCATCGTGGTGCCTTCCCTCAGGCCCGGCCGAGCGGCGGCAAGAAGCCCACCGCGTCGTACACGGAAGCCAAGGTCGCGGAGGCGACCTCGCGGGCCTTGGCCGCGCCCCGGGCGAGGATGCGATCGATCTCTGCCGGATCGTCGAGCAGTTCAAGCGTGCGGGTCCGGACGGGCTCCAGTGCGGCGACCACGGCGTCGGCAACATCCACCTTCAGGTGCCCGTACATCTTGCCCTCGTAGGAGGCCACGAGTTCCGGCACCGGCGTACCCGTCACCACGGAGAGCATGGAGAGGAGATTGGAGACGCCCGGCTTGGTCTCGCGGTCGAAGGCCACCACGTTGCCGTCATCCGTCACGGCGGACTTGATGCGCTTGGCGATCACCTTCGGCGTGTCCAGGATATTGATGCGGCCGTTCGGGGACGCCGAGGACTTGGACATCTTCGAGGTGGGATCCTGCAGGTCGTAGACCTTGGCACCCTCGGCCGGGATGAAGGGCTCCGGGACCACGAAGGTCTCGCCGTAACGGTGGTTGAAGCGCTGCGCCAGCGTACGCGTGAGTTCCACGTGCTGCTTCTGGTCGGCGCCCACCGGCACCTGATTGGCCTGGTACAGGAGGATGTCGGCAGCCATCAGCACGGGGTAGGTGAACAGGCCGACGTTGGTGGAGTCCTGACCGTAGCGCACCGACTTGTCCTTGAACTGCGTCATGCGGGAGGCCTCACCGAACCCGGTGATGCAGTTGAGGACCCAGGCCAGCTCCGCGTGCTCGGGCACATGGGACTGGACGAAGAGGGTTGAGCGCTCCACGTCGATGCCGCCGGCGATGTACTGCGCCACCGTGGTGCGCGTGCGGTTGGCCAGATCCGTGCCACCGTCAGGGGAGGTGATGGAGTGGAGGTCGGGGATGAAGTAGAACGCATCCGACGTGTCTTGCAGCTTGACGAAGTTCACCAGCGCGCCCAGGTAGTTGCCCAGGTGCAGGGAGTCCGCCGAGGGCTGCATACCGGAGAGGATGCGCGGTTCGGAATTCTCGGAAGTCATGAGGAGTGAATCCTTAAATCAAAGTTTTTGGCTCGGCTCCCGGCGCTCAGCGCGCGGTGTGAACGCGTGCGAGCGGCCGGGGCCGATCAGAACTGGTAGTCAACGACGAGGGGTGCGTGGTCGGAGAAACGCGTGTCGTAGGAGTCGGCGCGATCCACCACGGCGCGAACGGCGCGGGAGGCAAGGTCCGGAGTGGCCATCTGGTAGTCGATGCGCCAACCGGTGTCGTTGTCGAAGGCCTTCCCGCGCCACGACCACCAGGTGAAGGGTCCGTCGACCTCGCCCGCCAGTTGGCGCGCGACGTCGCGGAACCCGATCTCCTCACCGAAGAAGCGGTCGAAGTAGGCACGTTCCTCCGGCAGGAAGCCCGAGCGCTTGACGTTGCCCTTCCAGTTCTTGATGTCCAGTTTGGTGTGGCCAACGTTCATGTCGCCCACCAGCAGCACGTCGCGGCCGGATGCGGCCAGAGCGGGCAGCTTGGTGGTCATGGTGTCCAGGAAGCGGTACTTGTCCACCTGCTTGGGTGTGTCCACCTCACCGGAGTGCACATAGACACTTGCGACGGTCAGGGGCGTGCCATTGATCGTGAAGTCGGCCTCGACCCAACGGCCCGAGGTCGCGAAGTAGTCCTCGCCGATCCCGACGCGGGTCGCCTCCGGCTTCTCGCGGGAGGCGATCAGCACGCCGGCGCGGCCCTTGGCCTCGGCCTCGGCGTGGATGACGTGCCAGTCCTCTGCCAGGAAGTCGTTGACGATCTTGTCGGGAGCGCGGACCTCCTGCATGCACAGGATATCGATGTCGCGCTCGGCCACCCAGTGCTCCATGTGGCGCTTGTACGCGGCACGGATCCCGTTGACGTTGACCGTGGCGATCCGCGTCGCGGTGCCCTTGTCCACAGAGGGCGGGAAGGTGGGCAGGGGAATCTCGGCGTTCGCAGTCACGCACCCATTCTAATGCCCGACGGCGTTTGCTCGCCTCAGCGCGTTACGCGCCGGGGGCGCGGCACACGCGCCGTGAGCTCGCATCACTCGTCGATGATCTCGCCGTCAACGCTCTGGGCCTTACGGTCCTTGCGGCGCTGGTTGATCATGTCGCGGGCGTTCGTTGCGGTGATCTGGATGGTCTCCAGCGCACGATTGACCTGGTCGCGCGAGGATTCGTCCTCCTGCCCCAGATACTTGATGACCTGGCCGTGCTGCACCTGGATGATCTTGAAGGAGTGATCCAGTTTCAGCTCGTGGTTACGTTCTTCCTCGTCGATGACGCCCACGGTGGTCCCGGAGGTACGTGCGGCGAGGTTTGCATTGGTGTCGTCCCACTTCTTGCCCACTGCTCGTGCCCCACGACGGATCACAACGAGGGCAACGATCGCGAAGATCAGCCACGCTGCGATGAGGAAGGCGACGATCCAGCCAACCACCTCGTTCTGGTTCGCTGCGAAGAGCACGGAGACGAAGAGCAGCACCACGATGGCGCCGACCGCCAGCGGGCCCATGATGGAGCGACGCTGTCCATTGGCGGGGTTGGACACGGAACCGGTGACGATCTCAGGCATGGACCCATTGTCTCAAACCCGGTGCGCGCAGAGGGACGCGGTTCGCTGCAGGTGGAACGGTGCTGACTTACCCTCTCCCCCCAGGCTTTCCGTCACCGCAGCCTGCTTCCCAGCACCCCACCGGTGCTCCCCCAGGCTTTCTGTCACAGCCACCCACATCCCGCCTCCCGCAC